>JBQCHN010000030.1:0-4576 GCA_051954615.1 Mesorhizobium sp. | reverse complement strand
CGGAACTTCTTCACCACCATGTCGCGCTTCAGCTTCGAGATATGGTCGATGAACAGGACGCCGTTCAGGTGGTCGATCTCGTGCTGGAGACACGTTGCCATCAGCCCCTCGGCCATGATCTCCTGCTCCCTGCCGTCGCGGTCGAGATATTTCACCCTGACCGAAGCCGGGCGCTCGACCTCGGCGTAGTAGTCCGGGATCGACAGGCAACCCTCCTCGTAGACCGAGCGGGCGTCGGCGCTTTCGAGGATCTCGGGATTGATGAAGACATGCGGCGCGGGCGTCTCGTCTTCCTTGGCGAGGTCGATGACCAGCAGCCTGAGCGGCTCGCCGATCTGGATGGCCGCCAGCCCGATGCCGGGCGCGTCGTACATCGTTTCCAGCATGTCGTCGGCGAGTTGCCTGAGCGGCGCGTCGACGCGCTCCACCGGCTTGGAAAACTGGCGCAGCACGGGATCGGGAAGAATGATGAGCGGCTTGATCGACATGCGCCTCACCTAAGACCTCGGCTGGCGAGCGTCAACGGCAATGATTGTTCACGTTTTGATCTTTCGACACGGAGCGAATCGTCTATGCTGGCGCGATGAACGAAAGCGCCGCCTTCCTGTCCGCCCCGCTTTTCCGCCTCGGCGCCAGCACCGTCACGGTGGGCGGCGCGCTGGCGTTCGCGGGCGTGCTGCTTTTCATCCTGCTTGCCCTGCTCGTCGCCGCCGTCTGGCGCGCCGGCAAGGCGCGGGCAACCGCTGCGGCCGAGCAGGCGGCGGCGGCGCGGGAGGCCGAGGCGCGCATGGCCGGCATCCTGCAGGCGCAGGCCGAGATGCAGGGGCGCATGGGGACCCTGGCCGAGGTGTTCGGCTCGCGCCAGGCGGAACTGACGCAGGCGATCGGCAACCGGCTCGACGCCATGACCGGGCGGCTCGGCCAATCGATGAGCGAGCAGGCCCGCTCGACGCATGAAAGCCTCGCAAAGCTGCAGGAGCGGCTGGCCGTCATCGACACCGCGCAGGGCAATATCCAGTCACTCGCCGGCCAGGTGGTGCAGTTGCAGGCGATCCTGTCCAACAAGCAGACGCGCGGCGCCTTCGGCCAGTCGCGCATGGAGGCGATCGTCGCCGACGGCCTGCCGCACGGCGCCTACGAATTCCAGGCGACGCTGTCGAACGGCAGCCGGCCGGACTGCATCGTCAAAATGCCGAACGATACGCCGTCGCTGGTGATCGACGCCAAGTTTCCGCTGGAGGCATGGAACGCCATCCGCGCCGCCGAGGGCGAGTCGGCGCAAAAGGTGGCTGCGCAGGCCTTCCGCCGCGACATCGAGGTGCATATCCGCGATATTTCGGAAAAATACCTTATCCAGGGCGAGACACAGGACACGGCCTTCATGTTCGTGCCGTCCGAATCGGTATTCGCCGAGATCCACGAAAACTTCGAGGCACTGGTGCAGCGGGCGCACCGCGCCCGCATCGTCATCGTCTCGCCGTCGCTGCTGATGCTGTCGATCCAGGTGGTGCAGGCGATCCTCAAGGACTCGCGCATGCGCGAGCAGGCGCATCTGATCCAGGGCGAGGTGGTGCGGCTGATGGAGGATGTCGGCCGCCTCGACGAGCGTGTGCGCAAGTTGCAGGCGCATTTTGGCCAGGCGGCGAAGGACATCGACGAGATCCTCGTCTCGTCCTCGAAGGTGACGAAGCGCGGCCAGAAGATCGAAGCGCTGGAGTTCGGCTCGCCGGACGGCGGAGAAGACGAACCACGCCAGCCGGCGGCAGCCGGCAAGCGCGTCGCCGATTCCAAGACCGGGCAGCTCAGGCTGCGCGTGGTCGAGGGCGACGATTAAGAAGCAGAAATGGGGGCGCCCTAGCTCTGCTCCTCAACGGTTTCCATGTTCGCGAAGTCCGGCAGCCAGTGCAGTGCCGAGCGATGCCAGATCTGCCGTTTCGGCATGAGCTCTTGCCGCTGGCGGGCGGTGCCGACGCGGATGCCGTAGACTTTCGGACCGTCGCCGACCGACGTCGAATAGAGCTGCGAGCCGCAGTCGGCGCAGAAGCCCTGTGCGCGCCTGGCCCCGCTTTCGGCGATCTTGATGTATTCCTTCGGCGTGCCGGCGGTGATGCGGTAGTCGCTTTCCGGCGCAAAGACGGTGACGCGGAAGGCCGTGCCGGTAATCTGCTGGCAATCCGTGCAATGGCAGATGGAGGTCTTTTCGGGATCGACCTCCGCTTCATAGGTGATGGCGCCGCAATGGCACCCGCCGTCAATCCTCATGTCACGTCTCCAGCTCTGGTTTCCTCGCCACTCCGCCCGTGGTTCACACCTCGTCATCCGAGGCATCGGCCATCTCCTGCCGGCGCCTTTCCCATGTCCGCGTCGTCTGCGGCTTGACGAACAGGCTTTTGACAGTCGGCACCTCGGCCTTCAACCGCGCCTCGATGCGTTCGACGCAGGCCTCGATCTCCGCGGCCTCGACATGGTCCTCGAACTCGACGCTCAGGCCGGCGATGATCTCCTCGGGGCCGATATGGACGCTGACGAGCCCGTTGGCCCGCTGCACGGCCGCGTCCTGCTGGGCGATCGCCAGCACCTTCGCCTGCACCTCGCGCGAAGCCGGCTCGCCGAGCAGCAGGCCCTTGCTCTCGCGCGCCAGGAAGATCGCCGTCATTCCCAGGATGGCGGCGATGCCGAGCGAGGCGACGCCGTCGAATTCGGGTATGTCGAAGAATTCGGCCGCCGAAATGCCGGCGAAGGCGACGAGAAGGCCGAGCAGGGCGGCACTGTCCTCGAACAGCACCGTGTAGACGCTCGGGTCCTTGCTCAGCCGCACCGCCTGGAACCAGCCGAGCCTGCCCTTGGTCTTGCGGAACTCCTTCAGCGCCACCCACCAGGAGCCGCCCTCGAACAGCAGCGAGAAACCGAGGACGACATAGTTCACCATCGGGTTGGCGACCGGCTCCGGCGCCATGATGTGCATGACGCCCTCGTAGAAGGAAACGCCGGCGCCCAGCGCGAACACCAGAAGTGCTACGATGAAGCTCCAGAAATAAAGCTCGCGGCCATGACCGAAGGGATGGGTGCTGTCCGCCGGCCGCGCGGCGCGATGCATGCCATAGAGCAGAAGTCCGCCGTTGCCGGTATCGACCAGCGAATGCACGCCCTCCGACAGCATGGCCGAGGAACCGGTGAAGAAGGCGGCGGCAAACTTGGTCAGCGCGATGGCCAGGTTGCCGGCCAGCGCCGCATAGATCACCCGTCTTGAGCCGCCGTGTCCTGCCATGGTGCCATCCGTCGAACGATCTTGCCAACATAGCGCCCGCAAGGCGGATGCACAGTGAGTTTCGCAACCGCGTTGCAACATTGCCGACACGGCCGGTTTTGCGGACGGCGGTTCTTTATCCCCCTTGCGGTCGGCCGCAACTCTTGCTTGATTCCGGTTCCCACAGACTGGAGAACCGGCCATGGCCAAAGGCGCGATGAAGGCGAAGAAGGAAGTCCGAAAACCCAAGAAGGACGCCAAGAAGCCGGCGGCAGCGGGAAAGACGCCGCCGCCGCCCGTGCAGGCGATCCGCATCAAGGAGAAATAGGCCGGAACCCATCAAGCCGGTAGCCACGGGCCCATTGAACGGGTTCATGGCATGTCCTATATCGCGGGCGCGGGGACGACCCCGCGCCTTCGGGTTTTGCCCCTCGGCTTCAAAACACGGCAGGACGACCCGCCATTTGCAGGAGCGGACCATGCCGTGGATTTATCTGTTTTTCGCCGGACTTTTCGAAATCGGCTGGGCGATCGGCCTTAAATACACCGATGGCTTCACCCGCCCGCTGCCGACCGTGCTGACCGTGGTGTCGATGACCATCAGCGTCGGCCTGCTCGGGCTGGCGCTGAAGGACCTGCCGGTCGGCACCGCCTATGCGGTGTGGACGGGAATCGGCACCGTCGGCACGGCGCTGCTCGGCATGTGGCTGCTGGGCGAGCCTGCGGCGGCCATCCGGCTCGGCTGTATCGGCCTCATCGTCTGCGGCATCGTCGGCCTCAAGCTGGTCGCCTGAAGCGCGCACGCCGAAAACCGGGCCGCCGTTGCGGGCGGCCCGGAGAAAGCCGGAACGATCCGGAAAGAATCAGCGGGCGGAGAAGCCCGGCGGCGTACGGCCGACGCGTGACTTGCGCGCCGCGTAGCGTGCGTCGCGCTTGGCCTTGCGGGCCGCTTCGTCGGCGAGCTCGCCGGCGAGCCGTTCAGCCTCTTCGGCCGCGCGGACCTTCGCTTCCTCGGCGGCCTTCGCCTCGGCTTCGGCGCGCAGGCGTGCCTCTTCGGCCTCGCGGGCAGCCTTTTCGGCCGCTTCGCGCGCCAGCTTCTCCTGCTTCAGCTTCTGCTTTTCAGCTTCGCGGATGGCGCGGGCCTCAAGGATCGCCTTGCGTTCCGCCTGACGGGCCAGCACGGCCGGGTCGTCCGCCGCGGGTCTTGCCTTGAAGCGCTCCAGAAGCGCCTTCTTTGCCTGATTTGCGGCATTGCGCCGCTCGAAGATGTCTTTTTCCCTGTAGATAGCCAAGTGTCATTCCCTGAAGTCAATTCGCGACGCTTACATA
>JBQCHN010000029.1:0-4800 GCA_051954615.1 Mesorhizobium sp. | reverse complement strand
AAATTGGTCGGTGTCCATTTGCCGATCCTGATCGGCGCGTCGTTGCGAACGCTGTCGGGCGTGCGCCCGGCTTCGAGTGCGGCCATGTAGACGAAGGGCTTGAAGGCCGAGCCCGGCTGGCGTTTCGCCTCCGAGGCGCGGTCGAACTGGCTGGTCGAATACTCGTAGCCGCCGACCATGGCGCGCACCGCGCCGGAACTGTCGATGGAAACCAGCGCGCCCTGGCTGACATTGAGCTTCTTGCCGTTCTGGTCAATCAGCTCGCGGATCGACTTCTCGGCGATCTTCTGCAAGGTGAGGTCCACCGTCGTGTCGACGACGATGTCGCCCTGCACCTCGCCGATCAGGTCGGGTAGTTCCTCCATCACGGTGTCGGCGACATAGTTCTCCGAGCCGGTCCAGTAGGACGGGGCACGCGTCGCCGGTGCGCTCATGGCGGTGGCGACTTGCTTGGCCGAGACCATGCCCTCGTCCTGCATTGCGGCGAGCACCAGTTGCGCCCGTTCCTCCGCCGCCTTCGGGTCACGCGCCGGCGACAGCCGGGACGGCGCCTTGAGCAGGCCGGCGAGCAATGCCGCTTCCGAAAGGGTAACGTCGCGCGCGCTCTTGCCGAAATAGCGCCGCGAGGCGGCTTCCACGCCATAGGCGCCCGAACCGAAATAGACCCGGTTCAGATACATCTGCAGGATCTGGTCCTTGCTGTGCTTGTGCTCCAGCCACAGTGCGAGCAGCACCTCCTGCACCTTGCGCTCCAGCGTCCGGTCGGGCTTGAGGAACAGGTTCTTTGCGAGTTGCTGCGTCAGCGTCGAACCGCCCTGGCTGAAGCGGCCACCGAGCACGTTGGTGACCATCGCGCGTGTCAGCCCGATCGGGTCGATGCCGAAATGCGAATAGAAGCGGCGATCCTCGATGGCGACGACGGCCTCGGGAATGTAAGGCGACATTTCCTTCAAGGTGAGCGCCTCGCCGCCGCTCATGCCGCGATTGGCGATCAGCTTGCCATCGACCGAGACGATCTTGATGTTGGGCGCGCGGTCGGGAATTTCCCAGGTGGTGGCGGCAGGCATTTTGGCGCCGTAGTAGACGACGATGCCGGCGGCGGCGATGCCACCCCAGATGGCGAGCACGAAACACCAGTAGACCAGCCGGCCGAATACGCCGAGCAGACCGCGCCCGGAACGGCCACGGCGGCGCCGGTCCTTCGCCTTCGAGGATTTGCGCTTGGGCGCGGCTTTGCGGCGGCTCGGCACGACGCGGTCCTCCTCGCGCACCGAAAACCCGTCCTCCGACGCCGCGCGCGACGGCTCGCCGAAACTCGGCTCGATGCGTCTGTCCCTGCGGCCCGCCATGCGCTGCCCTTTCGTCCCCGTGCCGATGGCGTCCCGGTTGAAGGGTAGATGCGGCGGTTTAAGGGCGGGTTAAGGTTGCGGTTTACCAGCGTGTTGAAATCCTTGACGAATTCTTAAATTCGTAATGGCTCTCGCGGCTTCAGGCATAGACATCGACACGCTCCGCGCAAGCTTTTCAAGGCCTGCATCGTCGTCCAGGCGAGCTTTCACGCGGAGCCTTAAAGCAGGAACTAAAAAAGGAAGACCTCGTTTACCCGCCGAGGGATCAACAGGAGACGACGTCATGAAAACACTTCTGCTAGCTTCGGCCCTCGGGCTTTCCATGACCTCTTTTGCTCTCGCGGACACGGCCGTGGTCGCGACGACCGACCTCAATCTGCGCGCAGGCCCCGGATCCCAATATCCGGTCGTAGGCGTCATCGGCGCAGGCCAGTCCACCATGGTCAAGGGCTGCATCAACCAGGGCAAATGGTGCAACGTCAGCACCGGCTCGGAAGACGCCTGGGCATATTCGGACTATCTCGCCATGGATTCCAACGGAACGCAGGTCATCCTTACCGACCGCTCCCCCGATGCGGGGATCGCCGTGGTTGAAGCGCCCGCCCGCATGAGCAACGGCGATGCCGGCGCGGTGGCCGGCGGCGTGACCGGCGCCATCGTCGGCGCGGTAGCTGGCGGCCCCGTCGGCGCCGCCATCGGCGGTGCCGCAGGCACGGTGGCCGGCGGTGCGGCCGGCACGGCTGCTCCCCCGCCCCAGACGGTACGCACCTATGTCACGGCGCACCGCACGGAGCCTGTCTATCTTGACGGCGAGGTCGTCGTCGGCGCCGGGTTGCCCGATACGGTATCGCTCGCCGAAATCCCTGACTACGACTACCGCTATGCCTATATCAACGGCCAGCCGGTGCTCGTGGACGCGCATTCGCGCAGGATCGTATACGTCGTCAGATAGTCGGCGTTTTTCAGGAAAGACCGCCCGCCAACCGGGCGGTCTTTTGTGTCGGAATTTCCCGCATCAACAAAAATTTGCCGTCAATGAGGCGCAGGGGGGTCTGCCGTCGAAGCGATGAAATTTTGCCGATGCGCGGGAACCGGATGTATTTCGGCGCGTTGACGGAGCGTTAGCGGACAATCTGCGGTCGTCTTTTCGCAGCTTCTGGGAGGAAGTCGATGAATCGCCTGCAATTCTTTTCCCCCGTGCGTCTCTCGCGCGGTCATGGACACCCCGTCGAGGAGATCGATAGCGTGGCGGATGCGATGGTGTTCCTGCGCGAATGGCCGAAGGGACGGCGCGGGCCGGTCTACCGTTGCGCCCTGAATTGCTGCACGGCGGCGATGGCATCCCAGATGAGCGCCGAAGAGGCCCGCAAATCCTTTGCCGGCTTCGCCCGCATCACCGGCCTTCTGGTCGATGGCGGCCCTTCGCCGGTGGTGGCGGAGCGGCACGGGACAATGCGGCACGCCAGCTGACGGGCGTCCGGGTGCAAAAAGCGGGCTCAGGCTCGCGCCGCCGCCTTTGCTGCCGCTTTGGAAAATCAATTCTTCTGAATCGATATGCCGTTGTCGTCGATCTTGAGTTCGACACCTTCGGGCTTGCTTTCCTGGCGCCAGACATAGGCGCCAAGCACGAGGACCACGACGACGAGCGCGCCGATGAGGAGGTAAAGCATATTCCGGCTCACGGCGCGCTCCCTTGGTTCGCGGGCGTCAGGCGGATTTCACCAACCGGATCAGTACCAGCAGGATGATGGCGCCGATGGCCGCGTGGATGATGGCCGCCACGATGCCCGAGCCGAGGCTGATGCCGAGCGTCGGGAATAGCCATCCGGCGATCAGCGCGCCGACGATGCCGACCACGATGTTGCCGAGCAGGCCGAAGCCGTAGCCCTTGACGATGAGGCCGGCGAGCCAGCCGGCGATGGCACCGATGATGAGAAAGACGATGAGGCTTTCAACGCCCATGGTATTCCCTCCTTGTACGGAGCGGCGTCGGCGCTTGGAGCACCGAATCGCTCTCCGGTTGCAACATTGTCGAACCTATTGAAAAACGTGCCGGCGCGCCAGCGGCCGTCTCACGCGTCGTCGTCGGAAGCCGGCCGCCAGCTCGACGGCTCGATCCGCTTCTTGGTATCGCTGTCGATATAGGTCCACCAGCCGCCGTCCTCCCAGCGCGCCAGCGACTCGCTGGTCACGCCGTCCCCGTCCGTCCACGAGACGGTGACCTGCGAGCCGTCCTTCGGCGCGCTGGCGATCGGTTTGCGCTCTGTCATGGCAATCCCCTCAAATTCATCCGCGCGACACAACGCGGATGCCGCATCCGGGTTCCGTCAGCTATGCGCGAAGATGTCTTCCTCGGCCCAGCCCATAAGGTCGAGCTTCGCCCGCGTCGGCAGGAAACGGAAGCACGCGTCCGCCTCCTTCGCACGCCCGTCGCGGACGAGCCGCCCGGCCAGGACCTCGCGCAGTCGGTGCAGGTAGAGCACGTCCGAGGCGGCGTATTCGAGCTGTTCGGGCGAAAGCGTCTCGGCCGCCCAGTCGGATGACTGCTGCTGCTTCGACAGGCTGACGCCGAGCAGTTCGTTGCAGATATCCTTCAGCCCGTGCCTGTCGGTGTAGGTGCGCGTCAGCCTCGACGCGATCTTGGTGCAGAACACCGGCTCGGCCATGACGCCCAGGGCATGGTAGAGAACCGCAATGTCGAAGCGTCCGAAGTGGAACAGCTTCGTGATCCTGCGGTTGCGCAGCAGCGCCGCAAGGTTCGGCGCGCGCCGCTGCCCGGGCGCGATCTGCACCACGTCGGCGCTGCCGTCGCCCGGCGAAAGCTGCACCACGCACAGCCGGTCGCGGTGCGGGTTCAGCCCCAGTGTCTCGGTGTCGATCGCGACCGCCTCGACGTCGTAGTGCGAAAGATCGGGCAGGTCGCCCTTGTGGAAGCGGATGGTGCTCGTCATCTCTCGGCCCTCAGCGTGTCAGCGCCTCAAGGATGCGCGCCCAGGAACGCTGACCCTTGTGGAAGGAATTGAGGTCGTACTTCTCGTTGGGCGAGTGGATGCGGTCGTCCGCCAGGGCGAAACCGACCAGCAGCGATTCCATGCCGAGATAGGTCTGGAAATCGCCGACCACGGGGATCGAACCGCCGCTGCCCACCGTCACCGCCGGTTTCGACCACTCCTCGGTGAGCGCATTGCGCGCCTTGGTCAGGAACGGCGAATCGTAGGCAAGCTGGATGGCCGGAGAGCCGCCATGCTGGTGGAACTCGATAGAGCAGTCTGGCGGCAGGCGCTCGGAGGCGAACTGGCGGAAAGCGGCCCGGATTTTCTTCGGGTCCTGCTTGTGGACCAGCCGGAACGACACTTTCGCAGACGCTTGTGCTGCGATCACCGTCTTGAAGCCCTTGCCTTCGTAGCCGCCGGAAATGCCATTGAACTCGGCCGTCGGCCGCGCCCAGATC
>JBQCHN010000028.1:0-3520 GCA_051954615.1 Mesorhizobium sp. | reverse complement strand
CTGACCTCGCGCGGCTACACGGTGCATGAGGCGTCGTCCGGCGTCGAGGCGCTGGAGGTGTTCGATTCGCTCGACGGCAAGATCGATATCGTCGTTTCCGATGTCGTCATGCCCGAGATGGACGGACCGACGCTGCTCGGCGAGTTGCGCAAGCGCCAGCCGCACATCAAGTTCGTCTTCGTCTCCGGCTATGCCGAGGACGCGTTCGCCAAGAACCTGCCGGAAGACGCGCAGTTCGGATTCCTGCCGAAACCCTTCTCGCTCAAGCAACTCGCCACCGTCGTCAAGGAAGTGCTGGAGGCCTGACGGCGCACGACACCCCGCGAAAGGTCCAAAAATCGGGCCTTTCGTCATGGCGCACGATTGTTGGCGCGCGTCGGTGATGTCATGATGGCATCGTGGGGGTGCGATGACGCCGCACAACGAGGCCGAGAGGGGCGATTATGCAGGGGCGGTGCTGCTGGCGGGAGACCCGCAGCGCACCCGATGGATTGCGGAGACGTTTCTGGAGGCGCCGCGATGCGTCAACCGACGGCGCGAGGCTCTCGGTTTCACCGGCACTTTCCGCGGCTGTCCGGTCAGCGTGCAGACGACCGGCATCGGGGCGTCGTCTTTCCTGATCTACACGCATGAATTGCTGGACCACTTCGGCCCGCGAACGCTGATCCGCATCGGCACATGCGGCGGCCTGACCGGGGCGGCTGCGCTGCGCAGCGTGGTGATCTCGAGCGAGGTTCGGGGCGAAGATTCGGTGAGCGGCCAGGTCTTCGGCCTCTACGATGCGCGGGATTGCCGGCCCGCCCCGGATCTCCTGCGCCGGGCGCTCGAAAAGGCCGCGGAACTCGGCATCGCCTGCCGGGCCGGCCTGACCATTTGCAGCGACGTCTTCTATCATCCGCGCGGCAGCGGCATCAGCCGCTTCGCCGCGGCGCAGGCGGCCGGCGCCATCGCCGTCGACATGGAGACCAGCGCACTCTACCGCATCGCCGGCCACTTCGGCGCGCGGGCGCTGTCGATCTGCACGGTGGTCGACAACATCGCCACGGGCGAAGAAACGGACTATGCCGAGCGGCAGGCGCTTTTCACGGACATGACGAGGCTCGCCCTCGAGGTCGCCTGCACGTCCTGATTTGCGGCCACGGGCGCTGGCGGCGGCCAGGAGCGCGGGCGGGTTGCCTTTTGCACCGCAACAGACTATATGCGCGCCCATTCCACACACGGACTTTGGTGTCTGTCCGGGAGAAATCCGGCGGAAACCTCCGGTGGCGGTGAGGTCAGGCCATCTGAACAGCTCTGCTTTCAGGCCGGTTTGCTGAAACCGTCAAGTGTCCGTGGAGGTCAACCGGAAAGGAAATGAGAATGGCTCTGCCCGACTTCAGCATGCGCCAGCTTCTGGAAGCTGGCGTTCACTTCGGCCACCAGACGCATCGCTGGAACCCGAAGATGGCGCCCTACATCTACGGCGCCCGCAACAACATCCACATCATCGACCTGTCGCAGACGGTGCCGCTGCTCAACCAGGCGCTCAAGCAGGTTTCCGACACCGTCGCCCGCGGCGGCCGCGTGCTGTTCGTCGGCACCAAGCGCCAGGCTTCGGACATCGTGGCTGACGCCGCGCAGCGTTCGGCGCAGTACTACGTCAATTCGCGCTGGCTCGGCGGCATGCTGACCAACTGGAAGACGATCTCCAACTCGATCCAGCGCCTGCGCAAGCTCGACGAGATGCTCTCCGGCGGCGAAGCCCAGGGCTTCACCAAGAAGGAGCGCCTCAACCTCGACCGTGAGCGCGAGAAGCTCGACAAGGCGCTGGGCGGCATCAAGGACATGGGCTCGACGCCCGACCTGATGTTCGTCATCGACACCAACAAGGAGGCCATCGCCATCCTCGAGGCCAAGCGCCTCGGCATCCCGGTGGTGGCGATCGTCGATTCGAATTGCGATCCGGACAAGGTCGATTTCCCGATCCCCGGCAACGATGACGCCGCGCGCGCCATCCAGCTCTACTGCGACCTGATCGCCAAGGCTGCCATCGACGGCATCGCCCGCCAGCAGGGCGCGCTGGGCGTCGACATCGGCGCTTCCGCCGAAGCTCCGGCCGAGCCGGCGCTGGAGGAGGCTCCGGTCGCCGAGACCCCGGCCGCAGAGGCGCCGGAAGCCTGAGAAGGCGAAGGCCGGTCCCGGCCTTCACATTCCTGAAATCACGGCGTGCCAGAGCATTTCCAGCAAAAGTGTGAACCGGTTTTGCGTCCGGAAATGCGTAGAGAACGGTCCGCCTGAATCAACGGCGCATCATCGAAAGTTCGATGGTGCGCCCGCGCATTGAAGCCCCAGCCGGGCACGATGCGCGTTTCGAGACAAAGAGGCATTCAATGAGCATTTCAGCAGCACAGGTCAAAGAACTGCGCGACCTGACGGGCGCCGGCATGATGGACTGCAAGGCGGCGCTGGCCGAAACCAACGGCGACATGGAGGCGGCGGTCGACTGGCTGCGCGCCAAGGGTATCGCCAAGGCCGACAAGAAGGCCGGTCGCGTCGCGGCCGAGGGCCTGATCGGCGTCGAGGCGGGCGTGCGCGAAGCGGCCATCGTCGAGGTCAACTCCGAGACCGACTTCGTCGCCCGCAACGATGCCTTCCAGGCGATCGTCGCCAACGTCGCCAAGGTGGCGCTCGCCTACGGTTCGACCGAGGCGGTGGCCAACGCCAAGTATCCGGGCTCCGACAAGACAGTCACCGAGACGATCAAGGACGCCGTCGGCACCATCGGCGAGAATCTCGGCTTCCGTCGTTCCGAGAAGCTGACGGTCGCGCAGGGCGCGGTCGCCACCTACATCCACAACGCCGTCGCCGACAACCTCGGCAAGCTCGGCGTGCTGGTCGCCATCGAGACGACCGGCGACGCGCACAAGGCCAGCGCCTTCGCGCGCCAGGTCGCCATGCATGTCGCGGCGACCAACCCGCTGTCGCTGGACGTCGATGCGCTGGACCCGGCCGCCGTCGAGCGCGAGAAGGCGATCTTCTCCGAGCAGGCCCGCCAGTCCGGCAAGCCCGAGAACATCATCGAGAAGATGGTCGAGGGTCGCCTGCGCAAGTTCTACGAGGAAGTCGTGCTCCTGAAGCAGGCCTTCGTGCTCAACCCCGACCTGACCGTCGAGAAGGCGCTGAAGGAAGCCGAGAAGGACATCGGCGCCCCGGCCAAGATCACCGCCTACCTGCGCTTCGCGCTGGGCGAGGGCATCGAGAAGGAAGAGACCGACTTCGCGGCTGAGGTCGCGGCGGCGGTCAAGAAGTAAGCCCTGCCGCAGGCAGTTTCACCGGGGGCGCCGCGTGACATCGCGGCGCCCTTCGTGTATCGGGTCGACCCATCATTGAGACGCGCCGTGCGGTGTCGGACGATTTGTCCGGCCGCCTTCGCCACGATCCCGAGGACCAGATGACGGCCAAGTCCCTCTACCGACGCGTGCTTCTCAAGGCGTCGGGCGAAGCCCTGATGGGCGAACAGCATTTCGGCATCGACGTTTCC
>JBQCHN010000027.1:0-24803 GCA_051954615.1 Mesorhizobium sp. | reverse complement strand
GGGCGGTTGTCCTCCTGCGCCGCGACCCCGGTCCAGCCCGCATCGAACGGGACCAGATCCTCAAGGGAGATGAAGAAAGACCGCTCGAAGCAGCCGACCTCCTCGCGCACGGCTGCGGCGTAAAGGTCGAGCAGGAAAACGCTGAGCTTGCTGTTTGTCGTATTCGGGCGCGCCAGCGTCTCGGTAAAATCGGTCCGGCGCGCCGGACGCGCCGGATCGGCAACGAGATCCAGCCTCACCGGCTCGGAAAAATTCCTCGGATTCACGGTCGAGGCCCTGGCGACCATCGGTATGCCCACGCCGTTTGCCATCGCACTCCTGTGCTCCACCAACCGAGGCTATCCGGGGCGATGAATAAACGAAATGGGTCATCTGCGGCCGGCTGCCCGAAGATAGGTCGCCGGCGCAAAAAGGGTCAATTTCTAAAGTTTCAGGCTCGCCGCCATTTCGTCGATCATCTCGAACTGCAAGGCGTTGAAACGCTCCGCAGGCTGCCACTGCAGGGCCATGGGCATAAGCGGATCGACGACGTCGCTGATTTCGCCCGACAGGGCTTCCACGAGCGCATGGCCGCAGAAGGGAACATAGGTTTCCGAATATCCGCCTTCATGAACGACCACGAGATGTCCTTGGCATAGCCGCCCGGCGACGTCGACAATGCTCGCCGTCATGGCCCTGTAGCTGTCGCTGTGCAGGTTCATGCGTGCCAGCGGATCGACGACCGAGGCATCAAGACCACTCGCCACCACGATCAGTTCCGGCTTGAAGGCCTCAAGCGCCGGGATGACGATGCGCTCGAACGCTCGCATATACACCGCGTGGCCGCCGCCGGGCAGAAGCGGGATGTTGATGTTCGCGCCCTGCCCTTCCCCGGTCCCACGATCCTCGGCGCCGTTATATCCCGGCGGGAAGCACCCGTCCTGGTGCAGCGAGATCGTCAACGTGTCGGGGTCCTCGTAGTAGATGGCCTGCGTGCCGTTGCCGTGATGCACGTCCCAGTCCACGACGGCAACGCGTCCGACACCATGTTTCGCGCGGGCCGCCTCGATCGCCACGGGAATGTTGGCGAGAAGGCAGAAGCCCATGGGAGTGTCCGGCAGGCAGTGATGGCCTGGTGGTCGCGACAGCGAAAACGCGTTCTTCAGCGCGCCGGACAATACGCCATCGACGGCTGCCATCGCCAGCCCGGCCGACAGCGTCGCGATTTCATAGCTGCCAACGCCGAAGGGCGCGCTCACGCCGAGATCACCCCCGGTGGCATCGCTGACGCGTTTGAACGCGTCGAGATAGCTGGCGGGGTGGACGCGTAGCAAATCTTCCCGGCTCGCGGAGGTAGCCGAGCGTATCTCCAGTTTCGCCGTCAGCCCGGAAACCTGAAGCAGGGACAGGAAGCGCCGCTTGGAGTCTGGAGATTCCGCGAACCCCGCGGCGGCGGGAGGCTGGACCCAGCCTCCGACAGGCAGCACCAGTGATTGGATGCCGCCCGAATGCCAGAACGTTCTTTCGTCGGTATAGAAACCTGTTTTCTTCATCGTCTGTCCATTCGCTCAGGAGGTTCCTTCGGGGCGCGGGGAGATCAGGAGGCAGGCGAAGGACAGGACGCCACACAGCGCCGCCGCGATGAAGACGGAGCCGAGGCTCCAGGACGCCTCGAGCAGGTTCCCGGCAAAGAGCGGACCGAGGGACAGGCCGGTTCCGATGATCAGGGTGGTCGAAGCCACAAGGCGACCGGAAGGATCGCGACTGGCGGCTTCCGCGATGATGAAGGGGAGCACGAACGTCCAGGCGAACTTGAACGCGCAGATGGCCACGATATAGGCGGAGCCGCCATGCAGCGTCGCCACCGCGACGATCGACGCGACGAGAATGGCGTAGCCGAGCAGCAGCATGGCGCGCCGTGCGGCGCGGCCGCCCAGAAAGGCCGCGATCATTGATCCCGCTATGCCGAACAGCGAGGCGATGGCGAGGATCGTGCCGACACTGGCGCCCTCGATCCCGGCCTGCGTCGCCGCCATGCTGGCGAAGGTCCACACGCCGCCGATCGCGACATAGAAGGCAAGGATAGCGGCGACGGCCAGTATGGCGAGTGCGACGAACCGGCTGCCCGGGGCGGCGGCGTTCGATTTCGGCGCCTCCGACGCCGCAGGCGCGAGGAAGCCCTTGTACAGCGGCGACAGCAGCAGCGTGACTGTGCCGAGCACGATGTAGAAGGATGCCAGCCCGTAGGCGGCGAACAGATGCGGAAGAAGGGCGAGCCCGATCGCGCCGGCGACGAGCTGTCCCACAACCCAGTAGCCGAAGACCCGATCCGGGTTCGCGGCATCCTGGGCGCTGATCATCGACAGGACCATCAGGGTGCCGCCGCCGAAACCGGTGGCGGCCCGCATGAAGAGCAGGCCCGTATAATCTGGCAGCACCATCGGAGTGGCCAAGTTGCCAAGGATGAACACGGCGAGCGCGACCAGCCCGACGATCCGCACGTTGAGCCGGCCAAGCCAGAAAAGGGACAGGAGCGAGGCGGCGCTGAACGCGCCGTTCTCCACGAAGAAATAGGTCCCGATCTGCGACGGGCCGATCCCCATTTCCGTGCCGAGCTGCGCGGCCAGCGCAGGCGCGACGAGCAACGCCATTGGCGTGACAGCGGCAAAAGCCACAAGCGCCATCAGCGTTATCCGTGGAAGGGATGCCGGAAGCGGCGCGACTGACGAGGCGGTCATGACCACACCGCCATGCCGGAATTGTCTCGGGTTTGGCCCGTCATCCGTTCCCCCTGCTATTCTTGCTTTGTGCCTCGCTTTCCGAAGGCTTAATGCAATGTCCGGGGGAAATAGGCCGCTGCATAGTCGTTCAAATGAACGATGACCGCGGTAGCAAGTCTCGCGTGGGCGTCAGGTTATCGGGGCAGCTGTGTCTAAAGCCGGTCGAGGAATTTCTGCGCGATCGCCTCGTAGTCGCCGTCGAAGTGATGGCCGCCGTCGGTTTCGATGTGGGTGAATGTCTGCAAGGCCGGGTCACGGCAGGCACTGGCATCTTCCTCCTTGCCCGAAACGCAGATGACACGTTCGACCGGTAGGGAGGCGATGGCCTTGGGAATGTCGTAGCCGCTGTCGTCGATGCCGAGCCAGCCCGAGATGGTGACCTGGAAGGAGGTGGACAGGCCAGGCGCCATCAGCGCGATCACCTTGGTGCGGTCCTGCAACGCCTTCGGCAGCAGCGGCCAGGCGAAGGGCACGGTGTCGGCACCGAAGGAATAACCGATCAGCATGACCGGTAGTTCGCCCGTCGGGTCGGCATCCTTGACCAGGGCCGTCACGTCGGTCGCCAGTTCCTGCGGCGTCCGTTTCGACCAGAAATAATGCAGCGCATCGAGCCCGACAACATGGACGCTTTGCGTCGACAGCCATTCGCCGATGGTCTTGTCGAGATCGCGCCAGCCGCCGTCGCCGGAGACGAGGATGGCGACGGCCCTCGGCTTGCCGCCGGTGGCAGGCAGATCGATGGCCGGCAGTTTGCCGAAGGGTTCGATTGCGTCCGCCAGCGTCGACACGGCGGCGACGATCTGGCTGGCCGGATCGTCGGCATCCAGCGTATCGACGGTGATGGTGTCCTGTGCCGATGCCTGGCCACGCACGGCATCGAGCGCGTCGTCCGCGACAAAGAGCGAGGCAGGCTCGGGCAACGTCACATCGAAGCCGTAGCTGTAGCTCTTGCCGTCCGCCGCTTTGGTGGCGGTGGAACCGGGGCAGAAGGGCAACCTGAGCGTCAGCTTGTTGGCGAAACCGGAAGCGACGGCGCCGCCCAGCGTGTTGGCCGGCGCGTCGGCCAGGGCCGCGTAGGCGAAGGTGGCTCCCTCCCCTCGCCCGACGACAATCGGCGGCAGGTAGGTCTGGATGTCGAGCTGGCGCTGCGCGGTCTGCGCGAGGTCGGTGATCTCGCCAACGACGTAGAGGCACTCGCCACCCGCCTTGTCGAGCGCCTGCGCATAGGCGGCAAGGTCGACGCCCAGCACAACGTCGCCGTCTTTGCGCAGGGCCGCTGCCGTCGCGTCATCGGCGGCGGTCCAGCCGGCGCGATCGGAGAAATAGACGACCATCGCCTTGGCCGCGCCCTCGGCCGCCAGCAGGCGCACGTTCTCCAGCCGTCCCGCCGTGACGGTTGCAGTTGTCGCCGGCGCGGTCGACTGGGCAGAGGCGGAGCCTATTGCCGCAAAGGCAGGAAGAAGAAAGGCAAGAGAGCGTTTCATCGCTTGAAGATCCTGATGGGGCTGCCGGAGATGAGGGTGGTGACGTCGAGCAGGACCTGCGCCATCGCCAGCCCGCCGGGACAGGCCAGGTATTGCGGCGTCCAGACGGGGTCGAATTTCTGCTTGAAGGCGCGCAGGCCCTCGAAATTGTAGAACTCGTCGCCGGCCCGGTAGATGAAGGTGCCGACGCGGCTCCAGGTCGAGGCGAGCGGATGATTGGCGAGACCGGCCAAGGGTGCCGCGCCGAGATTGAACCAACGGTAGCCTTCGGCCTTGCCGTAAAGCAGCAGGTGGGCGAACAACGCCTCCATCATCACTTTCGAGATGCCGGGCCGGTAGCGCATCAGGTCGATGGAGCACTCGTCGCGGTCGCCGCTGCGCCACAGATTGGCGAAGGCGACGGTTTCGCCATCCCTGCTCAGCACCGCGCAGTCGAACTCGCTCATATAGGCGTCGTCGAAATAGCCGAGCGAAAACCCCTTCTCATGGCCGTTCTTGCTCTTCAGCCAGGCGTCGGATACGGCGCGAAGCTGTGGCAGCGCGTTCGGCACTTCGGCCTTGGGGATGACGGAGAAGGCCAGCCCCTCGCGCGTCGCCTTGCCGATGGCGTAGCGCAGCGGCTGCCGCACCGCGCCTTCCAGGCAGAAGCCGGTCAGCTCGACGCGGGCCACCTCGCCGATCTTGAGGATCGCCAGGTTCATGTCGAGGTAGGACGGGAGGAATTCCGGCTGGACCGCGTAGAACACCGCCCTGACGCCGGCATGGTCGGCGGCCTCGGCGAAGCGCCAGATCAGTGCCCTGGCGGCCTTGGGATCGCCGACGGGATCGCCCAAGGTGATCCAACTCCTGCCCGAGACGGCGTACATGAGAAAAGCCCTGCCGCTGGTCGACACCATGAAGGTCTTGTCGCCAAGCAGCGCCAGGCAGGACTGCGTGTCGGACGAGGTTTCCAGAACGTGACGCACGGTTTCCGGGATGGGTTCCCGTCCGGCATGCTTCGCCTGCCTCGGCCGGTTGATGATGGCGTCGGCGGCAATCGTGGCGGCGACCATGGCGAGCGCCAGCGTGGCGCGCAGGAAGCGCGGTGCATTGCCGTCCCAGGCGAATTGCCACCACAGGTCCGACTGGTACTCGACATGCCGGTAGGCGAGCAGGCCGACCAGCGTGGCGGTGATGATGACGATGGCGATGAGGCCGATCCAGGTCGGATCGGGGCGAAACGAGCGCCAGTCTCCGCGCCGGTAGAAGGCTCGGCGGTACACGAACAGTACCAGCGCGACCACTATCAGGACGACCGCCTCTTCCCAGTCGAGGCCCTTCAGCAACGAGAAGGCGGCGCCCGACAAGAGCAGCGCTATCGCCGCGATGCGGGCGAAAGCGATGCGCCGGTAAAGGCCGCGCGCGATGACCACCAGAAGCAGGCCGGTGATCGAGGCAAGCAGGTGTGAGGCCTCTGCGAACGGCAGCGGCAGGATATCGCTCAGCCAGTCGGTGCGCTCGACGGCGGCAGGCGTGTTGCCGGACAGAAGCAGCACCATGCCGCCGGCAAAGGCGAGAGTCGCGGTGATCGGCGGCACCACATGGCGCGTCACCGCGAGCGTGCGACCCGCAACCGTCGAGACGGTGGAGCGGACACGATAGATCTCGAAGGCAAGCAGCGCCGAAGCCGCCAGCAGCAACGGCAGCAGGTAGTAGACGAGCCTGAACAGTACGAGCGCCGCCACCACGTCCGGTCGCGTTCCGGCGCCGAGGCCGAGCAGGATCGTCGCTTCCAGCACGCCGAGCCCGCCCGGCGCATGGCTGATGAGGCTGGCGATGATGGCGGCGACGAACAGGATGAGGAAGACCGCGTAGCCCGGGGCAATGTCGGCCGGCAGAAGCACATAGAGGGCGGCCGCCGCAGCACCGATGTCGATGGCGCCGATGACGATCTGCGCCAGCGCGCTGCCTGCCGAAGGCAGCGGAAAATCCCAGCCGAGAATGGAGACCTGGTGGTTGCCGCGTGACAGCCAGACGACGACTGCGGCCAGGCCGGCCATGATCGCGCCGCCGATGATGCGGTCGCCGGCCGGCGTCAACAGGGCCAGCGCCGGCAAGCCGACCGGATCGAACAAAAGGGCGAGCCCGACGATGGTCAGCAGGCCACCCCAGAAAGTGAGGAAGGAGATGCCGACGATGCGGCCGACATCGGCCGCGTCCGCGCCGGCCGACTGGTAGATGCGGTAGCGCACCGGGCCGCCGACGAAGACGTGAAAGCCGATGGCGTTGGAGAAGCCGTAGCCGACGAAGCCGGCAAACAGGGCAAGGCGGACCGGCACCTTGCCGGGCGCCACACGGCGCACTGCCATGACGTCATAGCAAGCCATGGCGATGAAACTGACGAAGGTGAAGGCAAGCGCCGGTGCGACCGTCTGAAACGACGTGGCGGCAAGTGCCGTCTCGATCTGGCGCAGATGGAGCTTGCCGCTGATCTCGTGGATGACGACCAATGCGATCGCCACCGCCACCGCGCCGACGATCGGGCCAAGCACGCGCGGTTCGACGATACGGTCGACGACGCGCGCCAGAGCGCCGCCGGCCTGGCGATCATCGGGCGAAGTGTCTGTGTCAGTCATGTCTGCCGGCCGGGTCTTGCCTTGCAAATGTCGCAAGCGCCCAGATTGTGGCAAAGGCAAGGAAGGAAATACCCGTCCTGCCTTGCCCGGACGATCATCTCCGGCTTCGCTTGCAACGCATGAAGATCGCGCCCGCGGCAGGGTGACCACGGGCGCGATTTTCATGTCGCAACAGGAGCGGGATCAGGCGTTGCCGAACGGCACGCCGACGAACATCTCGCTGTCGCCGCGTTCGACTTGCAGCAGCACGGACTTGCGCCCTGCCTTTTCGGCCGTCTTCAACTCCTTCATCGCATCGCCGACGCTGGCGATCGGTTGCTGGTTGATGGAGACGATGATGTCGCCGCGCTGGATGCCGCTGTCGGCCGCCGGCTTGTCGCTGGCGACTCGCGTGACGATGACGCCCTCGACCGACGGATCGATGCCGAAGCGGTTGCGCATGGTCGGCGTCAGACCGGCAAGTCCGATGCCTAGTGCCGAGTCGGACTGCATGGCAGAGCCCGGCTGCGCGCCGTTACCGTTGTCGGCAGATGCCTGCCGTTCGTCGCCGCCCTTGCCGGCGGCGATGGACAGATCAAGCGACTTGCCATGACGCCAGACGGTGATGTCGGCCTTGTCGCCGGGCGCCATGTCGGCGACCAACCGCGACAGATCCTTCGGCGTGGCGACGGGCTTGCCGCCGAGTTCGGTGACGACGTCGCCGCTCTTCAACCCGGCCTTGGCGGCCGGTGAGCCGTCGACGACTTGGGCGACCAGTGCGCCGGATTCCTTGCTGAGGCCGATCGCGTCGGCGACATCCTTGGTCACCGACTGGATCTCGACGCCGATATAGCCGTGCTCGATCTTGGCGCCGGTCTCCAGCTTGGCGACCACGGCCTCGGCCTGGTCGGAAGGGATGGCGAAGCCGACGCCGACATTGCCGCCGTTGGGCGAATAGATGGCGGTGTTGATGCCGACCACCTTGCCGTCGGCATCGACCAGCGGGCCGCCGGAATTGCCGTGGTTGATCGCGGCATCCACCTGGATGAAGTCGTCATAGGGACCGTTGTGCAGGTCGCGGCCGCGCGCCGAGACAATGCCGGAGGTGACCGTCGTGCCGATGCCGAAAGGATTGCCGATGGCAAGCACGGCGTCGCCGGCTCTCAATTTGTCGGAATCTCCCCAGGCGAGGGTCGGAAGCGGCTTGCCGGCATCGATCTTGACTACGGCGAGATCGTTCTTGGCATCATGCCCGACGAGCGTGCCCTTGTATTGCTGGCCGTCGTCCAGCGTCACGCGGATATCCGTGGCGCCGTCGATGACATGGTTGTTGGTGACGATCATGCCATCGGACGAGACGATGAAGCCCGAGCCGAGCGCCATGGCGGTCTGGCTCGGCCGGCGCTGCTGCGGCAGGTGGCCGAACGGGTTCTCCTCCCCGAAGAACTGGCGGAAGAATTCGTCATAGGGCGAGTTAGGGCCGAGTTGCTGCTCGAATTGCTGCTGTCCATCGGCGGAGGTGTCCTGCACCTTCATCTTGGTGGTTATGGTGACGACGGCCGGTTTGTCGGCCGCCACGATGTCGGCATAGGAGTGCATTTCCTGCGTCGTCTGCGGCGTGCCGGCAGCGCTTGCGGCGCCGGTCGTCAGCGCCGTGCCGGCAGCCAGCGAGACGGCCAGCAGGGCGACGCCGGCGAGCGCCAAGATGCGGTTGCGGTGGGTGGTGAAAGACTGGTTCGACATGGATTTTCTCCTGGGAGGACCCGTCACCGATGCCGCACCGGAACCGTGGAACATCGGCAAGCCGTCTGGTCGCGTCGGGTCGCGGCCCTGTCTATTGGCCGCCGGCGTTTCCCGGCCTCGATCAAAGAGCTAGCGCTGCACCCGCTCGGCTTCAAATTAATTCGATGTAATGAGCCCAGCCATTACTTGGCTCTTGTCAGAATCCATAAATAAACTTCAAACAATACTGAAAATGGCAAATTGTTGGCGCGGAAAACACAAAACCGCTATCGGGCAACACGAATGGATCACAAATCGGTCAACACCTCTCTCGCGAAGCCAAAGCCTGCCTCAAACACATGCAGTCCATCGCGCTGCCTGCCGCTGCTGTATCGGCGCCATGCCTGGCGATCTTTCCTGGGAGGATCATTCCGAAGGGGGCGGACTTTCAAGATTCGCTTCCTTGATCCGGTTCACGAGGTCCACGCGCTGGCCGCAACATAAATCCGGCCGATCCGCTCGATACCGGCCCGGTCGTCATCATCGAAGTGGCCCGTCGTCGGACTGTCGAGATCGAGGACGCCGAGAACCGTGTCGTCGCGGATGAGCGGCACGACCAGTTCGGAGCGCGAATCCCCGTCGCAGAAAATGTGGTCGGGAAAGGCATAAACATCTTCGACCACAAGCGACTCCCTGCGCGCTACGGCGGCGCCGCAAACGCCGCGTCCGACCTTGATGCGCACGCAAGCCGGCTTGCCCTGAAATGGCCCGAGGACCAGTTCGCCGGGTTCCTTCAGGAAATAGAAGCCGGCCCAGTTCAGGCCGGGCAATGTCTGGAAGATCAATGCGGAGGCGTTGGCGGCATTGGCGATCGCGTCGCTCTCGCCATGCAGCAGGCCCGAAAGCTGACGGCACAACTCGTCATAGAAGGTCGGCTTATGATCCTCTTCGATGCGCTTTGCCGCGAACACGTCTCGACCTCCCGATATTTACAGAGTCGCTACTGTGCGTCTCTCGGGCGCTGATCGTCAATGAAACAGCACGGGACAGGTGCTTTAAAGCCGCCGGGCGGCAGGATCGGAGAACGGCCGAACAAGAATCCGGCCGACCCCGCTATTCCTATACGAAGGCTCCCATAGCGATGATCGCGGCTCCCAGAAGCACGATGGCAGCACCATAGAAGACGATCGGTTTCGTGCCGACAGCCGACAATTTCGATCCGACGGGCCTCATGGCCGAGCCAAAGCTGGATTCATTGCGCTGTTGCGGCCGTGGCCCTTTTTCCCAAGAGCGGCCCTGACCGGCCGCCTCCTCGTCTGTGTTCCGCGTGGCGGCTGCAGGTTCGATACCTGGGATCTTCGTTGGATGGGCTGTCATTCGGAACCCCCTATGGATTGGTCGGCTGGGCCGGCATGATCCCCTGCTGGTCACCGCCGGTCGATGTCTCCGGAGCGGCGTTCTCCTCGACCTGCGGCGAGGACTCGGTTCCGTTGTCTTTCGACTTGTCGCAGGCGGAAAGAGCAAGGGGCCAGCGGAACTAGGAGCAGGATGGCCAATCGCATCTCGGATCCCCTTTGCCGTTACGGGTGCCGACACAAATGATTGCATCTGGAGAGCAACGGTGAAGGAAAGCGTAGGTTCCGCCACTGTCGCCGGCATGCTCTGCTTGATCGCGCAGTTGCAGGCCCTCGGGCTTTCAGGCGACGCGATGGCCGCTCAAAAAATTCTCAACTATACGCATGGAGATGCGCTCTTATACTGAATCCTAAGCGCCCAGACCTACTGATGCGGAGGGGACAAGGTGGACAAATCGAAATCATCATCGGACGGCATCGCGGCAGTACCTGAATTGCCGAGGTCGCTTGCCACTATCGCGGCTCAGCATCTCGAGCGTGCGATCATCGAGGGTCGCCTCGATCCGGGTGAACGTCTTATCGAGGAGGAATGGGCCGAAAAATTCGGCATCAGTCGGGGGACGTTCCGCGAGGTCCTGCGGATACTCGAGACCTCCAAGCTGGTGGAAATCATTCCACGACGCGGCGCTCAGGTCGCAAGCGTCAACCGACGGGATGTCGAGGAAATATACATTCTCCGAAAGCACCTTTTCCAGCTTGCCTACGTCTACGCTGCGCGGAACATGAGCGGGGACGACCTGGACCGGTTTCAGTCGATCGTGGACGATATGGAGCGCGTCGCCGAGCGGGGCGATGCGCTCGAATTCAGTGCGCTGTCACAGAAATTCGATGAACTGGTCCTGGACGTCGCCGACATTGAAAGGTTGCGCACGCTCGTCGATTTTTTAGGCAAGCAGACGATCCGGTATCGCTACATGGGTTTCAAGATCGCCGGTCGGGTCGATCGCTCGCTGGCGGCGCACAAGGAGATCATTGCCGCGTTTCGGGCCGGAGATGGAGAGCGTGCCGGCGCCATCGTCTACGACGTCATCGAACTTGCCGGAAAAACCATCATCGAAAGCGTGTTTGGAGACGACTCCGGCAAGCCGATGAGCACGGATGAAAGAAACGGCAGGCGTTGAAAGAATCGGGGCTTTGAAATCCTCGCTGCACAGCCGGTCAGTGCTGCGCCAGTGATGGAAGACACGAAAAGCCCGTGAAACGATCGGTCTGCGCTACATCCCGGACTTCCTGCTCCAACGCGGCGGCGTCCGCACCCGGAAATCCGAACGCGACGCAATCGCGGAATTTCCGTGATATTTCCTCGGGCGAGAACGGCGCTCCCCAATGACCTTTCGGATTGTCGACACGTTCCGACAGAACGTCACCGGAATGCAGTTCGACCGAGACCACGGCGAACCCCTCATGCCATTCCGACATTCCCACCGGCGGGATCTGGCATTCGGAGACCTCGATCCGAGCCATGAGAGCCAGAAGGGCCTCGTTTCCCAGCATTCCTTCCGCGAAGTCGGCGGGACCGAGCGTGCGGCCACTCAACAGCGCGGCAAGAACGTATTCGGCGCTGAACTTGCATTCCATCGGGGCGATCGGGAGGCGCTGGATGAGCGGCGCCCTTCCCTGCGGCTCGATTGCAACGTCGATGCGTGCGATGTCGCCCGGCTGGATATCGGTGCGCGCCTTGAGGTTGGCCATGGCCTCGCACATGCGATGGAGATTGTAGCAGACGGCGTAGTTCTTGAGGCTGACGCCGTGGCGCGACGGTGTCCAGTCATCGCCGAGGCTGCGTGCCACCCGAGCCAGATGATCCCTTCCGTAAAACAGGGCATAGTACCCCAACCGCCCCTCCAGCATCGAGGGATCGGCGGTGAAGCCGGCCTGGGCTAGATTGGCCGCGAGTACGGCGTTACGCGCGGCGAGGCCGGCATGGAAGGGTTTCGTCATCGTGCCGAAATTCTGCCGGCTGCCGCCCGCCATGCTGCCCGCCAGGCCCAGCGCATGCCGCGTCTGAGCCAGCGTCAGGCCGAGCAGCCGCGCGGCCGCGCAGGTTGCGGCGACCACCCCGATGGTCGAGGTCGAGTGCCAGCCGTGCGCATAGTGGTCGTCGATAACCATTCCGTCCGCAACCGCGACCGCGGTGCGGACGCCGACCACGTAGGCTTCGCTCATCGCCCGACCACGAGCGCCGATCTGTTCGCCGAGTGCCAGCAGCACGGGCCAGATGGTGGCGGCGAGATGGCCCCGGATCGACTCGTTGGTGTCGTCGTAGTCGAGCGCGTGTACGGTCGCGCCGTTCACCATGGCCGCCGTTTCGGCGCTCGCCGGGCTGCCGCTGCTCCATATCGTCGAAGTGCCTGAATTCAGGCCCGGATGTGTCCCGGCAAGCACCTTCACAAGTTCGGAGTCCCTGGCGGCCAGCGCCACGCCGACCGCATCGAGAAGCGTGTCTGCGGCCTGCCGTGCCGCCTCCGCCGTCAGGTGATGTGCGACGTCTCCCAGCGCGTACCGGGCCAGGACGGACGTTACGGCGTCATCCCGCCCGGCATTTTCGTCCGTCTGCCCAGTACCACTGACCAATTGGGTCTCCTGCAGAGTTCATCCGATGGTTGGATGGGTTTCCATCCTTTCCCATCGCCTCCTACGGAACGCCGGGAGGAGTTCTACCCGGCGTTCGACGGACGGCTTCATCTGGCCCGGCGAGCCTCGTTGCGGGCGACATCGACGGCGACACCGAGATAGGAAGACGGGTCCATCAGCGCCTGAAGCTGTTCCTTGCCCAGATGCGCGCTGACGCTTTCATTCGCGCTCAGCACGTCGAGGATCGGCACGCGCTTTTCATGTGCGAGCATGAAGCATTCGTGCAGCACATCATGCGCGTTGTGGCGACCGAGGAACGAGGCCAGCGCCCGCATCATCGGCTCTCCCGCCACCTCGGCGACGATGTTGGCACGCATGCGTGCGCGGTCGACCTCGAGCCCCTCGACCAGATAGGTCAGATTGCCGATCTGGCCGTCGAGCAGCAGGAACACCTCGGGCACGATGCGTGAATCGATCTGCCAGCGGGAATCGTCTCGCTCGTGTTCCGTCGCCATGAGTTCCATCGCAAGGCCAGCCTGCGCGCGCAGCATTAGGCCGGCCGACAGCACGCCTTCGGCAATGCTTGGATTGCGCTTCTGGGGCATAGTGCTGCTGCCGACCTGTTCGGGACCGTGCGGTTCGTGTACCTCGGACAGTTCGGTCTTCTGCAGGGCGGCGAGTTCGTGGCCGATGCGCCCAAGGGACGAGCCGAGCAGGATCATGCCGGACAGCATTTCCCCAAGGCGATCGCGAGCGGCCTGCCATGAAACGGGATCCCAACCCAACTCCAGATCGGCCGCGACCTTCTGCGCCACCTCAAGGCCCTTTGGCCCCATATAGGCGGAGGTGCCGACCGCGCCGACTATGCTGACGACGAACACGCGCTCGGACATAGCCTTGAGCCGGTCGATGCCGCGTCGGACCTCCGAAAGCCAGTTCGCGACTTTGAAGCCGAAAGTGATCGGCAGCGCCTGTTGCCCGTGGGTACGCCCGGCCATCACCGTCTCGGCCTCGCGTTCGCATATAACCGCCAGTGCCGCCTCGAGAGTCGTCAGCCCTTCGAGGATCATCGACATCGCTTCCCTCGACCGCAGCATGGCGCCGGTATCGATGATGTCCTGGGTCGTGGCACCCCAATGGAGATATTGCCCGGCATCATCCGGACAGGCGTCACGGAACTGGTTGATGAAGGGCATGAGCTGGTGAAGCGTCGCGGTGACGCCATGGCGCATCGCCACCATGTCGAACACATGGGTACGGCCAGTCTCCTCGATGGCCTTCGCCGCCTGGGCGGGGATCAAGCCGACGGCTGCCTGGGCCCGCGCGAGCGCAACCTCGACCCGGACCCATCCGCCGACCATGTCGAGGTCGCTGAACTTCCGGCGCATCGGCGCCCTGGACCACAGATCCTCGAAAAGAGGGCTGCTGAGAGTGTAACCGTCTTCCTTCACTACAGACTCCATATGGATTTCAAGGGAACGATCCGACGGCTGCAATCACAGGTCGGATCTGAGTTCGTATCGCCTCGCCACGAGGCTGAGCGCGAAGCAGATGCAGAAGTAGACGACCGCGGCGAATGCCAGCAGTTCGAACGGATGCACGAGGACGCGCGAATTGGTGATGCTCACCCGTGCGTAGAACTCCTGCACGCCGATGACAGAAACCAGCGAGGTTTCCTTGACCAGCATGATGAATTCGGAAGAGAGCGACGGCATCATGCGCCGAACCGCCTGGGGCAGGACGACGTAGCGCATGGTCTGCAGATAGCTCAGTCCGCTCGCCCGCGCCGCTTCCACATGGCCGGGGTGGACCCCGAGGATGCCGCTGCGGATGATCTCCGCCACATAGACGCTTGTGAAGACCGCGAGCGCGATACTTCCCGACACGAAGGCGGAGACGTTGTAGCCCAGTTCCGTCATCAGGAAGTAGGTGAAGAAGATGAACAGCAGCAGCGGTACGCTTCTGACGAGTTCGATGAAGGCCTTGGTGAAAAGCCGGACAGGCAGGTAGGGCGACAGGCGCAGGGTAGCGATGACGCAGCCCAGCAGGAAGCTGCCGACGATCCCGATCAGCGCCAGCTGGAAAGTGTAGCGCAGGCCGGAAATCATGTATTCCCAGTTGTTGAAGATGGCGCTCATGCCGCCCACGCCTCCAGCCAGGACCTTATGGACCGGGGTCCGGTCGAGCGCCGGGCATATCCCCACCTGTGGTCAAGATAGCGTCCCAGGGCGTTGAAGCCGGCGCTGACGAGAGTGCAAAGCACCACGAAGACCGCGACCGCCGCACCCATGACGAGGAAGACCTCGAAGGTGCGGGAAGTGAGCGTATAGGCTTGGAAGACCAGATCGGGCACGCCGATGACCAGGACGATGCTGGTGTTCTTGGTCACGCCGACATAGTGGTTGATCAGCGTCGGCAGTGCCATCCTGTAGGCTTGCGGCATGATGATACGGACCATCGTGGTCATGTATCCCAGCCCGCTTGCCGTCGCGGCTTCATACTGCCCACGCGGCACCGACTGGAGACCGGCGCGAACGGCTTCGGCGATGTATGCGCTGCGATAGACGATCAGCGCGCAGGTGCCGGCGATGAATTCGATGCTGTAGATGCCGGTGAGCGGTGACACGAGCCACTGGACCGTGGACAGGCCGAACACGCCGAAATACCAGAACGCCAGTTGCACCAGCACCGGGACATTGCGGATGAACTCGACAAGTGCGGTCAATGCCACACGTAAGGGGCGCAGGGCGGGTGATCTCGACACCCGCCCAAACGCGATCAGGCTGCCGATCAACGTCGAGAAAACAATGGCGTAGAACGCGAGTTGCACGGTGATCCAGAGGCCCGACGCAAACAGCGCCCGGCCTTCGGGACCAAAGACAACGTTCCAGTTGACGGAGCCCATGTTCCTGATTCCGATATGTTACTTCGGCCAGACTTCGACCTGGTAGGTTTTGGCGTACAGATCGCCCCACCACTTCTTGAAGATGGTGTCGTAGGTGCCGTCTTCGACGATCTCCATCAGCGTGAAGTTCAGCTTGTCGCGGAGGAGCGCGTCGCCCTGGCGGACGCCGAACGCGAAGGGCGAGTTGCCGATCCCGTCCTCGCCAACGACCTTCAGGGAGACGCCGGCCTCCTTGGCCGCGGCGACCGCTGAGCCGAGCGATCCGGCCGTGTCGAAGGCCGCCTCGGCGCGCCCCTGCTGGACGGCCACGTAGACGTCGGCCCAATCCTTCATCTCCAGGACGCGGGCCTGCGGGTTCATCTGCTTCATCATCTGCGACTGGATGGACCCTTGCGCGAGGGCGACCGTCTTGCCGTCAAGATCGGCGATGGTATTGATCGCCGAATCCATCGGAACCATCAGCTTCATCGACTCGGCGATGTACGTGACCGAATAGTCAATCTTCTCGTCGCGTTCGCGTGTGTGAACGATGGACGCGGCGATGAAGTCGACCTTGGATGTGGTCAGGTTGGCAATGCGATTGGCGCTCGTCACCGGCTGGAGCTCGAGTTGGATACCCCAGCGCTTGGCGATCTCCGTGGCTAGGTCGATGTCAAAGCCGATCGGGGTTTCCTGTCCCTGTGGGACATAGCCGTACGGGATGGTGTCGTATTTGACGCCGACAACCACCTTGCCCTTGCTCTCGATGTTCTGCCAGGTCACGGCCGACGGATCGACGCCACTCGGCTTTTCCTCGGAAGAGGAACAGGCCGACAGCATGATCGCCAGGCCGCAGGCGGCCGTGGTGGAGATCAGTCTCCAACTGTTTCTGGACATTTTAAGTTTACCTCCCGCTTTGATGTTCAGTGCACTACGCTTGAAAGGAACTGTTTGGCCCTCGGGTCCGTGGGATTGGCGAAGAAGGCTTCCGGCTTGCCGCATTCGACGATCTTGCCGCCATCCATGAAGACGACCTCGTCGGCCACCTGCTTGGCGAAGCCGAGTTCGTGGGTGACGACCATCATCGTCATTCCCTCCCGCGCGAGGTCGACCATGACGTCGAGCACCTCGCCGATCATCTCGGGATCGAGCGCGCTGGTGGGCTCGTCGAAAAGCATGACCTTCGGGTCCATCGCCAGGGCGCGCGCAATCGCTACGCGTTGCTGCTGGCCACCTGAAAGCTGCGCCCGATGCTTGTGCGCCTGGTCGGCGATCCTGACCCTGTCGAGCAACTGAAGCGCCCGCTTCTCGGCCTTGTCGGCCGACATCCCCTTCACCTTGCGCGGTGCAAGGGTGATGTTCTGCATGATCGTCATGTGCGGGTAGAGGTTGAACTGCTGGAAGACCATGCCGACCGACGACCGGAGCTTGTTCATGTTGGTCTTCTTGTCGAACACATCGACGCCGTTGACGGTAACGGAACCGCCATCGATCGTTTCAAGTCCGTTGATGCACCGGATCAGCGTGCTCTTGCCGGATCCGGACGGGCCGATGATCACGGTGACGGTGCCCTCGGCCATGCTGTAGCTGACGCCCTGAAGGGCATGGAAAGCCCCGTAGAACTTGGACACGTTCTTCACGACTATGCCGCTCATGGGCGCGATCTCCTCTGGTCCGGGCGCGCCGGCTCCCTCTCTCTCGGCACTCCGGAAAGACCCGCCTCCTCGGCGCTGTCGCCGAAGACGCTCGCCAGGATGCCCTTGCCCGCCAGTTCGATAAGGTCGTAGACGGCGGCGCCGGCACGCTCCCCGTCCCGCGCCTCGAATGCCTCAAGGATCACGCGGTGCGCGGCGAGCGAGCGCTCGATGCGGCCGGGGACCTTGAAGCCGATATAGCGGTAGCGGACCGTCTGCTTGCCGAGGAACTCGACGACCATGCGCAGCCGGACGATGTCGGCGACATCGAGCACCAGGTCGTCGAACTTTTCCGACAGGGCGCTGAATTCGACGACATCGCCGCGCGCCGTGACACGCTCCATGTCTTCGACGATCCGCCTGAACGCCTTGAGATGCGCGTCGGTCATATTGGCCGTCGCATAGATGTAGGCCAGTTCGAAGAGGTGCTTGCGCAGGATGTAGATTTCCTCGACGTCCCGGCGGTTGACCCGCGCGACATGTGCACCCCGGCGCGGGATGATCTCCACCAGCCTCGCCGTCTCGAGGATGCGCAACACCTCGCGGAACGACCCCCTGCTGATGCCGAACTTCTCGGCCCATTCCTCTTCGATCAGGCGCGCACCGGGGCTGAGGCGCCCTTCGATGATCTCGCGCTCAAGATGCTGGGCGGCGATGGCGGCAACCGAACGCGGCAGTTCGGGCATCGCCATGATGTCCCCAGCTCCTGATCTCGATCTGCTCACAACTACTCTCCGCGCATGGCAGGCCCGCCTGCCCTGAAACGATCCCGCTCCGAAACCCCGGAACGGGAAAACTGTCCTGATACCCGTTGCGGGTCCCGATGCCGGCACGATCCGGCTCCTCCCAATATTTCCGGCAGTGCGCTCGTCGCTTGACGGCGGAGCGCCCGACGGATGTGAGGGAATGCGATCTTCATATAATTGTCAACAATTAATTATTGTGATACGCAACGTTTCGAAATGGCGGGAGTGAGTAATGGTTTGTTTGAGCGAGTGTGACGGGGAAGGCACCGGCTTTCGCCTGGCATGTGCCCGTGTCCGCACGGTCCGGTCGACCGCTTTCAGGTCGAAGGAATCGCCCGTCGTCGGAGGCGTCGAACCGCCCGGCCCGCGGTGCTGCGCCCGTCGCCGAATCGATGACCGGCGCCAATGCGGCGCTATCGCCGGAGTCGCATCTTGAACTTGAACCATCCCTCGGTCGCCGATGCCGCTCCCGCGTCACCGTTCAGACGTCTGGAGGCGATATTGCCTGGCTTCACGCTGGTGGCGATTGTAACCGCCGCCGCTTACGGGCTGCGGCAGGTTCCCGGACTGTCGGCCCTGAGCCCGATGATAACGGCCATTTTCATCGGCCTGGCGTTCTCCAGCTTCACCACGGTTCCGGCCGCCGCCAAACCTGGTGTCGCCCTCTTCGGCAAGAACCTGCTGCGGCTGGCGATCGTCTTGCTCGGCGTCCAGCTTACGCTCGGGCAACTGGGTGAGGTCGGCGTCGTCCGGATGCTGGCGGTCTGCGTCCTGGTGGCCACGACCTTTCTGGCCGCGCTGTTGCTGGGCCGCCTGCTGGGCATCAATCCGGGCCTGGCCAGGCTTCTGGCCGCGGGCACTTCGATCTGCGGCGCCTCGGCCATTGCAGCGGCAAACGCGGTGCAAAGGACCAATGACGAGGATGTCGCCTATGCCGTGGCCTGCGTCACCGTCTTCGGTACCGTCGCGATGCTCGCCTATCCGCTACTGGGGCAAATGGCCGGCCTTTCCTCCGTCGACTACGGCTTCTGGGTCGGCTCCTCCATCCACGAGGTGGCGCAGGTCGTCGCCGCCGGTTTCCAGCACGGAGATGTCGCCGGAGAACAGGGCGTCGTCGTCAAACTGTCGCGCGTGATCCTGCTTGCGCCGCTGCTGATCGGGATGTCCGTGCTGTCGGCCGGCCGATCCGGTGACGCCGTGGGCAAGATGGCGTTCTCGCAGATCGTCCCGAGCTTCGTGATCGGTTTCGTGCTGTGCATGATCCTCAACACCTTCGGTCTGGTCCCCGCACACCTCAAGGCACTGATCGTGAACGTCACGCCCATCATGCTGACGGCGGCGCTCGGGGCGTTGGGCCTCGGCACCAATTTCGGCGCGGTGAAGGCGCGCGGCGCGAGGCCGCTGCTCGTCGCCGCCCTCGCCTCCGTGTTCATCTCCGGCGTCAGCTACCTGCTTCTGACCTTCGCCCTATGAGGAAACGGCAGGCATGACGCCGATGAACTCACTCCGCCCACCGCCACCGGCATCGCCGTGATATTTTCAAGTGAAAAGGAAAGCTGAATGAACACCGTGCAACACTTCGTCGACGGCAGCCTCTGGGCCGGATCGTCCACCCGCACCGCCGACATCTTCAACCCGGCGACCGGTGCGGTCATCGGCAGCGTGCGGCTTGCCGGTGCCGACGATGTCGTCCACGTCGTCGCGGTGGCCCGGAAGGCCCAGCTTCAGTGGGGCGCGCTGCCGCCGGCAAAGCGCGCCGCCGTCATGTTCGCGTTCCGCGACCTGCTGACGCGCCACACGAACGAGCTGGCCGAACTGCTGTCGCGCGAACACGGCAAGACACTGTCCGACGCCAAGGGCGAGATCGCGCGCGGCATCGAGGTCGTCGAATTCGTTTGCGGCATTCCGCATCTGCTCAAGGGAGAATATTCCGAGCAGGTGGCGACCCAGGTCGACAGCTTCTCGATCCGGCAGCCGCTCGGTGTCGTCGCCGGCATCACCCCGTTCAACTTCCCGGCCATGGTGCCGTTGTGGATGTACCCGGTGTCGCTCGCCTGCGGCAATGCTTTCGTGCTGAAGCCTTCGGAGCGCGATCCTTCCGTCGTGATCCGCATCGCCGAGCTGCTGCACGAGGCAGGCCTGCCTGCCGGCGTGTTCAACGTGGTGAACGGCGACAAGGAAGCGGTCGACGCCCTGCTCGACCATCCGGATGTCGATGCAGTCTCCTTCGTCGGCTCGACGGCGATCGGCCAGTACATCTACGGCCGTGGCACCGCCAACGGAAAGCGCGTACAGGCGCTCTGCGGCGCCAAGAACCATCTCGTGGTCATGCCCGACGCCGACATGGACAAGGTCGCGGACGCGCTGATCGGCTCGGCCTACGGTTCGGCCGGCGAGCGTTGCATGGCGATCTCCGTCGCGGTTCCGGTCGGCCCCGAAACCGCGGACCGGCTGATCGACGTTCTCGCTCCGCGCGTCGAGGCGCTGAAGGTCGCTCCCTATGACGACCCGACGTCGGACATGGGCCCGGTGATCTCGAAGCAGAGCCTGGACCGGATTCTCGGCTACATCGCCGAGGGCGAGCGCGCCGGCGCGAAACTGGTCGTGGACGGCCGCAATGTCAGGCTGCAAGGTTACGAGAATGGCTATTTCCTCGGCGGCTGTCTGTTCGACAACGTCACGTCCGACATGTCCATCTACAGGGACGAGATCTTCGGGCCGGTGCTGTCTGTTCTGCGCGCCCAATCCTATGAAGAGGCGGTCACGCTGATCAACGACCACGAATACGGCAACGGCACCTCGATCTTTACCCGCGACGGCGACACCGCGCGCGACTTCTTCTCGCGCGTCCGCATCGGCATGGTCGGTGTCAACGTGCCCATCCCGGTGCCGGTGGCCTATCATTCCTTCGGCGGCTGGAAACGCTCGCTGTTCGGCGACCACCACATCCACGGCATGGAAGGCGTGCGCTTCAACACCCGCCTGAAGACGATGACGACCCGCTGGCCAAGTGGCATCAAGGAAGGTGCCGTCTTCAACTTCCATTCCGGCAGCGAGACGCAGGACTGACATCGCAAGGCGGTCCTGCCCTTGATGGCGGGGCCGCAGCCTCTTCAGGAGCGGGCGAAATCCGCGGGCAAGACGAACAGAATTCCAACCGTCAAGAATGGGAGAGACGAATGGCATCGGATTACTTCGACCTCGGTACCTTTCGAGTCGAAATCACGACCGCCTCGCCGGAGGCGCAACTCTGGTTCAATCGGGGCCTGGTGCTTTGCTACGCCTTCAACCACCAGGAAGCCTATGAGTGCTTCAGCGTCGCGCTCGAAGCCGATCCGGGCTGCGCGATAGCCCATTGGGGCAAGGCCTTCGTTCTCGGCTGCAACTACAACAAGCCCTGGGTCGCCTTCGACCCAGCAGATGCCGCGCGTTCGATCGACGAGGCGATCGAGGCGACACAGAAGGCGATGGACCTGCGCGAGGGAGCTTCGCAATTCGAGCGGCTGCTGATCGAAGCGTTGCCCTACAGATACCAGGCCGGATCGTCGCGCGACGAATTGGAGAGGTGGAACGACGATTTTGCCGGCGAGATGCGCAAGGCCTACGCGCAAATGCCCGACAACCTGGAGATCGCCACCATCTTCGCCGAGGCGATGATGAACCGCACCCCATGGCAGCTATGGAACATCAACGCCGGCCGGATAGCCGACGGAGCCGACACGCAGGAAATCCTCGATGTGCTTGAGAAGGCCTTGAACGCCGGCGGCATGACCCATCCGGGCATCCTGCATATGTATATCCATGCGATGGAGATGTCGCCCTATCCCGAGCGCGCGCTGCCGGCGGCGAACGCACTGCGCAAACTCGTGCCGGATGCCGGGCACCTCAACCATATGCCGAGCCACATCGACGTGCTCGTCGGCGATTATGTGGCGGCCATCGATTCCAACACTGCCGGCATCGAGGCCGACGGCAGGTTCCTCGCGATGAGAGGGCCGCTCAATTTCTACTCCCTCTATCGCTGCCACAATTATCATTTCAAGATCTACGGCGCGATGTTCGCGGGGCAGTACGAGACCGCGATCACCACGGCGAACGAAATGCTCGCGACCCTGCCGGAGGACCTTCTGAGGGTCGAATCGCCGCCGATGGCCGACTGGCTCGAAGGCTTCGTCTCGGTCAAGCAGCATGTGCTGGTGAGATTCGGCCGTTGGAACGAGATCATCGGCCAGGACCTGCCCACCGACCAAAGCCTGTTCAGCGTGACCACGGCGATGATCTGGTACGCCAAGGCGGTGGCCCACGGCGTTGTCGGCAACGTCGCCGATGCCAAGGCCTGCGCGGCCGAGTTCGACGCCGCGCTGTCGCGTGTCCAGGAAAGCCGCTACCTGTTCAACAACCGCTGCACCGACATCCTGGCCGTCGCTCGCGAGATGATGCTGGGCGAAATCGCCTATCGCGAGCGACAGTATCCGCAGGCATTCGAACATCTGCGCAACGCCGTCGCGCTCGATGACGCCCTTCCCTACGACGAGCCGTGGGGCTGGATGCAGCCGGCGCGCCACGCGCTCGGCGCGCTGATGCTTGAACAGGGCCATGTCGAGGAGTCGCTGGCGGTTTACGAAGCCGATCTCGGGCTGAACAAGACCCTGCCGCGCGCCTGTCAGCACCCGGACAACATCTGGAGCCTCAAGGGCTACCACGAGTGCCTGCAGAAGCTCGGCCGCGAAACGGAGGCGGAAACAGTTCGCGCCAAAATCGAGAAGCTGGAGAAAGCGAGCGACGTCTCCATAAAGTTCTCCTGCTTCTGCCGCAAGAACTGACGAAGGTCGGCATCATGTGCCTTTGCACAGGAACAAGCGGTCCGGATGGGTTCATCCGGACCGAAAAGGAAGCCGGCGGCAAACGGCCTGACATGGCCGTCTTCCTGATTCTGCTTACAGCACTGGCCGTCAACCTGATGGCCTCCATAACCTGCCTCGGTTCTTGACGGCGTCTCCACGACGCCGTTTTTTGCCCCTGCCGCCGCTTTCGTTTCTTGCCGATTGGGAACATCGGCAGCCTTGGTGACACACTCATCGGGTTCTGGTGACGGACATAGAGGCCGGGCACGCACGTCATATACAAATCGCAGCAAAAGCCGCTCTGCCAAGAAGATTTCTCTTAGCAAGATCAAACGTTTGCCTTTCCACTTGCCAATCCGCCTGAATTTGGTTCGGAACCTGCCACGTCCGGGCGGGTTATGGCATCACCACATGAAAGGCGAAGGCATGCGTATTCTGACGCTCGTTGCCGTCCTTTCTGTTGTTGCCGGTGTTCAACCGGCGATGGCACAGGCGCCAACGGATGAACTTCCTGCCCAGCCGCCTGCACAGCAAACGCCCGAGGCTGCTCCGGACCAGAACGTGACGGTCATCAACATCGTGCGGCTCGAAGACCTGCCGCCGCAGTTGAAGACGGTGGTCGAGACAAAGCTGCACGAGACCAGCGCCAACGATCTGCGCGAGTTGCAGGCATCGATCCAGACATCGCCGGCAGCGATGACCATGCTTGCGCAGAACGGGCTCAACGTCACACAGGTGGTCGCGGCAGCCGTCGACCCGACAGGTATATTGACGCTGGTGATCCAGGACACCGCCTAGATAGATACCGGAGGTTCTGTTGCCCAACGCGCGAGGCGGCTCGTCTCGGCCGGCCCCTTGCGCCGTGTTGACCGGCAACGGACGGCTGAAAACCTTCCGCGGGATCGACCCAGAACCGGCGGCAGGTGCGATCTCCGACTTGTGAACGGAACCACGCGGGTATCCGGCAGTTGATAGAACGGGTGACCGTAACCGGACCGGTCCCGAGGCGAGGCAGCCATGATCGAGAAAAATTCCGACGTCTTCGATCTTTTCTCGGAGATCTATGCAAGCGCGGCTGAGGAGGAGATGAGCCTCCAGCAATATCTCCTGGCCTGTCGCGAGGATAAATCGCTTTACGCCTCCGCGCCCGAACGGATGGTCGACGCCATCGGCGAGCCGACGCTGGTCGATACCAGCAAGGATGAGCGACTGGGCCGGATTTTCTCGAACCGGACGATCAAGATCTATCCGACCTTCGCCGATTTCTACGGCATGGAAGACACGGTCGAGCGCATCGCCGGCTACTTCCGCTACGCTTCGCAGGGGCTGGAGGAGCGCAAGCAGATCCTCTACCTGCTCGGCCCCGTCGGCGGCGGCAAGTCGTCGCTGGCGGAGCGGCTGAAGAAGCTCATGGAGGAGCGGCCGATCTACACCTTGAAGGTCGGCAAGGCGATCAGCCCGGTTTTCGAGTCCCCGCTCGGCCTTTTCCATCCCGATCGCATGGCTGACCTCCTGGAAGACAAATACGGGATCGCGCGGCGGCGGCTGAACGGCCTTATCTCGCCCTGGGCGGCCAAGCGCCTCGACGAGCTGGCCGGCGACATCTCCAAGTTCAGCGTGGTCAGGCTGATGCCGTCGCGGCTGCGCCAGATCGGCATCGCCAAGACCGAGCCCGGCGACGAGAACAACCAGGACGTCTCCGCCCTCGTCGGCAAGGTGGATATCCGGCAGCTGGAGAATTTCAGCCAGTCCGATCCGGACGCCTATTCCTACAGCGGCGGGCTCAACCGTACGACGCAGGGGCTGCTCGAATTCGTCGAGATGTTCAAGGCGCCGATCAAGGTGCTGCATCCCCTTCTCACGGCGACGCAGGAGGGAAGCTACAACGGCACCGAGAACTTCGGCGCCTTTCCCTACCAGGGCATCGTGGTGGCGCATTCCAACGAGTCGGAATGGCTGCAATTCAAGAGCAACAGAAACAACGAGGCATTCCTCGACCGCATCCTGGTGGTCAAGGTGCCCTACTGCCTGCGCGTCGCCGAAGAGCGGCAGATCTACGACAAGCTGCTGCGCGAGAGCGAACTGGC
>JBQCHN010000026.1:0-2840 GCA_051954615.1 Mesorhizobium sp. | reverse complement strand
GCCAACGCCTTCACCGGCAAGAAGGGCCGCGAGACGACGGCGATGACCGGCGACGCGGCGGCCAAGGCGGCTGGCTGCACGGCCGGCGAGATATTCCTCGCATCGACGGGTGTCATCGGCGAGCCGCTCGACGCAAAGAAGTTCAGCCACCTGCTCGCCGGGTTGGTGAAAGAGGCGAAGCCGGAGCTGTGGACCGAGGCGGCCAAAGCGATCATGACCACCGACACCTATCCCAAGGTGGCGACTGCGACGGTGAAACTCGGCGACACCGACGTGACGCTGAACGGCATCGCCAAAGGTGCCGGCATGATCGCGCCGGACATGGCCACCATGCTCTCCTTCGTCGCCACCGACGCGCCGATCGCCGCACCCGTCCTGCAGGACCTGTTGTCGCGCGGGGTGGGAAAAACCTTCAACGCGGTGACGGTGGACAGCGATACGTCGACCTCCGACACGCTGCTCCTCTTCGCCACCGGGGCGGCGGCAAAGCGCGGCGCGCCGGCGATCACCGACGCCAAGGACGCGCGGCTCGGGCCGTTCCGCCGCGCGCTCGGCAAGATGCTGAAGCAACTCGCCCGGCAGGTGGTGCGCGACGGCGAGGGCGCGCGCAAGGAGATCGAGGTGACCGTCACCGGCGCCAAGTCGACGCGCTCGGCCAAGAAGGTGGCGCTGGCGATCGCCAATTCGCCGCTGGTCAAGACGGCGGTGGCCGGCGAGGACGCCAACTGGGGCCGCGTTGTCATGGCCGTCGGCAAGGCGGGCGAGCCGGCCGACCGCGACAGCCTGTCGATCTGGTTCGGCGACAATCGCCTCGCCTTCGAGGGCGAGCGCGACCCGGCCTATTCGGAGGAAAAAACTTCCGCCTACATGAAGCGCGATTCGGTCGTCATCCGCGCCGACCTCGGTATCGGCCGCGGCAAGGCGACGGTATGGACCTGTGACCTGACCAAGGAATACGTCGCCATCAACGGAGACTACCGCAGCTGATGGCCGCTCCATCGCCGAGCGTGCTCGCCACCGTACGCCGTTTCGAGGCGGCGGGTTTTCGCGCCTGGCCGGCCGCGACGGTGCACTATGACGGCACCTGGGCGATCCGGCTCACCGCCGGCCTGCCGGCCAAGCGGCTGAATTCGGTCAATCCGCTCGATCCCAGCGACGTGCACGACCTTCCGGAGCGTATCGCACGCGCCGCCCGGCGCTTCGACGCCTACGGCCGGCCGCTGACCTTCCGCATCTCCCCGCTGTCGGGTGAGGCACTGTCGGCGCATCTCGATGCCGAAGGCTGGGCGCGCTTCGACGACTCGCTGGTCATGCGCATGGCGCTGACCGATGCGGCGGTGGAGGGCGCGCAGGACCAGATCCCGCTCAAGGACATCGGCCGCTTCATCGGCGCGTCCCTCAAGGTGCACGGCTCGGACGCCTCGCTCCGGCCCGGCCTGTCGGAGATCATCGGCGCCATCCAGCCCGAAACCGGCCTGTTCGCGCTGGAACACGGCGCCGAGCCGCTGGCGACACTGATCTGCGTCCACGACGCCGATCTTGCCGGCCTGTTCGAGATCGCCACCGCGGCGGCCATGCGCGGGCAGGGACATGGCCGCAGCCTCGTTCTGTCGGCGCTCAAATGGGCGCGGTTGCGCGGCGCGCGCCAGGCCTGGCTTCAGGTCGAAGCCGCCAACCAGCCGGCGCTGGCGCTCTATCGCTCGCTCGGCTTCGAGGAAGTCTACCCCTACCACTACCGCCGCCCGCCGGGAGCAGCTATCGATGGCTAGGCGCCTGCTTCTGGTGGCGGCCTGCGCGCTGGTCGATGCCGACGGGCGCGTGCTGATCGCGCAGCGCCCTGAAGGCAAGCAGCTTGCCGGCCTGTGGGAATTTCCCGGCGGCAAGGTCGAGACCGGCGAGACGCCGGAGGAATGCCTGATCCGCGAGCTCCGTGAGGAGATCGGCGTCGAGACGCAGGCTGCCTGCCTGGCGCCGCTGACCTTTGCCAGCCACTCTTACGACGATTTCCACCTGCTGATGCCGCTCTATGTTTGCCGCCGCTTCACCGGCATCGCCGTGCCGAGCGAAGGACAGGCGCTGAAATGGGTGAAGCCTGTCCGGCTGCGCGACTACCCGATGCCGCCGGCCGATGCGCCGCTGATCCCGTTCCTGATCGATCTTCTGTGATCGCCGATCTTTTGTGATTGTGATCGCGCGGCCGCGCGCGAAAGGGCGGCCTGCGTTAAGAAAAGATTTATCCGGACATGAAAAATTGACGGAAAGCCGCTTTCCGGCCGTGCAATGCTGTGGGGACGCAAGCCGATGAGCCTCGAAAAGGAGTGGGATGCCATCCGGCCCGACCGGTCGCAGCGTGCCTCGCAAGCCGGGATGGGCGTGCTCAGGCTCGCTTTGCTGTTCGGCTCGGCGGCCATCGCGCTGGTGCTGATCGCCACGCCGCTGCTCGATCGTGAGAGCCGGCAGATCTACGCGCGCGACAACGGCGTTTTCGGGCTCGACATGACCAGCACCGGCTCCATCAGCCGCTCCAGCAGCTACACGGTGCGCCGTTCGGTGCTGCAACCGTCGCCCGATTCGGTCTGTATCATTCGCGCCGACGGCAGCCGCAGCGGCGATTGCTGATTCCGGACCGGTCCGGATCCTTCACCGCCCGTTAAGCGTGCCGCCTTAACCTTTCTTAATCGTTCGGGGTCAGGATGACGGTCATGACAATGCTGCGGCGGTTCCTGACGAACGAACGGGGTGCGACAGCCATCGAATACGGGCTGATCGCAAGCCTCATCGCGCTGGCCATCGTCGGCGGCGTCGGCGCCTTCGCCACATCGCTTCAGACCTTGTGGAGC
>JBQCHN010000025.1:0-12347 GCA_051954615.1 Mesorhizobium sp. | reverse complement strand
CCGCGCGGGATGATGGTCGCCTTGTGCAGCGGGTCCGCCGTCGGCACGTTGAGTGCCAGGATGGCGTGGCCGGACTCGTGATAGGCGGTCAGTTCCTTCTCCGCCTGCGTCATCGCCGACGAACGCCGCTCGGCGCCCATCATGATCTTGTCCTTGGCGTCCTCGAACTCGGCCATGGTAACGAGGCGCTTGTTGCGCCGCGCCGCCATCAGGGCGGCCTCGTTGACGAGGTTCATCAGGTCGGCGCCGGAGAAGCCCGGCGTGCCGCGCGCGATGGTCTTCAAATCGACGTTCGGCGCCAGCGGCACGTTGCGGACATGCACCTTGAGAATCTTCTCGCGGCCGATGATGTCGGGGTTCGGAACCACCACCTGCCGGTCGAAGCGGCCGGGACGCAGCAGCGCCGGGTCGAGCACATCGGGCCGGTTGGTGGCGGCGATCAGGATGATCGACTCGTTGGATTCGAAGCCGTCCATCTCGACCAGCAGCTGGTTCAGCGTCTGCTCGCGCTCGTCGTTGCCGCCGCCGAGGCCGGCGCCGCGATGACGGCCGACCGCGTCGATCTCGTCGATGAAGATGATGCAGGGCGCGTTCTTCTTGGCCTGGTCGAACATGTCGCGCACGCGGCTGGCGCCGACGCCAACGAACATCTCGACGAAGTCCGAGCCGGAAATGGTGAAGAACGGCACGTTGGCCTCGCCGGCCACCGAGCGCGCCAGAAGCGTCTTGCCGGTGCCGGGCGGGCCGACGAGCAGCACGCCGCGCGGAATCTTGCCACCGAGGCGCTGGAACTTCTGCGGATCACGCAGGAACTCGACGATCTCCTCCAGATCCTCCTTGGCTTCGTCCACGCCGGCGACGTCCTGGAACGTCACGCGCCCGTGCGCTTCTGTCAAAAGCTTGGCCTTCGACTTGCCGAAGCCCATGGCACGGCCGGAGCCGGACTGCATCTGGCGCATGAAGAAAATCCACACGCCGAGGATGAGGATCATCGGCAGCCACGAGATCAGGTAGCCGAACAGCGTGTTGGAACCGTCGGTTTCAGGTCGCGCATTGATGGTGACGTTCTTGTCTTCCAGCCTGGACACCAGCGACGGATCGCCGGGCGAATAGGTCTGGAAGCCGCCGGACGTATCTGTGTAGGTGCCGCTGATGCGATCGCCGGCGATGGTCACCGTCTTGACCCGGCCTGCGCCGACATCCTGAAGGAACTGGGAATACGGAACATCCGTCGATGCACCACGCGTCTGCGGCGTCTGGAACAGGTTGAACAGGGCGATCAGCAGAACGGCGATGATGGCCCAGAGCGCGAGATTGCGGTAGTTCGGATTCATTTAGTGTCCCGTTGAGGCGGGCCAGCGACACGCCGTAAGAGAGAAGTTAAACCTAACATAGGCAGCCGCCTCCCCCTTGCCAAGCACGACCATCGGGTTGGGTTAAGCCTTCGACCATGGTTCCAAGTCGATAGAGCCCAATGGCGGCGCGGCGATGGCGGCGGCGCCGATGAGTTCGGCCACCGCCCGCGCCGGTGCAAGATCGAAGCCGGACAGGAAGTGTGCGAAGGGTGCCGCGACCGGCTGAGCCAAAGCCGGAAGGTACCCGCCCATGATCCCTTGTTTTTCCATCGAAAACGCCGGTTCGGCGGCGAGCGCGGCATGCACGAGGCTCGGCGGCGCGCGCCCTCGATCCGGCAAAGCTTCGGCCGCAGCCGGCTCACCCTTAGCCGCGATCAAGAATTCCCCGCCGCCGTCGCCGAGCGTGATCCGGTGGCGGCCGTCCCAGACCATGCCGTCGCGAACAGGTCCGGCGGACGGCAGGTCGCGCCCTTCGCGGTGCAGGAACAGGCCGGCGGACCGCCGGTCGACGACCGCATGCGACAACGTGGCGCGCAGCGGTTCAGGCCCGCGCCACCCGCAAATCCGGGAAAACAACGCCTCCGCGCGGGCGAGGTCGGGCAGGAAGGATGAGCCGCCGGCGACCGCGACGAGGATCCGCAGCGCATAGACCGCCGCCGGTCTGTCGACCGCCATTGCAAAGGCCGGCGCCAGCCGCAGCAGCCCCGGAGCGGGCCGGCCAACATGCGCGCGGATCAGCGCCGCCGCGCGCATGCCGAAGTCGACGCGTGCGCTGGCGGCCCGTTCGGCCGTGGCGATGGCTTGCCCGAATTGCGCTGCCTCGCCGTCGCCGAGCCGCGCCCGGACGCGCGGGCGCTCGAACGTCCGGTTGTCGTTCGTCGGGTCGTCGATCCAGCCGGCGCCATGCCCTGCCAGCCAATCGCGCAAGGCGGCGCGGCGCGTGCCGAGCAACGGCCGCACGATCCAGATTTCACCGTCGTAGAGTGTCGCCGGCGCCATGCCGGCAAGGCCGCGCTCATCCGCTTCCGGCCCCGCTTCCGCGCTGGCAGCGCGCGCCTGGCGCATCAGCACCGTCTCGGCCTGGTCGTCGGCCGTATGACCCGTCAGCACCAGTCCGATACCGGCCGCGCGCGCCGCGCGGCCAAGCAGCCGGTAGCGTGCCGTGCGCGCCGCCGCGGGCAGGCCGGTGGCGGGCTTGGGGCCGTCCCAGCGGACGGTTTTGTGCGGAATGCCGCGCTCCGCGCAGAGCCGGGCGACCGCATCGGCTTCCGCGGCCGAGTCGGCGCGAAGCGCATGGTCGACGGTGACGGCAAGCAGCCGCACGGTCGGGGAATGTCGCTCGATATGATCTTTGAGAAGGAGAAGCAGCGCCGTTGAATCGCTGCCGCCGGACACCGCGACGATCGCGCCGCCGGAAAGGTCGATGGACGAAAAGAGCCGGTCCGTCTCCGGGCTTTCGATCTTGCGCACGTCCCTGCCCCGAAACCGGTTCCCGTCTTCGCGAGATACGCCTGGGCCGGACGCAGCCGGGTTCAGCACGCCGCGTGGGTCCGTTCCTGCTTGACGCGCTCTTTCATGGCGGCGGAAATGTTGGGATAACGCTTGCCGACCTCGTTGAAGGTGGCGCAGGCGACGTCGCGCTGATTGAGGCCGACAAGCGACACGCCGAGCTTCAGGAGCATGTCGGGGGCCTTCTTCGCCTTGGGATAGGCCTTGCTCGCCGACAGGAAGGTCTCGGCGGCGTCGCGGTATTTCTGCTGGCCGAGCAGCGCTTCGCCCAGCCAGTAATGGGCGTCCGAGGAGCGCGCGTCCTTGGGGAAACGCGAAACATAGTCGCGGAACCCCTGCTCGGCGGTCTTGTAGTCGCCGGACAGGATGAACTGGTAGGAATTGCGATAGAGTTCGTCCGGATTGTCGGTGGCCGGCAGCGAGGCGACCTGCGTTCCCGCCCCGGACCCGGCATCGCCGCCGGCCGGCGGGGAAGACCCCGCCGCCGTCGACTGCGTGCCGCCGGCGTCGATGACGTTGCCGTCCTTGTCGACGGTGATCGTGCCGAAGGTCTTGGCCGGCGCGCCGGTGATGAGCTTGCCGGGTTCGCCGTTGCCGGAATCGACGATGATGTCGCCGACCGGGTCCGACGGACTGTCGCCTGAAGCCGACGTATCGGCCCCAGGCTGGGTTGCCGGTGCGGCGGCAACGGCGGTATTGCCGCCGCCGGAAGCGTCGGATTTCTTCTGCGGCGCCTGGCCGCCGCCGCCTTCGAGCTGCTGGAAGCGAAACTCGTTGTCTTCCTGCTGCTTGCGGATCTGCTCCTGCATCTGCAGGATCTGGAAGTTCAGTTCCTCGACCTTGCCGTTCAGCTGGCGGATCTGGTCCTCCAGCCCGGTCACGCCGGCGGCGTTGGACTGCGCCATCTGGACCTTGTCCTGTCCGCTGTTGCCGAACACGCCGGGCAACCCGAAGGAAGGCATATGGAACGAAAAACCGCTGTCGCTCCGCTCGGTGCCGGAAACGCCGCTCGCCGGCGCGGCGACGGCGGAAGCCAACAGCACCGCAAGCGTGCCGCTTAGGATGGATCTGAAGTGCATATGTCTCGCCCTGAAATCAACGATTCGTCGGTTTGTCCGGAAGCGGAACGCCTGCGTCAGACGGCAGCCGCGACGCGCCGGCCCGGACGTTTTCGCTTCTAGCAGGGCGCGAGACTTCGGCCAAATTTTGTTTCGGGCCGTCGTCCAACGGCAAAAGGCGGCGTTGCCGCCGCCTTTGTCCATTCGATGTGGCATTTTTACCGATGGCGGGCTCGCGGCCCGGATCAGCTTCCGGCGCCCGACAGCGTGGTGACGGCGCGGCGGTTCTGCGACCAGCACGAGATGTCGTCGCACACGGCCACCGGACGTTCCTTGCCGTAGGAGATGGTCTTGAGCCGGTTGCCGGCGACGCCCTGCGAGATCAGGTAATCGCGGGTGGCGGCGGCGCGGCGGGCACCGAGCGCCAGGTTGTACTCGCGCGTGCCGCGCTCGTCGGCATGGCCTTCGACGACGATGCGGTACTGGCTGTACTTGTTCAGCCACTGGGCCTGGCGGGCGAGCGTCTGCTGCGCGTCGGCGCGGATCGACGAAGAGTCGGTGTCGAAGAAGATGCGGTCGCCGACATTGACCGTGAAGTCCTGCGCCGAGCCGGGCGTCGCAGCACCCGCGCCGAGGCCGAGATCGGCGGCGCTGTTCGGCGTCTTCTTGGAGGCGCAGCCGGCGAGCGCCAGCGAGGCAACCAGGGCGATCATGACGGGGTTTGCTGCAAGTTTTGCGATACGGCGCATGCCGCCTCTCCTTCGCAATTCGAGTTGTTTCGTTGACAAGCCAGTAACCACGTTTGGGTTAACCGGCGCTCAAGAAACACGGTTAAAATTCGGTATCGACCGCCGTCCGCGGCCGCTGCCCGATGCTTCTGCCAAGGGAGCACCGAACGTCACATTTGGCGCGGACCCTAGGCGTAAATGCGGCCAAAACGCGGCCAGCCCAAGAAAAACGGGGCCTTGCGGCCCCGTTTTCTCTGCATTTACGCACCGTTACTCCAACAATGGCGACCATGCCGGGTCCGAAGCATAGTTCGCCGTCGGGATCTGCTGTTCATTACGGCCGGTCAGGTCGATGGTGACGAGCTTCGGTCCGCCGGAAGAATCACGGAAGAACATCAGCACGCGCCCGTTCGGCGCCCAGGTCGGGCCTTCCTGCTGGAAGCCGGTGGACAGGATCCGCTCGCCCGAGCCGTCCGTCTTCATGACGCCGATCTGGAACTGGCCGCCCGACTGCTTGGTGAAGGCGATCAGGTCGCCACGCGGCGACCACACCGGCGTCGAATAGACGCCGTCGCCGAAGGAGATGCGGTGCGGGTTGGAGCCGTCGGCGCCCATCACGTAGATCTGCGAGCGCCCGCTGCCGCCGCCGCGGTCGGAGGTGAAGACGACCTGCGAACCGTCCGGCGAATAGGAGGGCGAGGTGTCGATGGCCGTGGAGTCGGTCAGCCGCGTCGTCTGGCGGCTCCTCAGGTCCATGGCGAAGATGTTGGAATTGCCGTCGTCACGCATCAAGCTCATCACCACCTTCTGGCCGTCGGGCGAGAAGCGCGGCGCGAAGGTCATGCCGGGGAACTTGCCGACCAGTTCGCGCTGGCCCGTCTCCAGTTGCAGCAGGTAGACCTGCGGCTGGCCGCCCTCATAGGACATGTAGGTGATTTCCTGGCGGCTCGGCGAGAAGCGGGGCGTGAGCACGATGGCACCGCCGTTGGAGAGGTAGCGCACGTTGGCGCCGTCCTGGTCCATGATGGCCAGCCGCTTCTTGCGCGCATTCTTCGGCCCGGATTCGTCGACGAAGACCACGCGGGTGTCGAAATAGCCCTTCTCGCCGGTCAGCCGTTCGTAGATGGCGTCCGCGATGATGTGGCCGATGCGGCGCTTGTTGGCGCTGTTGGCGAAGAACTGCTCGCCCGCAAGCTGCTGGCCGGCGAAGGTGTCCCACAGCCGGTATTCGGCGCGGATACGGCCGTCCGCCTCCTGGCTGACGCGGCCGGTCACCAGCGCCTGCGCGTTGATGACCTTCCAGTCGTCGAAGCGGGGCGCCGTATCGGGATTGGAGATCTTCTCGATGAAGGCCGCCTTGTCGATGGGCGCGAACAGGCCCGAACGCTTGAGGTCGGCGGTGACGATGCCGGAAATCTCGGCGCCGAGGCCGGCTCCCTCGAAATCGGTGATGGCGATCGGCAGCGGCTCGATCGTGCCCTTGTTGACGTCGATCTCGACGAGCGCGTGCGCCGGCAGCGTGACGAGCGCACTCATGCCCGAGGCGAGCGCACCGATCATCATGAGCGTGGTGAGGAGTTTCTTCATGGCTTGGGCCTCGTTTTCTGGCGGGCGGACGGGCGGGCTGGCTGATTGGTCAGAACATGTCGCTCGGGTCGAAATTGACCACGATCTCGGACCATGTCTCGTATTTGTCGGACGGCAGGTTGAACGGCGCGCATTTCTGCACGGCGCGCACGGCCGATTCGGCGGCGGTACGGCCGGGACCCGACGCGGCGCCGCCCTTGACGACCTGCGGGCGGTCCTGCAACTGGCCGGACGGATCGAGGTGGAATTTCACCGACACCTTCAGCGTCTCGGCGTCGTCGACGCCGGCCGGGATGCTCCAGCAGCCGCCGAGCTTCTGGCGCAGCGCATCCATCTCGTTTTGCGACAGCTTGTCGCCGCCGGTGTTCTTTTCGCCGCCGAGCGAGGCCTGGTGGCTCGAGCGCTTGGCGCCGCCGCCGGAGGCCTTCTCCTTGTTGAGCAGCGCCGAGATCTTGTCGTCGAGAGACTTGTCCTGCGACGCCTGCTTTGAGGAGGCTTCCTTCACCGGCTTGTCGGAATCCTTGCGCTCCGGCGCCTTGGCCGTCTCGGCCGGCGCGGGCTTGGGCCGGGCGTCAGGCGCGGGCGCCTGGTCCGGCAGCTGGACGTCCTGCTGCGGCTGCTCGGCGGCGATCGCCTCGGCCACCGCATCGGTTTTCTGGGGCGTCGGCTCGGGCTGCTTGACCGGCTCAGGCTTGGCTTCGGCCTGCTTGGCCGGATCTGGCTTGACCTGTTCGTTCGGCTGCGGCTGCGGCGCGACTTCGGTGGCCGGCGGCGGCTTCGGCGCCTCCTTCGGCTTCGGCACGTCCTCTTCCCTGGGCTTTTCCACCGGGGTGGGCGCCGGCGGCGGCGCGGAGCTGCTCTGCACCGGCTTGGCCTTGGCTTCCGGCGTCGGCGGCTTGTCGGTGTCGACGCTGTTGTCGCCGGTCTTCTGCGCGTCGGCCACGATGTCGGGGCGCTTGGTCGGCGTCGGTGCCGGCTTGTCGCGCATCGTCGCCTTCTTGTCGCCTTCCTGGATCTGGGTCAGCGCGCTGACGGGCACGATGTCGACAGGCAACGACTCCACGTCGGCGACGTCGAAGGCCGACGGCGCCTTCAGCGACAGCAGGCCGAAACCCAGCGCCACCGCATGCAAGATCACCGATGTGGTGAGACCCGCGCGCATTTCCGTCTTACTGATCCTGTTCCTGTAGCGTGACCAGGCCGATGTTCTTGAAGCCGGCGGCCGAGATGCGCGCCATCACCTTCATCACCGTGCCGTAATCGGCAATCTTGTCGCCGCGCACATAGATGCGCTCCTCGTAGCCCGTCTTGGCGATGGCCTGCAGCTTCGGCACCACCTCCTCGATCGGAATCTCAGTCTCCTGGACGTAGACCTTGCCTTCCGGATTGATCGAAACGGTGATCGGCTGGGTATCCGAGTTCATCGCCTTGGCCTGCGTGTCGGGCAGGTCGATGGGCACGCCGACGGTCAACAGCGGTGCCGCCACCATGAAGATGATGAGCAACACCAGCATGACGTCCACCATCGGCGTCACGTTGATTTCCGACATCAGGCTGTGATGGCGGCCGCGCCGCCTGTGGCCGCGCCCGCCACGTCCCGAGCCGCCCGCGCTGACTGACATTCCCATGATCGTTCCTCAGGCTGCCCTGGCCACGACTTTCTCATCGATTTGGCGCGAGAGTATGGCGGAGAACTCGTCGGAGAAGCCCTCCATGCGCACCGCCAGCTTGCTGGCGTCGGACGACAGCTTGTTGTAGGCGATGACGGCGGGGATGGCGGCGAGCAGGCCGATGGCCGTCGCCAGGAGGGCTTCCGCGATGCCCGGCGCCACCACCGAAAGGCTGGTGTTCTTCGATGCCGCGATGGCCTGGAACGAGGTCATGATGCCGACCACCGTGCCGAACAGGCCGATGAAGGGCGCGGCCGAGCCGATGGTGGCGAGGAAGCCGAGGCGTCCCTCCAGCTTTTCCATCTCGCGCGTCAGCGCCAGGTCCATCGCCTTGTCGATGCGCGTCTGCAGGCCGAGCGGCGACTTAGCGCCCTTCTCGAAGCTTTTCTTCCACTCGCGCATGGCGGCGACGAAGATGGCGCCCATGCCGGTCGTCTTGCGGTCGGCCAGCGTGCGGTAGAGCTCCTCCAACGACTGGCCCGACCAGAACACCTGCTCGAAGCGGTTGAGCGAGATGCGCATGCGGGCATAGGCGATCAGCTTGTCGACGATGATCGCCCAGGTCCAGATCGAGGCACCGAGCAGGCCGAGCATGACCAGCTTGACCACCCAGCCGGCTTGCATGAACAGCGCCCAGATCGACAGCGACGCCGTCGGTTCGGCGAGTGCGATGTTTTCCATTCCTTAAGATCCCTAAGATTTTCCGGGCGTGGCTCGCGGCTGGCCCATGGCGCTCTACCTTGTGTGGTCCCGTTCGCCCAAAGCTTCCGGAAACGTCCCAAATGCGCCGTTCGCGGCGTTTTTTAGGGCAAATATTGGTGAAAGGAAGGCGTCTATGCCTTCCATTTTCACCGATCCCTTCATGAACCGTTATGGTTAAGGATCGGTTATGGCGAGAAGCGGGCCGCGCAATCGTATACGGCGTTGTCCCCTCTCCGTCTCGGCTTCGCCAAGCCCCCCAACGGGGGAGGAACCCAAGCTGGAGAAGCGTCGGCATCGCGGCAGCAGTTCCTCCCCCGTTGGGGAGAGGTGGCGCGCGAAGCGCGGCGGAGAGGGGTAGTGCGCCCTATGCGATGGCTTTGCTCCCAACCGAGAAGAGCAGGCTACGCCGGCATGAACGCCTTGATCCATTCCTTCGGGAAGCGTCGGGGCCGGCCGCCCTCGCCGACGATGGCCGCCTCGACCCTAGCCCGCACCAGCGCCTCGCCGCCTCGGCTCAATTCCTGCGCCATGAAGATGCGCGCTCCGGATATCCTTTCGGTGCGGGTATCGACGGTGACGATGTCGTCGATGCGCGCCGGCTGGACGAAGTCGATCTCCATGCGCCGCACCACCCAGGCGATTCGCTCGCCATGCTTGCCGGCAAGGAGCTCCGTGTGATGGACGCCCGCCAGCCTGAGGAAATCGGACCGGCCGCGCTCGAGGAATTCGAGATAGCGGGCATGATAGACGACGCCGGAGAAATCGGTGTCGGCATAGTAGACCCGCGCCATCAACCGATGGCCGGTCGGCGTCAGCGCACCGTTGAGCCCGCCGGTCAGCTCCTCCTCGGTCGGTTCGGGAACGGTGCTCACGGCTCTTCCTGGAACAGGCTGATCTGCTGCTGGGCGAGATCCTTCGGCGCCTCCAGTCCGAGATGACGCCAAGCGTTCGCCGTCAGCACGCGCCCGCGCGGCGTGCGCTGGATGAACCCCTGCTGGATCAGGTACGGCTCGATGATGTCCTCGATGGCGTCGCGCGGCTCCGAAAGCCCCGCCGCGATCGTCTCGATGCCGACCGGCCCGCCGCCGAAATTGCCTGCGATCATGGAAAGATAGCGGCGGTCGAGGGCATCCAGCCCCAGCGCATCGACCTCCAGCCGGGAAAGCGCCTCGTCCGCGACCTTGCGCGACACGATATCGGCGCCGGCGACGGAGGCGAAATCGCGCACCCGCCTGAGCAGCCGGCCGGCAATGCGCGGCGTGCCGCGCGCCCGCCGCGCGATCTCCAGCGCGCCGTCGTCGCCGAGCGGCATCGACAGGATGCGGGCGCCGCGCCGCACGATCAGGTCGAGCTCCTCGACGGTGTAGAAGTTCAGCCGGACCGGGATGCCGAAGCGGTCGCGCAGCGGATTGGTGATGAGGCCGGCGCGGGTCGTCGCCGCCACCAGCGTGAAACGGGCGAGATCGATCTTGACCGAGCGCGCCGCCGGCCCCTCGCCGAGGATCAGGTCGAGCTGGAAATCCTCCATCGCCGGATAGAGGATTTCCTCCACCGCCGGATTGAGCCGGTGAATCTCGTCAATGAACAGCACGTCGCGGTCTTCGAGATTGGTCAGAAGCGCCGCGAGATCGCCGGCCTTGGCGATGACCGGACCGGAGGTGGAGCGGAAATTGACGCCCATCTCGCGCGCCATGATCTGCGCCAGCGTCGTCTTGCCGAGCCCCGGCGGGCCGACGAACAGCACATGGTCCAGCGCCTCGCCACGCGCCTTCGCCGCCTCGATGAACACTTTCAGGTTGGCGCGCGCCTGCGCCTGGCCGACGAACTCGTCGAGCGCCTGCGGCCGCAGGCTCTGGTCGGCATCATCGCCGCGCTTTTCCGACGAGATGAGGCGGGGAGCAAGCGTCAAGAGAGCAATTCCATGCCGAGCACCGATTTTGCTGCGTCTTTGTCGAAGGTGAACGTCGTCATGGCGCCAAGGTCGCGGTTTCGCAAAGCGATGACGGCATCCGAAAAGTCGGCGCCGCCGCTCTCGAAAGCCGCAAGAGCCTTACCGGCTACCTGCAATGCTTCGAACTCGATGTGCTCGATCCCGAGCAGACTTCTGAGCGTCGATGCCAGCCGCGCCCGCGGCAGCTTGTAGCGCGATTGCAGAACCCAAAAAAACTCCAGCAGCACCGGCAGGTTGACAAAGCCCGGTTCCTCCTTGCCGAGCGCCTTCAACAGGCGTTGCGCTGCCGGCGACTGGACGGGATCGTCGTTCAGCGTGGCGCGCAGCAGGATATTGGTATCGAGACCGATCAACTGTCTGACTTGCCTTCTTTCACAGAACCCTCGACGTGATCGCTTATGCCTTTGCCCACCGCATCGTCGTAGTCGCCGGCTGTCGTGTTCGGAAGCGCATATTCGGCCAACGCGCCAAACAACGTCTCTACCGGTCGGTTGCGCGGGATGATCAGGAAACCCTGCTCCATCTCGATGAAGGCGATCCGATCACCCGTATGAAGTCCGAGCCTTTCACGAACCTCGAGCGGTATCGTCGTCTGCCCTTTGCTGGATATTCTTGCTTCGATCCCCATCGTAAGGATTACTCCAATTTCCTTACATATACCGACCTACGGTGAATTTTGCAATGCGACCGGAACCTTACCGCGCCAGTTCCTTCAGGCCGAAGCGGATCAGCTTGGCCGAATCCGCCCCTTCGCCCGCCGTCTTCAAGGCGGCGGCGATGGCGTTGGCGGCGGTGTCGCGCGAATAGCCGAGATTGGTGAGCGCCGAGACGGCGTCCGCCACCGGCGCCGGCGCCACGCCCTCGCCGAGCTCTTGCTTCAGCCCGATCGTGCCGGCAGCGGCACCGGCGAAGGCCGGCGCCTTGTTCTTCAGTTCGGTGACGATACGCTCGGCCACCTTCTTGCCGACGCCGGGGGCGCGGCTCACCATGGCGATGTCGCGCAGCGCGATGGCGTTGGCGAGGTCGGCGGGCGCCAGCGTTGACAGCACGGCCAGCGCCACCTTGGCGCCGACGCCCTGCACGTTGTTCATCAACAGCCGGAACCATTCCCGCTCGAGCGCGGTCTGGAAACCGTAGAGCCGGATCATGTCCTCGCGCACGTAGGTTTCGATGAACAGGACGACGGCTTCGCCCGGGCCGGCAAGCGCGGCAAGCGTGCGCGTCGAGCAATAGGCGACGTAGCCGACACCATGCACGTCGACGATGCAGTGATCCTCCTCGATCTCTTCCACCGTTCCCTTGAGCTTGCCGATCATGCCTCAGGCCTCACGGATGGGTATCGGGAGCGATCACGTCTACGGTCGGAAAGTAGGTGCGGTAGCCGGCCGGATCGCGCGTCACGATCGGGTAGCCGCGTACCGCGGCATGTCCGCCTATGAGGAAATCCGGCAGAACCTGTTCCCGACCGCCACCGCGCTGGCGATACAGCCGAAAAGCCTGTCCGGCGGCGAAAGCCGCCTCCCAAGGGATATGCTCGCGCAGGAATTCCTCGGGGTCCAGAGCCGCCTCCACAGTTTCGATGTCCCGATAACGATAACTGAACTCGGCGAAGATGATCGGATTGATCACCAGTTCACCCGCATGCTGTTCGAGCTGCCCTTGCGACCAGCCTCTCCATTCCGGATCGTCATAGGCTATGTCGATCAGAACATTGGTGTCGACCAGAACAGGCATGCTACCGGTCTCGCGTGGCGCGCATGACATCGTCGGCGCTGATCGCCGGATCG
>JBQCHN010000024.1:0-2701 GCA_051954615.1 Mesorhizobium sp. | reverse complement strand
TCGAAGCCGGGCATGCCGCCGGTGCCGGTGTCGGCCACCTCGACCTCGATCTCCTTGTCGTCCAGTTCGCCGTCGCGCAGCTTCTTGCGGAAGGAATCGCGGGTGGCGGGGCTCGCCGTCTTGCCGACCAGCGCCTCCAGCACACGCTCCTCGGCGTTGACGTGGGCGCGCGCCTTGACGTCCTCGCGCATCTTCTCGCGCTGCAAGGTGATGGCGATCTCGACGAGGTCGCGCACGATCTGCTCGACGTCGCGGCCGACATAGCCGACCTCGGTGAACTTGGTCGCCTCGACCTTGACGAAGGGCGCGCCGGCCAGCTTGGCGAGACGGCGCGAAATCTCGGTCTTGCCGACGCCGGTGGGGCCGATCATCAAAATGTTCTTCGGCATCACCTCCTCGCGCATCTGGCCTTCAAGCTGCTGGCGGCGCCAGCGGTTGCGCAGCGCGATGGCGACGGCGCGCTTGGCATCCTTCTGGCCGATGATGAAGCGGTCGAGTTCGGAAACGATCTCGCGGGGGGAAAAATTGCTCATGTCACAAAAACCCGATTTCCCTATCTGGGAATTGCACTTTGCCACTGCCTGATGGACTCGAACGGATGCAGCAGCATGATCACGTTGAGGGTGAGATTATCCCGGATGACATAGCCGGTGCCGATCTCGAAGAAGAGCGCGACGGCCACGACCAGCCATATAGGAAGCGTTCTGGCCATCGCAAAGCCCAGCACCATGGCCAGCGTATCGCAGACGGAATTCAGGATGGAATCGCCGTAGTAGTCGAGCGAGATGGTGCCGGCGCGGTAGCGGTCGATGATGAAGGGGCTGTTTTCCAGCACCTCCCAGCCGCCCTCGATCAACAACGCGAGCGCCAGCCTGAACCAGACCGACCGCTTCGGGAACAGCCAGTGCGCCAGCGCATAGAACAGGAAGCCGTGGATGATGTGGGATGGCGTGTACCAGTCGGAGATGTGCTGGGAGTTTTCCGAGCTGACGACGACGCCGTGCCACAGCTTGACATAGCCGCAGGTGCAGATCGCCGGATGACCCTCGATGTAGAGCGCGAGCGCCTGCAGGCCGATGATGACGGCCGCGACGACGAGGCCGACCTGCCACACCATCGCGGATGGCGCGGTATCTTCACTGCGTTCCGTCGGAAGCGTCATTCATCGTCCCCTTCTGCGTCCACCGCCATCAGCACCACATCGCCATAGACCGACGACCGCCGTCCGATCTCACGAAAACCGGCCTTTTCATAGGCGCGGATGGCGCGCGCATTATCGGGATGCGGATCGATGATGACACGCAGCGCGCCTTCCTCGAAAAGCTCCTCGACGAATTGCCTGACGATCGCCGAGCCATAACCGATGCCGACCATCTCCGGCGGCCCGATGGTGAGGTCGATGCCCAGCGTGCCGAAGGGCTGGTCGGCATAGGGGTGGTCGTCCTCCAGATGCGGATCGTAGCTTTGCAGGTAGGCGATCGGCTTGCCGGAAAGCTCGACCATCAGCGGCTCGACCGAAACGCTGTCGATATGGTCGCGGATGGCGGCGATCTCGGTTTCGGGATCGTCCCAACAGGCGGCGACGTGCGGCTCGGCCAGCCAGCCGGCGATGCGCGGCAGGTCCGCCTCGCTCACCGGCCGGAAGACGTAGCGCGGCGCGTCGTTACGCGGCGCCATCGATCGTTTCAACGACGAAGTTGTTGTTGGTGTAGACGCAGATGTCGGACGCGATCTGCATGGCCTTCAGCGCGATCTCCTCGGCGTCCTTGTCGGTATCGATGAGCGCGCGGGCCGCGGCCAGCGCGTAATTGCCGCCGGAGCCGATGGCCATGACACCCTGCTCCGGCTCCAGCACGTCGCCGTTACCGGTCAGCGCGAGAGAAACGTTCTTGTCGGCCACCAGCATCATCGCTTCCAGCCGGCGCAGGTAGCGGTCGGTGCGCCAGTCCTTGGCGAGTTCGACCGACGCCCGCATCAACTGGTCGGGATATTGCTCCAGCTTGCCTTCCAGCCGCTCCAGAAGGGTGAAGGCGTCGGCGGTGGCGCCGGCGAAACCGGCAATCACGCTGCCGCCCTTGCCGATGCGGCGCACCTTGCGGGCGTTGCCCTTCATGATGGTCTGGCCGAGACTCACCTGGCCGTCGCCGGCGATGACCACCTTGCCGCCCTTGCGCACGGTCACGATGGTCGTGGCGTGCATGCTCAGTTCGTTTGCCATGTCTTGCTCCGATTCGCGCGGCCCCGCTCAGGCAGCCGCGCGGTACGAGTTGGAATGTATCCTATGTAAGCCCCCCGCCGCACTTTGCAAACGCAGCAAACGGGGCTTTGGCAACTGGCAATCCCCGGACCATGCTGCTAGAAGGCAGGCGTTTCCCGCATCCGGGGACAAGTTCCAAAAGGATAGACCCAAAAGGACAGACAATGGCCGCCCGTTCCGCCGAAGTCAGCCGCAAGACCAAGGAAACGGAGATTTCCGTGTCCGTGCATGTCGACGGCACCGGCAAGGCCGACATCGCCACCGGCGTCGGCTTCTTCGACCATATGCTCGACCAGCTGTGCAGGCATTCGCTGATCGACATGACGGTGAAGGCCAAGGGCGATCTGCATATCGACGACCACCACACGGTGGAGGACACCGGTATCGCGCTCGGCCAGGCACTGTCCAAGGCGCTCGGCGAACGGCGCGGCATCATGCGCTATG
>JBQCHN010000023.1:0-42471 GCA_051954615.1 Mesorhizobium sp. | reverse complement strand
GGCGACTTCCTGCCAGATGCGGAAATCGCTGCCCAGCGAATTGCTGAAGACGATGGCGGGCCTCTCGCGTCCGCCACTATCGGCGACATGAAAGGCAAGACCGTCTGCCTGCACGAACGCCATGGTCAGCGCAGCCCGACGCGGTGGAACTGAAAGAGCGGAACGATCCGGACGGGATCGCTCTTGGAATCGAACCGCAAACGACCTCTCCACGCCCTTCTTCGGATCGGCGATGTGCGCATGGCGAACATTGCAAAACAATACGAACAAAAGCTACCGCTACCGCCCTAGCTGTCAAGAGCGCGGCCGGCAGGAGGCGTCACAGCATGCGCTACGACTTGGCCGCCCTGAGCAGCATGCCGAAGAGGTCGCGGGGCTCGTCGGGATCGGCGAGCAGGTCGAGTTCCTCGTAGAAGCCTGTGGTCGCCAGCTTGTCGCGCACGTAGCGCAGCGCTGAAAAATCCTCGGTGGCGAAGCCGACCGAGTCGAACAGGGTGATCTGCTTGGACGCCGTGCGGCCTTCAGCCTTGCCGGTCATCACCTGCCAGAGCTCGGTGACGGGATGGTCCGGCGCGAGCTGCTGGATCTCACCTTCGATGCGCGTCTGCGGCGGATATTCCACGAAGATGTCGGAGCGCAGCAGGATGTCCCTGTGCAGTTCCGTCTTGCCGGGGCAGTCGCCGCCAACCGCGTTGATGTGAACGCCCGAGCCCACCATGTTGTCGGTCAGGATGGTGGCGTACTGCTTGTCCGCCGTCACCGTGGTGATGATGTCGGCGCCTTCCACCGCCTCCTGTCCGGAAGCGCAGATCACCGTTTCGATGCCGAGGCCGGCGAGGTTGCGCACGCATTTCTCCGACGCGGAACGGTCGACGTCGTAGAGCCTGACCATGTCGATGCCGACGATTGCCTTGAAAGCCACGGCCTGGAATTCCGACTGCGCGCCGTTGCCGATGATGGCCATGGTGCGCGCGCCCTTCGGCGCCAGGTATTTCGCTGCCACGGCGGAAGTCGCCGCGGTGCGCAGCGCCGTCAGCATGGTCATTTCGGTGAGCAGCATGGGATAACCGGAGCCGACGTCGGCCAGCACGCCGAAGGCGGTGACGGTCTGGCGCCCCTCACGCATGTTCTTCGGGTGACCGTTGACGTATTTGAAGCCGTACAGCGTACCATCGGAGGTGGGCATCAGCTCGATCACGCCGTCATGGCTGTGCGAGGCGACGCGCGGCGTCTTGTCGAAGGCTTCCCAGCGCAGGAAGTCCTCCTCGACATAGGCGGCAAGCTCGGTCAGGAACCGCTCCACCCCGACCGCCAGCACGAGCTTCATCATCGAATCAACGCTGACGAACGGAACGATGGCAAGACGTGAGGGCTGGGTCATGGTCAGTGTCTCCCGGAATGGCTGCGCGTCGGGCGGTCCATGATGCGGCGGCCCATCAGGCTCGCCGTCAGGTCCACCAGCAGCGTGGCGGTGCGGCCGCGCTCGTCGAGGAACGGATTGAGTTCGACGAGGTCGAGGCTGGTCACCAGGCCGCTGTCGCTCAGCATCTCCATCGCCAGATGCGCCTCGCGCAGGGTGGCGCCGCCGGGAACCGTGGTGCCGACCGCCGGCGCGATCGAGGGATCGAGGAAATCGACATCGAGGCTGACATGCAGCATGCCGTCGGCCTTGGCGACGCGCTCGAGAAAGGCGCGGAGCAACGCGCCGATGCCGTGTTCGTCGATTGCGCGCATGTCGTGCACCGTAACGCCTGCCTGCTTGAGCGCCGTGCGCTCGGCCGGATCGACGCTGCGCAGGCCGAGCGTGCAAACCCGCTCGGGATCGACCGCAACGGCAAGGTCGGGGAAATAGTTGCGGAAGCCGGGCTGGCCGCAGGCATAGGCGAGCGGCACACCATGCAGGTTGCCGCTTGTCGTCGTGTCCAGCGTGTGGAAGTCGGGATGCGCGTCCAGCCACAGCACGAACAGCGGGCGTTTCAGGTCGCCGGCACGGCGGGCTACGCCGGCAAGCGTACCGGCGGAGATGGAATGATCGCCGCCGAGGAAAATCGGCATGGCGCCTTCGCTTGCCGAATAGGCGGCTTCGGCGATCGCCGCAGTCCAGGCGGAAATCTCGGGCAAGGCCTTGAGCGCCGGGTTCGCGTGCACGACGGGGCGGATCGCACCCGGCTGGATGCCCCCGATATCCTCGACCTCATGGCCGAGATCCCGCAACGCCGAGACAATGCCGGCGACACGGAGACTCGATGGCCCCATGTCACAGCCGGGATAGGAATTGCCTTCCTGAACCGGCGCTCCAACAATCCTGCATCGCATCGTGTCGATCTCCTGCGTCAGTGCGAGTCAAACACGATCGCCCGTCGGATCGAACAGCGATAATTGCCAACTTGTCAGATATAGTTTGCAATATGATCGGCATCTTTATCATAATGAAAAGATGGATACGCTTGACCAGAAACTGATCGCGCTGCTGCGCCATGACGCGCGGCGCAGTATTTCCGACCTCGCGGTAGACCTCGGCGTCTCCCGCGCCACGGTCAAGGCGCGTATGGAGCGGCTGGAAAAGTCGGGCGACATCGTCGGCTATACGGTGATCCTGCGCGCCGATGCGGTCGACCAGCGCATACGCGGCATCATGATGATCGAGATCGAGGGCCACGCCGCCGACCGGGTGGTGCGCGCGCTGGGCGGCTTCTCGGAGGTCTCGACCATCCACACCACCAACGGCCGGTGGGACCTCGTGGTCGAGCTCGGCACGTCGAGCCTCAGCGATTTCGACGCCGTGCTGCGCCGCATCCGGCTCATCCCCGGCATCACCGGCAGCGAGACCAGCCTGCTCCTGGCGACGCCGCGCAGCACCAAAGCGTGGATCTAGGTGCCGCTTCCAGCGCCGGCGCCTTAAGTTACTGCGACGCCTGTAGCGCGTGGATGACTCCACGCAGCTCGGCCAACCCGCGCAGGCGGCCGATTGCCGGATAGCCGGGATTGACCGTCTTGGTCAGGTCGTCGAGCATGCGGTGGCCGTGGTCGGAGCGGAAGACTATCGTTTCGTCGGGCGCGCGCGTGCGGTCCTCCGCCAGCAGAGCATGCAGCACCGCCACCATGTCGACGTCGCCGTCGAGATGGGCCGCTTCGTGGAAGCTGCGGCCGTCGCCCTCGCGTTTGGTTGCCCGCAGGTGCGCGAACGAAATACGCGGGGCGAACCGACGCGCCATGGCGGGGAGATCGTTGTCGGCGCGCACGCCAAGGCTGCCGGTGCAGAAGCACATGCCGACCGCTGCGGACGGCACGGCGGAAAACAGCGCGGCATAGTCGTCGGCAGTCGACACGACGCGCGGCAGGCCGAAAAGCGGGCGCGGCGGATCGTCCGGATGCAGGGACAGCTTCACCCCCCGCGCTTCGGCAACTGGCGCTGCGGCCTCCAGAAATTCGGCAAGATGGCGCCGCAGCCGGCCGGCATCGATGTCATGGTAACGGTCAAGCCGCTCGCGGAACTCAGGGATCGTCAGCGGCTCGGTGGTCGAGCCCGGCAATGCGCTGGCTATATTGACGACGAGCCTGGAAACGGCCTGTTCGTCCATCGCCTCGAAAACCGCCATGGCGCGGGCGCGATCCTCGGCGGAATAGTCTGCTTCCGCGCCCTTGCGCTGCAGGATGTGCAGTTCGAAAGCGGCGAACCTGTCCTGGTCGAAGCGCATGGCGGTGGCGCCGTCGGGAAGTTCATGATCGAGGTCGGTGCGCGTCCAGTCGACCACCGGCATGAAGTTAAAGCAGACGATGCGAATGCCGTTGTCGGCCACCGCTTCCAAGCTGGCGATCCATGCGTCGATCTCCGCCTTCGCTCCCTTGCCGAACCGCTTGACGGCATCGGGAACGGGAATGCTTTCGACCACCGACCAGACGAGCGGCGAACGGCCGGGCGGCGCGTCCTCGATCATCGCCTTGCGGGCGGCGACCTGCCTTGCCGTCCACGCCTGGCCGATCGGCACGTCGTGCAGGGCCGACACCACGTCGGTCGCACCAGCCTGCCGAACCGTGTCGAGCGGGACGCCGGCGTCCGGCCCGAACCATCTCCATGCCTGGCGCATTGTGCGATTGTCTCCGTTGATCGGTCCGGAGGCGACTTCAGACGAAGCAGTCCGGATAGGTTTCGCGCAACAGCTCGACGTCGGGGATGACGGCGCTGAGGTGGACCTTCATGCTGGCGCAGGCGGCCGCCACATCATGGGCGGCGATGGCGTCGCGGATCGTCTGGTGCTCGCCGATGACGTGCTCCATACGGCCGAGCGCTGGAAGGGTCATGCGCCGCGCCCGGTCGATCTGCACCTTCACGGGCCGCAGGTAGTTCCAGATGCCGGGATATCCGGCGATACCGGCAATCGCCTCATGAAAAGCTTCGTCGGCCTCATGGAAACCGTTCGTGTCCTGCCGTCCGGCAAGAAAGCGCTGCCTGGCCAGAATCTCGTCGAGTTGCGCCACGTCGTCGGCGCTCGCAATGGCGGCCGCCCGTTCGACGGTGGCGCCTTCCAGCGCCTTGCGAATAACGACGGCCTCGGGAATGAGCGAAGTGGGAATCGGCGCCACGAAAGTTCCCGATTGCGGATAGACCTCGACCAGCCCGTCCTCGACGAGACGGATGAGCGCCTCGCGCACGGGTGTACGACTGACTCCGAAACGTTCCGTCAGCGCCTTCTCGTTCAGCGGATTGCCCGGCCTGAGCTGCATCGAAACGATGGCCGCGTGCAGTTCGCGGTAGATGGCGTCGGCGGCCGTGGTGCGCACGATTCCCGCCGGACGCGCCTTGGCGCGAGACGCGGTGCGGGCGGCAACCGCGCCGGCATCCTGCCCGGCCTGTTCCGCCTTCATCGTCTCCATGACCCGAATCCCGTCTTCATTCCAGTTGACATACTAATATATTATTCCCTACCCTTAGCCAACACCGCAAGCGCGCCACAGATAAAAATATGACGGGAAGCTGGCTTTTCCGACAAGCCGCTTGCCGCCTGTTGCCGATCCGGACCAGAGGATACCAGTCATGCCGCTCCACCCCGACAGGCTCTTTCCTGCCGAATCCGCAAAGCGGGATATCGCCAGGCGGCTCTACGAGCATGTGCGCGACCTGCCCATCGTCTCACCGCACGGCCATACAGATCCGAGATGGTATGCGGAGGACACGCCGTTTCCGGACCCCGCGACGCTATTCGTCAAGCCCGACCACTATATCTTCCGCATGCTCTATTCGCAGGGCATCGCGCTGGAAGCGCTCGGCGTGCCCCGGCCCGACGGTGCACCGGTCGAGACGGACGGGCGCAAGATCTGGCGGCTCTTCGCCGACAACTATCACCTGTTTCGCGGCACGCCGTCGCGCCTGTGGTTCGAGCACTCGCTGGAAACGGTGTTCGGCATCGGCGAGCGCCTCGGCGCGGACAATGCCGACAGGCTTTACGACGGGATAGCGGAGCGGCTGGCCGAGCCCGACATGCGGCCCCGCGCGCTTTACGAACGCTTCAACATCGAGGCGATCTCGACCACCGACGCCGCCACCGATACCTTGGCCGCGCACGACGCGATCCTCGCCTCGGGCTGGAAAGGCCGGGTGGTGCCCGCCTATCGGCCCGACGCGGTGGTCGATGCTTCGCGCGACGGCTTTCGCGCAACGGTCGATGAGTTCCTTAGCCTTGCCGGGGCGCCGGCGACCTTCGCCGGCTATCTGGAGGCGCATCGCCGCCGCCGCGCCTATTTCAAGGCGCGCGGCGCGACCTCGACAGACCACGGCCATCCGACAGCGCTGACGGCGAACCTTTCGCAAGCCGACGCCGCCGCACTGTTCGGCCGCGTGATGAAGCCGGAAGTCGATGCCGGCGACGCTGAGCTGTTCCGGGCGCAGATGCTGACCGAGATGGCGCGCATGAGCATTGATGACGGGCTGGTGATGCAGATCCACCCCGGCTCCTTCCGCAACCACAACCCGCAGCTTTTCGCCCGCTTCGGCCTCGACAAGGGCGCCGACATTCCGACCCGCACCGACTATGTCCACGATCTCAAGCCGCTGCTCGACCTGTTCGGCAACGACCCACGGCTGACGCTGATCCTGTTCACGCTGGACGAGACGACCTACGGCCGCGAGCTTGCGCCGCTCGCCGGCCACTATCCTGCGCTGCGGCTGGGGCCGGCGTGGTGGTTCTTCGACAGTCCCGACGGCATGCGCCGGTTCCGTGAACTGACCACCGAAACGGCCGGCTTCTACAATACCGTCGGCTTCAACGACGACACGCGCGCCTTCTGCTCGATCCCGGCCCGGCACGACATGGCGCGCCGTATCGACTGCACCTATCTGGCGGAGCTGGTTTCCGACCATCGGCTGGAGGAAGACGAGGCATACGAAGTCGCCCGCGACCTCGCCTACAATCTGGCCAAAAAGGCATATCGGCTGTGAGCGCGACGGCTCGCCTTTCCAACGCTCGGCTGCGCGACCTGTCTTCTACCGTTGCCAGACCGGGCTACGACCGCAGCCGGATGCAGACCGGCATCGTGCATATCGGCATTGGCGCCTTCCACCGCGCGCACCAAGCCGTCTACACGGACGCCGTACTTGCCGACGGCGATCTCAATTGGGGTATCGTCGGTGCCTCCCTGCGCAGCGGCGACACGCGCGACGCGCTGGCGCCGCAGGACGGGCTCTACACAGTGGCGGTGCGTGACGGAGGCGGCGAGCGCCTCAGCGTGATCGGCTCCAGCACCGGCCTGCTGGTCGCGCCCGAAAACCCGCAGGCGCTGCTTGCGGCCATGACCGATCCACAGGTGAAGATCGTCTCCCTGACGGTGACCGAAAAGGGCTATTGCCATTCACCGGCCAGCGGCGAACTGGACGAGACCCATCCCGACATCCGCCACGATGTGGCTTCCCCGCATCTGCCGCGCAGCGCAATCGGCTTCATCGTCGAAGCGATCGCGCGCCGGCGCGCCGCAGGGGTTCGGCCCTTCACGTTGCTCTCCTGCGACAACCTGCCGGCCAACGGCCGAACGCTGAAGCGTGTCGTCAACCGCTTCGCCGCGTTGCGCGACGCCGATCTCGGCCGCTTCGTCGCCGGCGAAATAGCCTGCCCTTCGACGATGGTTGACCGCATCGTGCCGGCCACCACCGACGCCGACCGCGCCGCGGTTTCTCGCGCGCTGGGCATGGAAGACGCCTGGCCGATCATGACCGAGCCGTTTTCCCAGTGGGTGATCGAGGACGACTTCCCGGCCGGCCGGCCGGCGTGGGAGACGGCCGGGGTGACGTTCGTGAGCGACGTCGATCCCTACGAATTGATGAAGCTCAGGCTGCTCAACGGCAGCCATTCGACGCTGGCCTATCTCGGCTATCTGGCCGGGCACGAGACGGTCTCCGACACCATGGCGGCACCAGGCTTTGCGACGCTCGTGCGCTCGATGATGGACGAGGAGGTGACGCCGACCTTGCCACGGCTGCCCGGTATCGACCTCGAGGCCTACAAGGCCGACCTTCTGGCACGGTTCCGCAATCCGGCCCTGCGCCATCGCACGTGGCAGATCGCCATGGACGGCTCGCAGAAATTACCACAGCGGCTGCTCGGCAGCATCCGCGACAGGATCGCGGCGGGTGTATCCTTTACGAGACTGGCGCTCGGCGTGGCGGCATGGATCCGCTATGCCGCCGGCACGGACGAAAAAGGCGCGCGCATCGACGTGCGCGATCCGCTCGCCGAGACCATGAGAGAGCGGGCGCGAGGATGCATCTCGGCAGCGGAGCTCGCCGCCGCCTTCCTGAAGATGGAACAGGTCTTCGGCACTGACCTTTCCGCCAACGCCAGCTTCGCGGCGGCGGTGGAGGCGGCGCTGACCAGCCTTGTGCGCGATGGCGCCGCGGCAACGGTGGCGCATACAGCCGGCGGCTGAACACGCTCAAGGGACCGGAACGCATTTATGCTTGCAAACTGATAGACTAATATATTACTAGTGGAGCCGCGTTACGGGAGAAGCGGCACAGGGAGGAGAACAAGATGCATAAGATCACCCGCAGACAGGCTTTGGGCGGCATGGCCGGAATCGCGGCACTGCCGGCGATGAGCGCTTTCGCGCAGTCCGCGAAGCCGCCGGCTTCGCCCGTTGCCCTCAACGTCGTCGATGTCGCCGGCAATCTGGCGCTGACGCAGAAGGCGATCGAGAACTACAAGCAGGCCAAGCCGGAGTTCGTTTCCAACATCGCCTTCACCAAGGCTCCGGCACCGGAACTGCCGGGCAAGCTGAAGGCGCAGCAGGACGCCGGCCGCGTCGACATCGATCTCGTGCTGACGGGAACCGACGCCCTTTCGGCCGGACTCGAAATGGGCCTGTGGGTGAAGCTTCTGCCGGACGACAGCGGCGCGCTGCCCAAGCTGGATGACGTCTACCTGGAGCCGGCTGCGCGCATGCAGACGCTGGCGCAGGACCATGGCGTGGTGGTGACCTACTATCCGTCCGGCCCGCTGATCGAATACATGCCGGACAAGGTGAAGACCCCGCCGACCACGGCGGAGGAACTGCTCGCCTGGGCGAAGGAGAACCCCAACCGTTTCCTCTATGCCCGCCCGGCGAATTCCGGCCCCGGCCGCACTTTCCTGATGGGCCTGCCCTACCTGCTCGGCGACACCGATCCCAAGGATCCGGTGAAGGGCTGGGACAAGACCTGGGCCTATCTCAAGGAACTGCACAAATACATCGAATACTATCCCACCGGCACCGGCGCGCTGATGAAGGAACTCGGCGAAGGCACGCGCGACATGACGGTGACAACGACCGGCTGGGACATCAATCCTCGTGTCCTCGGTGTCGTGCCGAAGGAGGCGGCAGTCGGCTCGCTGAAGGGCTTCCACTGGGTGGCCGACGCGCATTACATGTGCGTTCCGAAGGGCGTCAGCGACGAGAAGCTCGCCGTGCTCAAGGACCTGATGGCCTTCCTCCTGACGCCGAAGCAGCAGGCCTTCACCTACGACGAGGGCTATTTCTATCCCGGCCCGGCGGTCAAGGACGTGACCCTCGACATGGCGCCGCAGGAAAGCCAGGACGCGATCAAGGAATTCGGCCGCGCCGAATATGCCGACCTGATCGCCAACAACCCGATCGAGCTGCCGCTGGAGCCTTCGGCCATGGTCACGGCGTTCCGCATCTGGGACGAGCAGGTCGCCGCCACGCCGAAGTGACGGCCGTCGCCTGATATTTCCGTTCAAGGTCCGGCCGGAACGCGGCCGGGCTTCCCGCTACAATGGAGCCACGACGGATGCTGCTTGCCTCGTCGCAATTCGACGAACTCCGTCTCGACCGCATGAGCCGTTCGTTCGGAACCGTGAACGCGCTCAAGGACATCTCGCTGACCATCCGCAAGGGTGAGTTCATCGCCCTGCTCGGCCCCTCGGGCTGCGGCAAGTCGACCGCGCTCAATTGCCTCGCCGGCCTTCTGGCGACGACGGGCGGCAGCATCTATCTCGACGACCGTCGCCTCGATCAATTGAAGCCGGAGGATCGCGGCTTCGGCATGGTGTTCCAGAACTACGCGCTGTTTCCGCATATGACGGTCAAGGCCAATGTCGGTTTCGGGCTGAAGATGCGCGGCATGGCGAAGGCCGAAGCCGCGCGGCGGGTGGACGAAGCGCTGGCGCTGGTCCGGCTGGAGACGCAGGGAAACAAGCTGCCGGGACAATTGTCGGGCGGCCAGCAGCAGCGTGTCGCCATCGCCCGCGCTATCGTCATCGAGCCACCGCTGGTGCTGATGGACGAGCCGTTGTCCAATCTCGACGCCAAGCTCAGGCTCGAAATGCGCGCCGAGATCAGGCGCATCCATAACCAGCTCGGCGCAACCACCGTCTACGTGACGCACGACCAGGACGAGGCGCTGTCGCTCGCCGACCGCATCGTGGTGCTGCGCGACGGCACCATCCGGCAGGTGGGCTCGCCGCGCGACCTCTACGAAAACCCCGACCATCTCGACGTCGCCGAGTTCATGGGCTACCGCAACCGCCTCGCCGGCACACTGGTCGAGCGCGACGGCGCGCGCGGGACCGTCGATGTCGGCGGCGTCCGGCTGTCCGGCACGGTGCGCGGCGACGTCGCCACCGGCGGGTCGGCCGTCCTGGTGGCCCGCTCCGACGATATTACCGTGACCGACGGCAAGGCGAACGCGCTGGCGGCGACGGTGGAGACGATCGAATACCGCGGGCGCGAATATGTCGGCACGGCGCGCAAGGCGGACGGGGCGGAAGTCGTCTTCCACGCATCCAAGCCGGTGTCGGTCGGCAGCCCGGTGTCGCTCTCGGTCGACGCCGCGCGCACGCTGATCTTCCCGGCGTGAGGCGAGCGACGATGGCGGCGAACCAGCCTTCCCTGCGTCAACGTCTCGCGCTGAGGGGCATCGATGGTGTGCCGCTGCTCGCGCTGCCGGCGGTGCTGTTCGTACTCGCCGTCTTCATCTATCCCTTCGCCTACGGCCTGCTGCTCTCCTTCGAGCCGAAGGAAGGCGGTGCCCTGGCCAACTACCAGCGCTTCTTTTCCGATCCGTTCCTTTACAGAACCATCGCCACGACGCTGTGGCTGGCCGTCCCCGTCACCGTCATCAGCCTGGCGCTGGCAGTGCCGATCGCGCTTCGGGTCCGGCTGATGACGCGCCAGCGCCTGCTCACCACGATCCTCGTCCTGCCGGTCACGCTGGGCACGGTTCTGGTGGCCGAAGGCCTGCTCAACTATCTTGGGCCGCAAGGCTGGTTCAGCCGCACGCTGATGCTGTTCGGTGTCATCGAGCACCCGTTGAAGCTTACCAACAACTACTGGGGTGTGTTCGCGTCCCTCATCATCACCGGCTTTCCGTTCACCTTCCTTCTGACGCTGTCTTACGTGACCGGCATCGACCCGGCGCTGGAACATGCCGCAGCCACGCATGGCGCCGGCGCATGGCAGCGCTTCCGCCACGTCTTCCTGCCGCTGTTGGCACCAGGGCTCGCCATCTCGGCCTGCCTGTCCTTCGTGCAGGCTTTCGCCGTCTTTCCTTCGGCGATCCTGCTCGGCGCGCCGGCGGGACCGACGCGCGTCATCTCGATCGCCGCCTACCAGGCCGCTTTCGAACAGTACGACTACTCGATGGCCTCGGCCATCGCCATGATCATGGCCGCCGTGCAGATGGTCATCGTCGTCGCCATACTGGCGTTCCGCAACCTGTTCTACCGCGGCTCCACGGCCGGCGGGAAAGGCTGAGGTCATCCGATGATCCGCGACACCACCGTCGGCGCGAAACTGTGGATTACCGCCGTCTGGGCGGTGGTGATCTTCTTCGTCCTCAACCTCGCCGCCATGATCGTCGCCGTCATCCTGTCGTCCTTCGGCACCCGCTGGCTCGGCACCTGGCTGCCCGCCGGCTTCACCGACCGCTGGTACTTCGCCGCATGGTCGGAATTCCAGTTGCACGACGTGCTGATCGTCACCTTCCAGATCGCCTTCATCGTCGTCGGCCTGTCCGGCCTGCTGGGTGTCACTGCTGCCTACGCGCTGGCGCGGCGCGATTTTCCCGGCAAGAAACTGGTGATGCTGCTGTTCCTCCTGCCGCTGCTGGTGCCGCCGATCACCTTCGGCATTCCGCTCGCCACCGTGCTCTATCAGGCCGGCGTCGGCGGGACCTTCTGGGGCGTCGTGATCGCCAACCTGGTGCCGACCGTCCCTTTCGTCATCCTGGTGATGATCCCCTTCATCGAGCAGATCGATCCCAAGATCGAGGCGGCGGCCCGCGTCTTCGGCGCCAATACGTTCCAGCTCTTCATCCACGTGCTTTTGCCGATGCTGGTGCCCGGCATTCTGGCGGCGCTGCTTCTGGTGCTGGTGCGCACGGTCGGCATGTTCGAACTGACTTTCCTGACCGCCGGACCGACCAGCCAGACGCTGGTGGTGGCGCTCTACTATTCGGTGTTCGCCTCCGGCGTACGCGCCGTCCAGTCGATCGACGCCATGGCCGTCATCTACATGATCACCACGTTGGTCTGGCTGCTGGTCGCGCTGCGCTTCGTCAATCCGACGCAGATCGTCGCCCGCGCCAAGCAGGCACCGGCACAGCCATAGTGTCATGTCGACCCGATCGGAGTTCGGTCGGAATGATCGCTCAAGATGAAAAGTGGCTTTAGATGGAGACCTCGCCCCGGAATCGAACCGGGGATCGAAGGATTTGCGGTCCTTTGCGTCGCCACTCCGCCACGAGGTCGTATCGCTATACGATATAATTCGATGCGTTAAGCAATCGTTTACGGAGAGATCGCACGCAGTGCCAATGCTTGCCCGGGCAACACCGACCGGTCAGGTGCGATAGCGGTAGGCTTCGATGGACGCCGGCTTCATCTCGATGGAGAAGCCCGATGCCGCCGGCGGCATGTAGGCCGCGCCGCGGATGATACAGGGATCGAGGAAATGCTCGTGCAGGTGGTCGACATATTCGATCACCCTGCCCTGTTTTGTGCCCGAAACGGCGACGTAGTCGATCATCGACAGGTGCTGGACATATTCGCACAGGCCGACGCCGCCGGCATGCGGCCAGACCGGCAGGTCGTACTTGGCCGCCATCAACAGCACCGCCAACACTTCGTTCAGGCCGCCCATTCGACAGGAATCGATCTGCACCACGTCTATGGCGCCGCCGGCGATGAACTGCTTGAACAGGATGCGGTTCTGGCACATCTCGCCGGTCGCCACCTTCATCGGCGCCACCGCCTTGCGGATTCTCGCATGGCCAGCCACGTCATCGGGACTGGTCGGTTCCTCGATGAAGAAGGGCCTGGCAAAGGCAAGGTCCTTCAGCCAGTCGATCGCCTCGTCGACTTCCCAGACCTGGTTGGCGTCGATCATCAAGAAGCGATCCGGGCCGATGACGTCGCGGGCGATCTTCAGCCTGCGGATATCGTCGGCGCGGTCGCGGCCGACCTTCAGCTTGATGTGATCGAAGCCCTGCTCGACCGCTTCCCGGCAAAGCTTGGCCAGCTTCTCGTCGGAATAGCCGAGCCAGCCGGCCGAGGTCGTGTAGCAGGCGTAGCCCTCGCGCTCGAGCATGGCGATGCGCCCGGCTTTGCCGGCTTCGGCTTTCTTCAGGATTTCCAGCGCCTCGCCGGGCGTGATCGCGTCGGTGAGATAGCGGAAATCGACGATGCGCACGATCTCCTCGGGGCTCATTTCCGACACCAGCCGCCACACGGGTTTGCCCACTTCCTTGGCCCACAGGTCCCAGACGGCGTTGACGACAGCGCCGACGGCCAGATGCATCGCCCCCTTGTCGGGGCCGATCCAGCGCAACTGGCTGTCGCCGGTTACATAGCGCCAGAAACGGCCTGGGTCCTGCTTGATCCAGTCGAGGTCGAGCCCGACGACGAGATGCCGCAGCGCCTCGATCGCGGTACAACAGACCTCGTTGCCGCGGCCGATGGTGAAAGTCAGCCCGTGCCCTTTCAGGTCGGCCCTGTCGGTGTCGAGGATGACATAGGCCGCTGAATAGTCCGGGTCCGGGTTCATCGCATCGGAGCCGTCGAGGCTTTGCGAGGTCGGAAAGCGCAGGTCGAAAACGCGCAGACCGGTGATGCTGGTCATGCCGATGGCCCGCCTAGACGTCCGCCCGAAAGGTCTGCTTCTGCGTGCCCAGCCCCTCGATGCCGAGTTCGACGACGTCGCCGGCCTTGAGGTAGCGCGGCGGCTTCATGCCGAGGCCGACGCCAGGCGGCGTGCCGGTCGAAATGACGTCGCCGGGCATCAGCGACATGAACTGCGACAGATAGGAGACGAGGAAGGCGACGCCGTAGACCATGGTCTTGGTCGAGCCGTTCTGGCGCGTCTCGCCATTGACCGTCAGCCACATCTTCAGGTCCTGCGGGTCCTTGACCTCGTCCTTCGTCACCAGCCAGGGACCGATCGGCCCGAAGGTGTCGCAGCTCTTGCCCTTGGTCCACTGGCCCTGCCGCTCGGCCTGGAAAGCGCGCTCCGAAACGTCGTTCGTGAGGCAATAGCCGGCGACATAGTCCAGCGCCTCGGCTTCGGAGACGTATTTGGCCTTCCGGCCGATGACGACGGCAAGCTCAACTTCCCAGTCGGTCTTTTCCGACCCGCGCGGGATCAGGACATCGTCGTTGGGACCGACGATAGCCGAGGTCGCCTTCATGAAGATAATCGGCTCGGACGGCACGGTGGCGCCCGTCTCGGCGGCATGGTCGGAGTAGTTGAGCCCGATGCAGATGAACTTGCCGGTGCCCGCCACGCAGGCGCCGAGGCGCGGTGTTCCGGCAACGGCGGGCAGGCTTTTCGCATCAAGTTTCGCCAGCGCCGCGAGCGAGGCCGCGTCGAGCGTGCCGCCGCCAATATCGGCGACATGGGACGACAGATCGCGGATGACGCCGTCGGCATCGAGAAGACCGGGTTTTTCGGCACCCAGCTCGCCATAGCGCAGCAGCTTCATGAATACTCTCCTGGTAAAGTTACGACCGAAAGGCCGTTTGACAATTTGCCCGGCCAAGGCGGCCCGGGCCAAGCGGACCGTATGCAAAGGGCCCCGACATCGAAAGCGCGGAGACGGTCCTTCACGACCGGCCGGGATGAATTTCAGACCATTCGATCAGACCGACCAGCCGCCGTCGATGTTGTAGGCCTGTCCCGTCGTATAGGTGGCGCCGGCCAGATAGACCGCCAGATCGGCGATCTCCTCGGCCTTGCCCAGGCGGCCCATCGGCTGGCGGGCGATGAAGGCGGCGCGCGCCGCCTCGTAGTCGCCCTGCGCGCGCATGCGGCCCTCCAGCGACGGGCTTTCAACGGTGCCGGGGCAGATGGCGTTGCAACGGATGCCCTTGGACACGTAGTCGGCGGCGACCGCCTTGGTCAGGCCGATCACGGCGGCCTTGGTCAGGCCGTAGACGAAGCGGTTGGGCACGCCTTTCTGAGAACTGGCGACCGACGACATGTTGATGATGGCGCCGTCTTCCCGCTCCAGCATGCCGGGCAGGACCGCGCGGATAGTCCGGACCATCGCCTTCACGTTGAGGTCGAAGGCGAAATCCAGGTCGCCCTCCTTCATGTCCAACACGGAGCCGCCATGGACGAAGCCGGCGCAGTTGAACAGGACATCGACCCGTCCGATCTCGGCGAACGCCGCCTTGACCGCCGCATCGTCCAGCACGTCGAGCCGGCGCGTCACAAGTCTTGGCGTGCCGCTCAGTTCGGCCAGCGCCGCCTCGTTGATATCCGTGGCGATCACGTTGGCGCCGGCAGCGGCGAACGCCAACGCCGATGCCCGCCCGATGCCTTGCGCGGCGGCGGTGATGACCACCGTCTTGCCTTTCAAATCCTGTGACACGTCCTGTCTCCTTGCTGCGTCAAGCCGGCTTGGTTCGCCGCTCGACGATATAGATGTGATCGGCGGCCAGTACGACCTCGCCGTGCTGGTTGATGACCTCGACACGTTCGATCACCCGGCCGGAGCCGGCTCGCTTCGGATCGTCCTCCTTGGCGACGATCGTGGTGCGGGTATGGATGGTGTCGCCGATGAAGACCGGCTTGATGAAGCGCAACCGGTCGTAGCCGTAGGAAAAGGCGACGGGATTGATGACGCTCGCCGTCAGCCCGACGCCGACGGAAAAGACCAGCGTGCCATGGGCGATACGCTGGCCGAATGGCGTTGCCTTCATGAACTCGGAGTCCATGTGATGCGGGAAGAAATCGCCAGTGTGCCCGGCATGAACGACGAAATCGGTCTCGGTGATGGTGCGCCCACTGGTCTTGCGCGACGCGCCGATCTCGTAGTCCTCGAAATAAGTGGTCTGTTCCATCAGGGTTTCCTCGCCAACGACGTGGCGGGCGCGGCACTCGACCGATAGGCGGCCTCGACCAAGGCCATCGTGTTCCAGGCATCCTCGACGGAACTGACCAGTTCGGCGTCCTCGCCGGCGGCGAAGCGCTGGACATTGGCCATGCGACCGACGAAGGCGTCTGGAAACCAGGCGCCGGACAGCGGAACCGCGACCCAGCCGTCGCCGCCTTTCGGATAGATTTCGAGGATATCCGGCTCGCCGCGCGGATAGTCTAGATTGACGCCGAGTTGCAGATAGGCCGCGCCCTCGGTGCCCGAGATGCGGAATTCGCAGGCCTGATGGCGGCGGCCGAACTTGTGGTCGTGGTTGATCGACAGCGAGCAGCGCACGGTCTCGCCGTAATCGAGAATGGCGCTGGTACGCGTCTGCGCCACCGTATGGTTCGGATGCCCCAGCGTCCTGGCGTGGACCCCGGCCGGATCGCCAAGCAGTTGCCGGATCAGGTCGAGATAGTGGATGGAGTGCATGGCGATCTCAACGCGCGGCGCCTTGAGCAGGAACTCCCAGAGCTGCCATGGCGTGTCGAGCGCCAGCCAAGCGTCGAACTCCACCACCTCGCCGAGCCAGCCTTTGGCGATCGCATCCTTCAGCGCCAGCATCATCGGCGCGAAGCGAAGCTGGAAATTGACCGCCGCCGAAAGCTTCTTCCGCCGGCAGATTTCCAGGATTTCGGTCGCCTCTTCGAGGTTGTTGCCCATCGGCTTCTGGATCAGGGCGACCGCGCCATCCGGCAGCGCCTCCAGCACTCCGGCATGACGTGACGGCGGCGTGGCGAGATCGAAGATCGCGCCCTTAACGCTCGCTGCCTCGGCCACCGAGGCGAAGGCGCGGACATTCCACTCGGCAGCCAGTTTCCGCGCCTTGGCCTGGTCCGGGTCATAGAGGCCTGCGACCGGGAAGCCGGCTTTTCTATAGGCCGTGAAGTGCGCGTCGCCGACGATCGAGCCCGCGCCGAACGTCACGATCGGGCGCGGCTTCGACGGCATCGCCCACGACTGCGAAAGGGAAGCCGGGTCGAAACGGTCAGTCATGATGGAACACTTCGTCCATCGACGCCCACCAGTCGCCCTCCTTGCGGGTCTCGAACGGCTGCTGCAGCGGCATGCAGATGGCCCACCATTCCTGCGTCTTGGGATCAGCGGCCATCTTGGCCATGTCGGCGGCGAAATCGGTGCCGTGATATTCGAAAGAGGCGAACAGCAGGTTTTCCGGCTGCCTGAGATAGATCGAATAATTCTTGATGTTGCAAGCCGAAATGGTGGCCAGCACCTCCGGCCAGACGGCGGCGTGCAGGCGCACATATTCCTCGATCTTTTCCGGCTTGAGGCCGAGCACCATGCCCATGCGTTGCATCTCAGTTTCTCCGCTCGGTGACGATGACGTCGAATTCGGAAATACGGCGCGCCTTGATGGCGTCGAAATCCCAGTCGATGCCGAGGCCGGGCTCCTGCGGCGCCAGCGCCTGGCCGTTCTCGATGCGCATCTTCCTGTCCGTCAGGTCGTCGAGCTGGGGAATGTACTCGACATATTTGCCGTTCTGGATGGCACAGACCAGGCTGACATGCAGCTCCATGAGGAAATGCGGACAGACCGGCATGTCGAAGGCCTCGGCCATGTGCGCCACCTTCAGCCAGGGCGTGATGCCACCGATGCGGCCGACGTCTACCTGCACGATGGAGCAGCCGCCTTTCTGCATATATTCGCGGAAGTGGCGGATCGAATAGAGCGACTCGCCGATCGCCACGGGCGTCGCCGTCGAGCGGGAAAGCCGCACATGGCCGTCGATGTCGTCGGCCGGCAGCGGCTCCTCGATCCAGGCGAGGTCGAGGTCGCGCAACCGCTCGGCGCGGCGGATCGCCTCGTCGACGGAAAAGCCCTGGTTGCAGTCGGTCATGATCTCGTAGCCGTCGCCGACCGCCTTGCGCACGGCGGACAGCCGGGCGAAGTCCTCGGCGCCATGCGGCCTGCCGATCTTGACCTTGGAACCGGTAAAACCCTTGGCCTTGGCGGCCAGCGCGTCCTCGACCAGCGCTTCGGTTTCGATGTGCAGCCAACCGCCCTCGGTGGTGTAGAGCGGGCAGCGGTCCTTGGCGCCGCCGGCGAGCTTCCACAGCGGCAGGCCCTGTTTCTTCGCCCTGAGATCCCACAGAGCGGTATCGATGGCTGCGAGCGCTATTGCCGTGATGGCGCCGATGGTGGTGGCGTGCGTGGCGAATTCCAGCTCGTGCCAGATCGCCTCGATCCTATCGGCGTCGCGGCCGATCAGGCGCGGCGCCAGATGATCGGCCAGAAGCCGCATCACCGACGAACCGCCGGTGCCGATGGTGTAGCTGTAACCCATGCCGACCGCGCCATCGGAGTCGGTGATCGTGACGATCGGCGTCTCCTGCGAAACGAAGCTCTGGATCGCGTCGGTCCGCTTCACCTTCGGCTTCAAGTCGACCATGCCGAGCTCGATCTTTTCGATCTTCGCCATGGTCAGGTCCTCAGCGACTTGCCGGTTTCGGCAGAGAACAAATGCGCCTGGGAAAGGTCAAAGCTCATGGCGACGCGGTCGCCGGCCTTCAGCGGTTTCGGGTTCAACATACGCGACACCCAATCGCGACCATCGAATTCGGAAAACACCAGCGTCTCGTTGCCGAGCGGCTCGGTAACCGTCACCGGCAATTCCAGCTCGTGCACGTCGGCTGCATCGCCTGACTGGAGGCCGTGGCCGACCGGATAGAGGTCGTCGGGCCGCAGGCCGAACACCACCTTGTCGCCGGCGCCGACGGCGGCCTTGAAGCGACCGGGCAGCGGCAGGCTGCCGCCGCCGGAAAAAACCAGCTTGCCGTCCGCCACCGTTGCCTCGTGCAGGTTCATCGGCGGCGATCCGATGAAGCCGGCGACGAAGCGCGTCGCCGGCCGCTTGAACACCTCGTCGGGCGTACCGACCTGCTCGATATAGCCTTCGCGCATGATGACGATGCGGTCGGCCAGCGTCATCGCCTCGACCTGATCATGGGTGACATAGATGACAGTGGACTTCACCTTGGCGTGCAGCTTCTTGATCTCGGTGCGCATCTGCGTGCGCAGCTTGGCGTCGAGGTTGGACAGCGGCTCGTCGAACAGGAAGACGTCCGGATCGCGCACGATGGCGCGCCCCATGGCGACGCGCTGGCGCTGGCCGCCTGACAATTGCGACGGACGGCGCTCCAGCAGCGCATCGAGACCGAGGATTGCGGAAGCCTCGGCGACACGCCGCTCCGTCTCCTCCTTGGCGACGCCGGCGATCTTCAGCGAAAAACCGAGGTTCTCCCGCACCGTCATGTGCGGATAAAGCGCGTAGGACTGGAACACCATGGAGATGTTGCGCGAGCGCGGCGGCAGGTCGTTGACGACGCGCTCGCCGATCTCGATCGTACCGCCGGAAATCTCCTCCAGCCCGGCGATCATGCGCAGCGTCGTCGACTTGCCGCAACCGGATGGACCGACCAAGGCGATGAACTCGCGGTCGCCGACATCGAGGTCGATGCCGTGGACGATCTCCATCGTGCCGTAGCGCTTGGTCAGTTTCTTCAGGGATACGGTCGCCATGAAATCAGCCTTTCACCGCGCCGGAGGTCAGGCCGCCGACGAGGTGCTTCTGGACGATGAAGGTGAGGAGCAGCGCGGGAACGATCATCACCACCGCCAGCGCGCACATGCCGCGCCAGTCGATGGTGAACTCGGCGGTGTAGTCGAGCAGCCCAACGGGCAGCGTCTTGGAGTTGATCGAGCGCGTGAGCTGCGAAGCGAGCGCGAATTCGTTCCACGAGGTCAGGAAGGCGAAGATGCCCGAAGAGGCGATACCCGGCCCGGCGAGCGGGAACTCGACCTGCCAGAAGGCCTGCCAGCGCGTGCAGCCGTCGATCTGTGCCGCTTCGGCCAGATCCTTCGGCACCTGCCGGAAGAACCCGTCGATCAGCCAGATGGTGAACGGCACGTTGAGCGCGACATAGGCAAGGATCAGGCCGAAATGGGTGTCGATGATGTCGAGCTTGGCATAGACGAAGAACAGCGGCAGCGACAGCGCTATGCCGGGCACCGTGCGCGTCAGCATCAGGCCGAGGAACATCGCCGACTTGCCGCGAAAGCGGTAGCGAGCGAAGGCGTAGCCGCCGGCCATGCCGATGGCGATGGCGATCACCGTCGAGGTCACCGAGATGATGAGGGAATTGCGGAAATAGTCGAGGACAGGAATGCCGCCCTTGCCGACGCCGGAGAACATCGCGACATAGGCGTCGAACGAGACCTGCTGGGGAATCCACACCGGCGGCTTGGCCATGATCTCCACGGTCGGCCGCAGCGAGGAAAGCACGATCCACAGGCCGGGCAGGCAGATCACCAGCATGGCGAGGAACAGGCCGACGCGGTGGGCGACCGTGGCGATGCGGCGCTTCAGGCGGGCGGATGCGTTGGCGTCCATCGTCACCACTCCGCGCCGATCTGGGTGCGCGCCGCAGCGAGCTTCCTGAAGAAATAGACGGTGAAGACGATCGACAAAAGGATCGAGAAATAAGCCATGGCGTTGGCCTGCCCCATGCGCGCGTCGCTATAGGCGGTGCGCGCGATCAGCGTCCACAGAAGTTCGGTGCGGCCGGCAGGCCCGCCGTCGGTCATGATCTTGACGATGTCGTAGGCACGCGCCACGTCGAGCGAACGGATCGTCATGGCGATGTAGGCGAACGGCATGACGAACGGCAAGGTGACATAGCGGAACGTCTGCCAGGGCGTGCAGCCGTCAACGCGTGCCGCCTCCACAGGTTCCTTGGGCATGGCAAGCAGGCCGGCGAGGATGAGGATGGCGAAGATGGACGTGGAGGACCAGATTTCGGCGATCGAGATGGCGGCGAAGGCGAGCTTGCCGTCGATCAGCCAGGGGATGGCCCGTTCGGTCAGACCGAGCGATTGCAGGGCGTTGTTCACCAGGCCGATATTGTCGTTGAACATGAACTTGAACTGGAAGCCGACGAGGATCGGCGAGAACATCATCGGGAACATCATGATGGTGCGCAACACGCGCTGGCCGCGCGTCGCCTTTTCGACCAGCAGGGCAAGGCCGAGGCCGAGCAGCATTTCAAGGTTGAGCGCCACCGTCAGCAACAGCACGGTGCGGCCGAAGGCGACCCAGAAATTCCAGTCGGAGAGGATGCGCTGATAGTTGCGCAGGCCGATGAAGGTGAAGAAGGTCTCTGGCCGGGTCAGGCGGAACGGCGTGAAGCTGGAATAGAATGACAGGATGAGCGGCACCACAACCACCGCCGCCAGCACGATAACGGCCGGCAGCAGCAGGAGGGTGGGTGCGGATAGCCGCCTGGCTTTCATGCGAAGACAATCCCTGGGGCGCCGCGCGAACGGAGCATGGGGCGACGCCCCTTCTCGATGCAGACTATCGGCGATGGGGCGAAAAAAGGAAGCGGCGCCGGGCAATCGCGACGGCGCCGCAGGAAGCACAAGTCAGAGCTTGCCGGCATCCTCGAGGATCTGGGTCGCCTTGGCGGCCGCGTCGTCCAGCGCCTGCTTGGACGTCTTGTCGCCAAGGATGGCAGCCTGGAGCTCAGGATAGACGGCGTTGGAAATCTCGATCCACTCGGCCGTCTGCGGCACCGGGAAGGCGTTCTTGGCGGCTTCCTGGAAGGCTTGCAGCACTTCGGTCTTGTAAGGATCGGACTTCGCCTGCTCGATATCCCATTCCCACACGGCGGTGCGGGTCGGCAGCGGGCCGGCGGCGGCTTCAAGCTTCTGGCTGTCCTCGTTGGTCAGCCACCAGACGAGCGAGGCGGCAGCCTCCTTGTTGGCGCAGTTCTCGGTCACCGAGAAACCGTGCGCGCCCGACCAGCCGGAGCGCTTGCCCGACGAGCCCTTGGGCTGCACCTTGACGCCGACATTGCCGGCCACCTTGGACGACTTCGGATCGTTGAAGAAGCCGGCCCAGCCCGGCCAGTCGAGGTTGAGCGCGACGGTGCCGGACGCGAAGCCCTGGCCGAGATCGTCCCACAGGTAGTTGGTGGTGCCGGCCGGCACAGCCTTGGCCTTGTAGAGGTTGACGAACCAGTCGAGTGCCTGCACGCCGGCCTCGGAGTTGAAGGCGGGCTTGCCGTCCTTATCGAGGTACTCGCCACCGTCGGCCACCAGCATCTCGTAGAAGCGGCCGTTGATCGCCTCTTCCTTGCCGGCGAACTGCGTGCCGTAGAAATCCGGCGGGTTGGCGAAGAATTCGGCCTGACGCGCCATCTCGTCGAACGTGTCCGGCGGCGCCAGTTCCTCGCCGTACTTTTCCTTGTAGGCCTTCTTCTTGGCTTCGTCCTGATAGAGGCTCTTCTGGTAGTAGAGCGCCGAAACGTCGAACTGGGCACGCGGCAGCATCACCAGCTTGCCGTCCAGGGTCGCGGCGGCGATGTTGGCCGGAACGAAGGCGGCGATCTCCTCCTTCGGCAAGAGCGTGTTCAGGTCGACATAGATGCCCGGATATTGCGGGGCGAAGGAGGTGTGGTTGGAGCCGACGCACCAGGTGATCGAGTTGGAGGCGATGTCCGACTTGATCTCCTTGTCGAGGTCGAAATGGTTCTTCTTCGACAGGACGTTGACCTTGGCGCCGGTCGCCTTCTCCCATTCACCGATGCGCTCGTAGAGCTTCTCGTATTGCTGGCCGCCGATCAGCTTGGCGTCGATGGTGACGCCGGGAAACTTGCCAGGCAGATCGGCCGCCTGCGCCATGCCCACGCCCGACACCAGCAGCAATGCACCGGCGGCGACGCCGGAAAGCAGTCTGTTCATGAATATCCTCCCTGGGGCATCCGTCGGTTGCCCGTGACTTGAAGCCGTTCACTTGCTTCATTCATATGCAAACAAAATATTTACAGCTGGTCAAGCCAAATATCTTCCAACACCGACCCCTTGCGTATATGAAGATGGAAATTCACCAGAGAGGCCATGGTGCAGGACGACGAGGACGACCGCTACCGCGCACCGGCGCTCGACAAGGGGCTGGACATCCTCGAGCTGCTGGCCAGCGTCGACGGCGGGCTGACGCAGGCCGAGATCGCCAAGCGGTTGGACCGGAGCCCGAACGAGTTCTACCGGATGCTCGACCGGCTGGTGAGGCGCGGCTACGTCACGCGCCCCGACGGCGACCGTTATTCTCTGACCTTGAAGCTGTTCGGACTGGCGCAACTGCACGCACCGGTGCGCCGGCTCGTTTCCTACGCCACCTCGATCATGCGCGAACTGGCCGAGACCTCGTGGCAGGCCAACCAGCTCGTCGTCTTCGACCGCGGTAACGCCGTCGTCATCGCGCAACAGGAGGCGCCGCACTACTGGGGCATCTCGATCCGCGTCGGCTCGCACATCAGCCTGTTCGACACCGGTTCGGGCCATGTGCTGCTGGCGTTCCGCTCGCCTGAGGAGCGCGAAATGATGATCGCCGAGCATCTGCGCAGCAACGAGGAGATGAAGCAGTCGCCGGACTTCTTCGCCCGGCTCGACCAGGTGCACCAGCGCGGCTACGAGATGATGGCCTCGCTGCAGACCGCGGGCGTCTACAATCTGTCGGCACCGGTCCTCGGTTCGGACGGGCGCGGCATCGCGGCGCTCACCATTCCCTACATCACGCTGGTCAACGCTCCCGCCGCCCCGGACATCACCAGGACGATCGCCCTGCTTCAGGAGGCCACCGCCCGGCTGTCGAAGCTGGCTGGTTCCGATGTCGGGACGACGGCGTAACCTGTTCAGGCCTGGCGCTTAGGAAAGCTGCCGCGAAAGAGCCGATTCAGGCCTGCGACCACGGTCGCGGCCGGCCTTTTCGCTGAAAGACCTTCGTTGATGGCGTCGGACGCCGCTTGCTGGAAGGCCATGTAGCCGTCGTGGCGCGGACGCACCCAGGCGCCTTCGAGCGTCGCGCGCGTGGCGCGATAGAAATCGCCGGTGGCGGTGTTGACCGCATCATCCTGCCAGGCGTCGGCATGGCCGGGCTGGCCGCCGGCGGCGGCATAGGGACCGCGCTGCACGGCACCGCCGGCAATCCAGTAGGCGAACTCGATGGCCGCATCCCTCGCCGTGGAAAAGGCCGATACGGCGATGCCGGTGCCGCCGAGCGCGGAGCCGACTGGGCCGTTGCCGCCTGCCGCCGGAATATCGCTGAAAACCAACCGGTTGGGCCGGAAGCCGGCCATCGCGTAGGAAACATAGCCGTAGATCAGCGGCGCGCAGGCGATCTGCGAACCGGCCTCGGCCATCTTTTCCGACACCGCGATCGGGTCCATGGCGAGACAGTGCGGGTCGACCAGCGCCGCCATTTCGGCGAGCATGGCAAAGGCCGTTTCGCCGGTTTCGTGGTCGATCAGGTCGCCCGGCCCTTCGACGGCGCAAGGTTGGCCGAGATTGGCGGCAAGCGTATAGAACGCCATCAGCGAATGCGGCGGCCTGAGCGGCAGCAGCACCCGTCCCTGCCGGGCAAGGGCCAGCGCGTTCGCCCATGTCGCCGGCGGCGCGTCGATCAGGTCCGGCCGCCAGGCCTGCACCTGTGCGGCCGCATCGATGGGAAAGGCCCATTGCCGACCCTGCCACTGGTAGCTCGGATAGGAGCGGCCGACGCTTCCCGCGGCCAGCGCTTCACGCTCCGCCTCGCGTCCCGCCACATCCAACGGCGCGAGGCAATTCTCGGCGGTGATCTGGCCGACATGCGGATGATCGATGACGATGAGGTCGTAGGCGCGCGCCAGTTCCTCCACCGGGAAGGATTCGAAGTCCTGCAGCGAGCGTTTTTCCCATGTGATGGGAACGCCTGTCTTCGCCTCCCAGAGCGCGGAGCAGGCGACCATCGGATCGTAGCCTCGCGGATGGCTCCAGGTCATGCCTTTCAGGCGCACACCGCTCACAGACCGAACTCCGCGCGGATTTTCTCGCTGTGCTCGCCGATGCGCGGCGCCGCCCGCTCGACCTTTGCCCGTACGCCGTCGACCCTGAGCGGCGAGCGCGTGGTGTGGATCGCGACGTCGTCCTCGCGCGTCACCGTCTGCAACAGGTCGAGCGCCTTGAAGCCGTCGCTGTCCAGCATCTCGCGCCAGTTCAGAACCCTGGCGCACCAGACGTCGGCGGGCTCCAGGGTCGCCAGCCATTCGTCGACGGTTTTCTCGGCGATGCGCCGGGCGATGATGGCCTTGATCTCGTCGCGCGCGGTGAACCAGGTCGCGGGTTCGTCGCGATAGGGCGCGAGCGCCTCGATCTGCAAGAGGTCGGCGAGCTTCGAAATGGGCATCATTGCGAGCGCCAGGAAGCCGTCGCTCGCCGGATAGACGCCGTAGGGCGCCGCCAGATAGGCATGGGCGCTACGGAAGGAGGAACGGCGCGGCAGGCGCTGCCCGTCGTTCAGGTGGGTGGTCAGCACCTCGAACTGGAAATCGATCAGCGCCTCGAACAGGCTCGTCTCGACATGGCCGCCCTTGCCAGTGATGCCGCGCCGCACCAGGGCGGCGAGAATGCCCTGCGCGCAGGCGGCGCCCGCCAGCATGTCGGCGACGGCGAGGCCGAACGGCACCGGCCCCTGTTCCTCGTCGCCGTTCAGCCACATGATGCCTGAGCGCGCCTGGGCGAGCAGGTCCTGGCCCGGCCGCTTTACCCATGGCCCCTCCTCGCCGTAGCCGCTGATCGAGGCATAGACCAGCCGCGGATTGAGCGCCTTGACGTGCTCGTAGTCGAGGCCGAGGCGCTCGATGACACCCGGCCGGAAGTTCTGGATCAGCACGTCGGCATGCGCGAGCAGCCCACGCAAGGCCGCCAGATCGTCCTCGTTCTTCAGGTCGACGGCAAAGCTTTCCTTGGCCCGGTTGATGGCGTGGAAGATGGTGGAATCACCGCCGATCTCGGTATCGCTGAGATAGAGCCGGCGCGACAGGTCGCCGCCGTCCGGCCGCTCGACCTTGATGACGCGGGCGCCGAGGTCGAGAAGCCTGAGCGAACAGTACGGCCCCGACAGGAACTGGCTCATGTCGACGACGACGAGCCCGGCCAGGGGCAGATCGGCGAGCGGCAGGTCGGCGGCGGCCATCGTCACTTCTCCGTCTTGCCGGCGAAATCGGCCGGATTCCTGTACTTCACCGTCTGCAGATGCTCGCAATAGAGCACCAGTTCGCCCTCGCCCTTGAACACCTCGTAGCTGGCGCGGATCAGGCCCATGTCCTTGTAGCGGGGGGTTTTGTCCAGGTTGGTGCGGATCGAATAGATGGTTTCGCCGATGAAGACGGGCTTGATGAAGCGCAGCTTGTCGTAGCCATAGGAAAAGGCGTTGACGCAGTTGGTGGCGACGAGGCCGAGCCCGGCGGAAAAGACGAAAGCGCCGGCAACCAGTCGCTTGCCGAAAATGCCCTCGCGCTCGGCGAACATCTGGTCCTGCACGTAAGGGTGGATGTCGAGCACCAGTGCATTGAAAAGATGGCTGTCGCCTTCGGCCATGGTGCGGCGCAAAGAACGGATCTTCTGGCCGACCGGCCAGTCCTCGTAGAACCAGTTCTCGGCATTCCACACCGGCAGGCCGGCATGATCGGCCGGCATATCGGCGGGGTGAGTGGAGGCAACGCCAACGGTCGGCGCGAAGCTGGTCATGACTTGTCCATTCGCTGTGGGGAAAGCATGCACCGCACGGGCGTAACGCCGCGCGATCGCATGATCGATCCTCCCAATCTTCTCATGTGAAGATCATATTCACATATGAGTTTGAAAGGCAAGCGAACAAACCGGCAGCGCAAGGCGGCGTGCCATCGTGGCCGAACGCACGGCTCAAGACACATCGATCCGACCGGCGAGCGGTCGCGCGATCTATTTCGAGAGGGGCGAATAGGCCGACAGGATGAGGCGTTCGGCCTGGCCGAGATAGGTCTCGAGCGCCTGTGCGGCTTCCGCCGGCCGGCCGTCCTCGAGCAGGCCCAGAATGGCCCGGTTACGGTCGACGAAGGGCGCGTGCAGGTGCTCGGCATTCGGCAGCAGGCCGAAGACGAGCCTCAATTCCAGAAGAACCTGCCCGAAGAAGGCCGAAAGACGCGGGCTGTCGGCCAGTTCCACGATGGCCGCGTGGTAGGCGATGTCGGCGCTGCCGACGCCGAGCCAGTCGCCGATGCCGCGGCAGCGCTCGGCCTCCTGCAAGGCGGCGCGCATGTGGACCGCGCCCGGGTGTCCGGCATAGCCCTGGGCGAGCGCCGCGCACTGCACCAGCCGCCGCACGCGATAGACATCCACGATGGTCTGCGTGCTCGGGATCGAGACGAACACGCCCCGGTTCACCTCATGGTTCAGGATGCCTTCCTTGGCCAGCACCCGGAACGCCTCCCGCAAGGTATTGCGCGAGACGTCCAGTTCCTCGCTCAACGCCGCTTCGGAAAGATGCGCACCCGGCTTGAGCGTGCCGGCGACGATGCGCTCGCGAAGACGTGCCGCGATGCGGTGGGATTGGGCGACGCCAGTCGCCTGCCGCTCGACAAGGGAAGAGAGCGAACCGGCCGCATCGGCGTCAGGGCGAGCAGTCACTGTGCGCTCCATCATGGCGCCGATCTTCTAAGGACCGGCCGGACCGAGACTTACGATCTGGCCGACCCCGCTTCAACCCGGCCCGGGAACACGGCACATCAAATCGGTGGCCGGCGCCTTCAATATTGTATACTACCATAACGAGATTGTTGAACAATATAGACAGGTCGAGCAATTTAGGCTAAGGAACGGCAAGAGAGATGGAGACCGGGAGGGGTCCGTTCGGTGGCGCTCATCAGCATTGACACTTTTTGTCCTGGTTGCCGCCGCTCGCTCCGGATGCCCCAAGGCTGCCTTTGCCGCGATGGAGCCCGTCATGCCGGTGATCGACATCAACAGCGACCTGGGTGAAAGCTTCGGCGCCTGGACGATGGGCGACGACGCGGCGATGCTGGACATCGTCAGCAGCGCCAACGTGGCCTGCGGCTTCCATGCCGGCGATCCGGCCGGCATCCTGCGCACGCTCAAGGCGGCCAGCCGGCGCGGCGTCGCCATCGGCGCACATGTCGGCTACCGCGACCTCGCCGGCTTCGGACGCCGCAACATGGACCCGTCGAGCGAGGAACTGGTTGGCGACGTCATCTATCAGATCGGCGCGCTGAAGGGTCTGGCGGCGGCGGCCGGCACGACCGTCACCTACGTCAAGCCGCACGGGGCGCTCTACAACACCATTGCCCGCGACGAACGGCAGGCCAGCGACGTCATCACCGCCATCCGCAGCGTCGATCCCGGCCTTGTCCTGATGGCGCTGGCGGGATCGCCGCTGATCGGGCAGGCCCGCGCCGCTGGCCTGACCGTCGTGGCGGAAGCCTTCGCCGACCGGGCCTATATCGTCGACGGCCAGCTCGTTTCCCGGCGCGAGAAGGGTGCGGTGCTGCACGACCCGCAAGAGATCGCGGGGCGGATCGTGCGCATGGTTAAGGACGGCGTGATCCGCTCGATCGACGGCGGCGACGTTGCCATCGACGCCCAGTCGGTCTGCGTTCACGGCGACAGCCCGGACGCGGTGGCGATCGCCCGGCACCTGCGGGCCGGGCTGGAAGAAGCCGGCCTGTCCGTGCAGCCGTTTTCCGGCAAGGTCGGAGCGCGATGATCGCGTTGGCGAAAACACCGCCTCCTGGAGCCGCTGGCTCGCCGATCGCCGGCGGGCACACGGCACTGCGCTTTCTCCCCATCCGCGCCGGCCGTATCCTCGTCGAACTCCCCGACCTGGAAACGACGCTCGCCCTGCTCGCTTCGCTGGAGCGGCTGCCGGTTGCCGGAATTTCGGAACTCATTCCGGCGGCGCGCACCCTGCTCGTTGCATTCGACCCCGGCCAGCTCATGCCGGCACGTCTGGTCGATGAGCTTTCGAACCGCGATATTTCGGCTTCCCCGACAGCGGCCGGTCCGCTGGTCGACATTCCGGTGCGCTACGACGGCGAAGATATTGCCGAGGTCGCTGCACTGCTGGGCATAAGCGAAGCGGAAGTCGTGCGTCTCCACACCGGTACCGAGTACACGGTCGCCTTCACTGGCTTCGCGCCCGGCTTCGCCTACCTCGCCGGCGGCGATCCGCTGCTCGACGTTCCGCGCCGCAAGACACCGCGAACGCAGGTGCCGGCAGGAGCCGTGGGACTGGCGGGAACATTCAGCGGCGTCTATCCGAAGACCAGTCCCGGCGGCTGGCAGCTCATCGGCTCGACGCCGCTCGCCATGTTCGATCTGGAGCGCGATCCGGCGGCGATCCTGCAACCGGGATATCGTGTCCGCTTCGTCGACATAGCGGGTTCGCACCGCTCTACGGCAATCGCCGCGCACCGGCGCGGGGCACGGAAGCAAGCGGCGCGCAAGGAGATCGCGGCCGCGCAGATGCACGTCCTCGACGCTCCCTTTCCGGTCTTGTTCCAAGATCTCGGACGCCCCGGACAGGCCAGCCAGGGCGTCAGCACTTCCGGCGCGGCCGACAAGGCGAGCCTCAAGGCGGCCAATCGGCTGGTCGGCAATCCACCGGGCACGGCGGCGCTCGAAATCACCTTCGGCCGGTTTCGTTTCAGGATGAAGGGCGCGGGCGTCATGGCGCTGACCGGCGCACCGGCCTCCATCACCATCGAGGCGGCGAATGGGGCGACCGTCGCCGCAGCCAACGATGCAGCCGTGGCACTGGAAGACGGCGACACGGTTTCGATCGGCGAGGCGAAACGTGGCTTCCACTCCTATCTGGCCCTGCGCGGCGGCTTCGCCATTGAGCCGGTGCTCGGCAGTGCCTCCAGCGATACACTGGCGCAGATCGGGCCGCGCGCGCTCTCGACAGGTGATCGTGTCGACGTCCTGGCAGCGCCCGTCGGTGCGCTCGTCTCGACAGTTCAGACGATCCATCCCGACCTTCCGAAGGCAGGCGAGGTGGTGACGCTCGACGTCACGCTGGGGCCGCGCACGGACTGGTTCACGCCGCCGGCCGTTGCAAGCTTCCTTGCACAGGACTGGGAGGTTACGCCGCAATCGAGCCGTGTCGGGGTCCGCCTCAACGGCGCGGCACTCGGGCGCAGCGACACGCGCGAACTGCCGAGCGAGGCGACGGTGCAGGGCGCCGTGCAGGTGCCGGCAAGCGGCCAGCCCGTGATCTTCCTTGCCGACCATCCGCTGACCGGCGGTTACCCGGTCATCGCCAACGTCGCCACGCACCATCTCGACCTTGCCGGCCAGATTCCCATCGGCGCCAAGGTGCGCTTCAACGCGCTCGGTCCCTTTGCCGAAATCGGAGTCGGGGAATGAGGAAGGTGCTGATCGCCAATCGCGGCGAAATCGCCGTGCGCATCATCCGAGCCTGCAAGGACGCCGGCCTGGCATCGGTGGCGGTCTATGCCGACGCCGACGCCGATGCGCCGTTCGTCCGCATGGCCGACGAAGCCTATGCGCTGAACGGGCAGAAGGCTGCCGATACCTATCTCGACATCGGCAAATTGATCGACATTGCGAAGCGCGCCGGCTCCGATGCCGTCCATCCGGGCTACGGCTTCCTGTCGGAGCGGGCCGAGTTCGCGCAAGCGGTCATCAATGCCGACCTGATCTGGATCGGACCGGACCCGAAGGTCATCGAGACGCTGGGCGACAAGCTTCAGGCACGCGAGATCGCCCGCGCCGTCGGCGCGCCGCTGGTCGCCGGCAGCGACGGGCCGGTCGCCACCGCCGCCGAAGCGCTAGCTTTCGCGCGCGAGTTCGGCCTGCCCATCGCCATCAAGGCCGCCCATGGCGGCGGCGGACGCGGCCTGAAGATCGCGCGAGAGATGGACGAAGTGGAGGAACTATTCGATTCCGCCACGCGCGAAGCCACCGCCGCCTTCGGACGCGGCGAATGCTTCATCGAACAGTTCCTCGATCGACCGCGCCACATCGAGGCGCAGGTGCTGGCCGACAGACGCGGCAATGTCGTCGTCGTCGGCACGCGCGACTGCTCCATGCAGCGCCGCAACCAGAAGCTCATCGAGGAGGCGCCGGCGCCGTTCCTGACCGACGAACAGCGCGAACGCGTCGAGCAGGCTGCGCGCGCCATCTGCAAGGCGGCCGGTTATACCGGCGCCGGTACGGTCGAATTCCTGCTTTCCGCCGACGGCGTGATTTCCTTCCTGGAGGTCAACACCCGTCTCCAGGTCGAGCATCCGGTGACCGAGGAAACGACCGGTGTCGACCTCGTGCGCGAGCAGTTCCGCATCGCCGAGGGCCTGCCGCTCTCCTTCACCGAGACGCCGAGGCCGCGCGGCCATGCACTGGAGTTCCGCATCAACGTCGAGGACCCCGGCCGCGGCTTCCTGCCGATGGCCGGCGCGATTTCCCTGTTTGCGCCGCCATCGGGTCCAGGTGTTCGGATAGACAGCGGCGTCGAAACGGGCTCGACAGTGCCGCCGCTGTTCGATTCCCTCATCGCCAAGCTGGTCGTCTGGGGGTCGACGCGCGCGGAGGCCATCGCCCGGGCCCGGCGGGCGCTCGCCGAATTCCGCATCGAGGGCGTGCCGACCGTCTTGCCCTTCCACCGCGCCGCGCTCGATCATCCGGATTTCTCGAAAAAATTCGCCATCCATACACGCTGGATCGAGACGGATTTTGCCGGCGCATTGGAAGCCGGCAAACGTCCGGCGCCGGTGGTCGAGGCCGGCATGCTGCGTGGCAAGATCGAGATCGACGGCAGGCTCGTCGAGGTCGGCATTCCCGACGCGCTGCTCGGTCTGCTCGGACGACCAGCAGGTACCCCGGTCGAACCCTCCTCGCCCACACCAGACGAAAATGCCGTGCGGGCGCCGGTTCCGGGCGTGCTCGCCTTGTGGTGCGTGTCGGATGGAGACCGTGTCGAGGCAGGCGACGTGGTGGCCGTGATGGATGCCATGAAGATGGAAACGACCGTGTCGGCGCCGCACGGCGGCAGAATAACGCTTTTGGCAAAGGCGGGAACGATGCAGACTGCCGGCGCCGTCATCGCGCGCATCGAGCCGATCGATGCCGGCACGACCGAAGCGGCGGAGGTTGACGAATGAGCGATCCGATCCTGTCGATCGAAGGCCTCAGCGTCGAGTTCGGCGCCAGCCGCGTCGTCGACAGCCTGTCCTATTCGGTCGAGGCCGGCCGCACGCTTGCCGTCGTCGGCGAGTCCGGCTCCGGCAAGTCGGTGACCGCACTGTCGATCATGCGGCTGGCCGACATGGCCGGCGCGCGCTTCGCCGGCGGTAAAATCCTGTTCCAGAGCAGCAAGGGACCGGTCGACCTTCTGGCACTTAGCCAGGACCAGATGCGCTCGATCCGCGGCAAGGAGATCGCCATGATCTTCCAGGAGCCGATGACTTCGCTCAACCCCGTCTTTTCCATCGGCGACCAGATCAGCGAGGCGCTGATCCTGCATGAGCGCCTGACCGGCGCGCAGGCGCTCGACGCGGCAGCCGAGCTGCTGGCCAAGGTGCGCCTGCCCGATCCGAAGGGCCAGTTGAAGCGCTATCCGCACCAGCTTTCGGGCGGCATGCGCCAGCGCGTGATGATCGCCATGGCGCTGGCCTGCAAGCCGAAGCTGCTGATCGCCGACGAGCCAACCACGGCGCTCGACGTGACCATCCAGGCGCAGATCCTCGCCATTCTTCGCGACCTGCAGAAGGAATTCGGCATGGGCGTCATCTTCATCACCCACGACATGGGCGTGGTGGCGGAAATGGCCGACGACGTGGTGGTGATGCGAAACGGCCGCAAGGTGGAGGAAGGCGATGTCAGGACCATTTTCGCCAAGCCCTCGCAGCCCTACACCAAAGCGCTGCTCGCCGCCGTGCCCAAGCTCGGCGCCATGCAGGGAAAGGACCTGCCCCTGCGCACGCCGCTCACAGCCGCGACCGACGACGGCGTGACGACCGCGGCCGAAGAGGAGCGTATCCAGGACACTGCCCGCTACGACGCGGCGCCGCTTCTGGAGGTACGCGACCTTGTCGTGCGCTTCGACGTCAAGCGCGGCCTGTTCGGCGGCGTCAGCCACCGCGTCCACGCCGTCGAGAAGGTCGGCTTCACCATCTATCCGGGCGAGACGCTGGCACTCGTCGGCGAATCCGGATCGGGCAAGTCCACCATCGGGCGCACCATCCAGCAATTGCAGGCGGCGACCTCGGGCACCATCTCGTTCCGCGGCCGTCAGTTGACGGACCTGAACAAAGCGGAGCGCCACGCGCTGCGGCAGAAGATCCAGTACATCTTCCAGGACCCGTTCGAATCGCTCGACCCGCGCAAGACCGCCGGCTTCTCGATCGCCGAGCCGATCCTGACGCACAGGCTGATGTCTCCCGCCGATGCCAGGCGCAAGGTGCATGAATTGCTGGAGCGCGTCGGACTGACGGCCGCGCATGCCGGCCGCTACCCGCATGAATTTTCCGGCGGCCAGCGCCAGCGTGTCTGCATCGCCCGCGCGCTCGCCTGCGATCCCGAGCTCATCGTCGCCGACGAATCGCTGTCGGCGCTTGACGTCTCGATCCAGGCGCAGATCATCAACCTGATGATGGACCTCCAGGCCGAGCGCGGCCTGGCCTATCTCTTCATCAGCCACGACATGGCGGTGGTGGAAAAAATCAGCCACCGTGTCGCCGTGCTCTATCTCGGCCAGATCGTCGAGCTCGGCCGGCGCCGGCAGGTGTTCGAAACGCCCGCGCACAGTTACACCAAAAGGCTCTTGTCGGCGGTTCCCGTCGCCGATCCCACCGTCCGCCGCGACACGCCGGTTCCCATTGGCGAGATTCCGAGCCCGCTTCGCCCGGTCGGCGACGAACCGGCCATCGTCACCATGAGCGAGATCGAAACCGGCCATTTCGTCGCCGGCTAGAAACCAGGTCAATCACAGGAGGAACGAACGCATGGCACTCAAACTCACCCGATCGCTGCTCGGCGCGCTGGCAATGTCCACCGCCCTCATTGCCGCTTCGCCGTCCTTCGCCGCCGGCAAGCTGACGGTTTCGCTGTCTCAGGACCCCGGCAGCTGGGACCCGGTCGACACCTTCCTGGTGGCCTGGGCGACGGTGGCGACGAACATCTTCGACGGCCTGACCTATCGCGGGCCGGACCTGAAGCTGGTGCCGGGCCTGGCCGAATCCTGGCAGGTATCGGACGACGGCAAGAAGATCACCTTCAAGCTGCGTCAGAACGTCAAGTTCCACGACGGCGAGCCCTTCAACGCCGACGCCGTGAAGTTCACCTTCGACCGCCTGCTCGGCGACGAAGGCTCGAAGGGACCGCAGAAGTCCAACTACGCGGCGATCGAAAAGGTCGAGGTGGTCGACCCGTCGACCGTCGATTTCATCCTGAAGAGCCCCGATCCGGTGCTGTTGACCAAGCTTGCCGGCTATGGCGCGATGATCGTGCCGCCGAACTACATCAAGGAAAAAGGCGAGGACTACTTCAACACCCATCCGGTCGGCACCGGCGCCTTCAAGTTCATCTCCTATGAGCCGAAGATCGGCGTGAAGCTCGAGGCGAACCCGGACTATTGGGGCGGCGCGCCGAAAATCTCGGAGCTCGACTACAAGTTCATCACCGAGCCGGCCACAGCCGTTGCCGAACTGCAGGCCGGCCGCGTCGACATCGTCGTGCCGCCGATCATCCCGATCTCGATGGTGCCGACCATCCAGGGCGATTCGCGCCTCGAGCTGATGAGCGTTCCGGGGCCGACGGTGGATGCGCTGCGCTTCAACACCCGCGACGGCATCACCGCCGACGTGCGCGTGCGCAAGGCGATCATCATGGCCGTCGACCGCAAGACCATCGTCGATGCCATCCTTGCCGGCCAGGCGTCGGAGATCGTCAGCTTCCAGAGCTCGCTTTCGCTCGGCTACGATCCGGACCTGAAGGGCCTACCCTTCGATCCGGAAGGGGCGAAGAAGCTGCTGGCCGAGGCCGGAGTCAAGCCGGGCGCGCCGCTGCAGATCGACATCCGCGGCAACGACGCGACGATGAACGAGGTGGCGCAGGCGGTGAGCAGCTACCTGCAGGCCGTCGGCCTGACCCCCACCATCAAGCCCTATGAATTGAACGTGCTACTCAACGACATCATCCCGCAGGGCAAGACCGGCGCGCTGTTCCAGCAGAAGTGGGGCGGCTGGACCTTCGACTACGACAACACCGCCTATTCGATGTATCACAGCGGCGAGAAGTGGAACCCCTACGAGAAGGACGCAGAGCTCGACAAGCTCTTGGAATCGCAGCGACCGATGACCGATGCGGCCGAGCGCGAAAAAGTGCTTAAGCAGATCGCCGCCTATGTCGCCGACAAGGCGCTCGAACTGCCGCTCTACAATTCCAACGCCATCTACGGCGTCAACAAGCGGGTCAAGAACTTCACGCCCGCCCCCGACAACCGCATCAAGCTCAACGAAGTGACCGTCGAGTAGGCGTGACCACTGCGGACGCCGCGCGCCTCGCGCGGCGTCCTTCCTAAATCGGAGCGGCCCCTTGATCGGCTTTCTGACCAAACGCATCCTGCAGGCGATCTTCACCGTTCTCGTGGTGACGCTGGTCGTCGCCTTCGCCATACGGCTCACCGGCGATCCGGCCCTGATCAGCGCGCAGGGCGGCGGCACCGTCACCGAGGCGGACCTACAGCGCATCCGAGTCGCGCTCGGCGTCGACCGGCCGTTCTACGTGCAGTATCTCGGTTTCCTCAAAGGGCTGTTGACGCTCGATTTCGGCCGCAGTTTCGTCGGCGGCACGCCGGTGTCGCAACTGATCGGGACGGCACTGCCGGCGACGCTGACGCTTGCCTTCGCCTCGCTGTTCGTCTCGATCGTGCTGTCCATTCCGCTCGGCGTAAAGGCAGCCACGACGCGCGGCAAATGGCCCGATCAGGCGATCCGCATCTTTTCGCTGATCGGCCTGTCCTTCCCGAATTTCTGGCTGGCCACCATGCTGGTGCTGTTGTTCGCCATCGCGCTGCAATGGCTGCCGCCGTCGGGCTATGACGGCTTTTCCAGCTACATCATGCCGGCCGTCACCATGGGGCTGATCCTGACGGCGACCAACGTGCGCCTCGTGCGCACCACCATGCTCGATACGTTGCGCTCGCAATATGTCATGGTCGCCCGCGCCAAGGGCCTGAGCGAAACCAAGGTGCTCTACAAGCACGCGTTGCGTAATTGCGCCATCGTGCTGTTGACCTTCCTCGGCGTGCAGTTCGGCGGCCTGCTGGGCGGCATCGTCGTCGTCGAGCGCGTCTTCAACTGGCCGGGCATGGGCACGCTCGCCTTCGACGCGGTCGCGGCGCGCGACTATCCGGTGCTGCAATCCGTCATCACGGTGCTGTCCGCGCTCATCATCGGCGTCAACCTCTTGATTGACCTGGCCTACGGGCTGATCGACCCGCGCATCAGGACGCAGTGACATGGCCAATGCAACCACATCCGGGCGTCTCGGCCGCTTCAAGGCGATGGAATTCGTCGTCGGCATCCTGCTGTTCGGCACGATCTGTCTGGCCGTCTTGTTCGCGCCGCTCCTGTTTCCGGACGGCGGCACCAAGATCGACCTCGCCGCCCGCCTGACCGCGCCGTTTCAGAGCTTCGCGCATGTGCTGGGCACCGACCCGCTCGGCCGCGACGTGCTGGCGCGCGTAGTGACCGGCGGCAAGGTCTCGCTGGTCGTCGGCTTCGCCTCGGTGGTCGGCTCGATCTTTGTCGGCGTGGCGATGGGGCTGGTCGCCGGCTACTATCGTGGCGCCTGGGACGCGCTTCTGATGCGCTTCGTCGATGTGCAGCTCGCCCTGCCCTTCATCCTGCTCGCCATCACCTTCTTCGCCATCCTCGGCGGCAGCCTGATCAACACCATCGTCCTGCTGATCGTCTCGCAGTGCGTCCAGTACGCGCGCCTTGTCCGCGGGTCGGTGCTGTCGCTGCGCGAGCGCGAATTCATCCTGTCGGCGCGCGCCATCGGCGTCGCCGACCGCAACATCATCCTGCGTCATCTGCTGCCCAACCTGCTCGGTCCGGTGATCGTTCTGGCGACGCTGAACTTCGCCAACAACATCCTGCTGGAAAGCAGCCTGACTTTCCTCGGCCTCGGCGTCGACCCGACCATCCCGAGCTGGGGCGGCATGCTGGCCGACGCGCGCACCTACCTGCAGACGGCTTGGTGGGTCAGCGTCTTCCCCGGCCTCGCCATCCTGCTCACCGTGCTCGGCCTCAACCTCCTGGGCGACTGGCTGCGTGACAGCCTCGACCCGACCGGAAGGACGTCGCGATGACCGTGCTGCTCGACAAGCGCTTCGAGCGTACGCTGGATACCATCCTCAAGGCTGAGCGCGGGGCTTCCACGCTGGAACTGTGGACGTTCGACGACCGCAGGCACCGCCGCGACGCCGAGGCGCGTTTCGCCAAGGCCGGCATTTCCGCGCGCTGCCGCAGCGCCTACAAGCCATTGCTCCACTTCTTCCTGGAGGAGGTCGAGCGTACCGAGTTGGTCGCCGCAAGGGTCGCCTATCCCGTGCATGAACAGGCCGCGGCGAACCGGTTCCGGCTGGAGGCCTATCCTCTTGCCGGCTTGCTCGAAGACGTCGACCTCACCTTCGAGCCACGGAAGGGCGAAGGTTTCGTCTATGACGTCGAGTTGCGCTTCAAGGATGGCCGGCGCCAAACCCATTCGGTGCTGGCGCCCAACCGGCGGCATGGCGACGCGCAGGACCGACCGACGGTGTCGCCGACAGGCTGGATCATCCGCGACGGCAAGGGGTCCGGCGAGCGGCTGGAGACGGACTACGAGCAGCTGTTCGAGGCGGTCTGCGCGGCGGCGGCGAGTGCCGACTGGCCGAAGAGCGAACCGTTCTTTCCCGAGCTCGCCATCGACGTCGCCTATCCCGCCGAAGACGAAGCGCTCGACTTCCGGCACGAGGCCGTGAGCCTCAGGGAAGCGCTGCATGAGGACCTTTATTTCACGCTGCTGGATGTCTTCCATCAGCGTTCCGGCCGCGCGCCGGGCGACCGGACGCTGCAGCCCGGCCGTATCGTGCCGATGGTCGTCGGCCGAGGAGAAAAGGTCAGCGCGCGTGTCGAAGTACGGCCTATCCGCCGCTTCGCGACCAGCGCGAACGACCGGCCTTCGGAACCCATACGCTCGGCGCCGGGTTTCGCACGCATCGCGGCCGAATTGAAGAAAGTCGGCGGCACACCGTTCGACGTGCGCTCGGTCGGCGGCCGCAGGATCGTCGCGCGCCACGTGGCAGGGAGCGACGTTCCGGTCATGGTCAGCGGCGGGCAGCATCCGAACGAGGTGACCGGCGTCCTCGGCGCGCTCTTCGGCGGACAGGCGCTGGCAAGCAAGCCCAACGCGCATTTCACGGTTTCACCAGTGGAAAATCCGGATGGCTATGCGCTGCACCAGCGCCTGTGCCGCGACAACCCGAACCACATGCACCACGCGGCGCGCTACACCGCACTGGGCGACGACCTGGAATACCGGTCATCGGGCAAGCTGTGGGAGAAGGAAATCCGAGCTGTCGCCCAGCGCCTTACCGGTGCGACACTGCATGTCAACCTGCACGGCTACCCGTCGCACGAATGGACCCGGCCGCTGATGGGTTACATTCCGCGCGGCTTCGAAATGTGGACGCTGCCGAAGGGGTTTTTCCTTATCCTGCGCTACCACCAGGGATGGGAAGAGCCGGCCATGACGATGCTGGACAGCGTGACCCGGCGACTGGGCAAGGTTCCGGGCCTCGCCGGCCTCAACCGCAGGCAGATCGCCCTCTACGAGATCCATGCCGGCGATGCCGGATTCCAGATGATCAACGGCTTCCCGTGCCATTGTTCGCTGGACGAGCGCTCCAGCGTACCGGTGACGCTGATCACCGAATACCCGGACGAGACGATCTACGGCGACGCTCTCGTGGCCGGCTACAAGGCGCAGGTGGAAACGGTCGTCGCGGCCTATGACGCCTGGCAGGTTTGCGCGCCGAAAGCCTGAACCGGCTGCCGGCGCCCTGCCCTGACATGATGCCCAAACTTCAGCGGGTGAAGCTCTGGGCGTTGCCGGCATCGACGTTGACGATGTTGCCGGTGGACTTGGCCGACATGTCGGAAGCGAGGAAGTAGACCGCCTCGGCGATGTCTTCCGGGAAAACCGAGCGCTTCAGCATGGAGCGCTTCCGATAATGCTCTTCCAGTTCGTCCGGCTGCATCGAATAGGCGGCCGCGCGCTGTTCGCGCCATTCCCCGGTCCATATCTTCGAACCGCGCAGCACGGCATCGGGATTGACGGTGTTGACGCGGATCTGATGTTCCGCCCCCTCCAGTGCCAGGCATCGCGCCAGATGGATTTCAGCAGCCTTGGCGGTGCAGTAGGCGGCAGCGTTCGGCGAAGCGGCAAGGCCATTCTTCGAGGCGATGAAGACGACGTTGCCGCCGATCGCCTGCTGCTTGAAAAGCCGGAAGGCCTCGCGCGAAACGAGGAAATAGCCCTTGGCGAGAATGTCCATGTTGCGGTTCCACATCGACAGTTCGGTGTTTTCGATGGGAGCCGAGGACGAGATGCCGGCATTGGAGATGAGGATATCGAGACCGCCGAATTCGACCACCGTCGCCGCGAAGCCGGCGGCGACATCGTCCTCGCTGGTGACGTCGAGCCTGACGGACCGGACGAAGTCCTTGCCGAATGCCGTGCCGAGCTCGCCGTCCGCGGTTTCCAGTGCCGTCGCGTCGATATCCGCCAGCACCACGCAGGCGCCTTCGCGCAGGAGACGGATCGCGGTCGCCTTGCCGATGCCGCCGGCTCCGCCGGTCACCAGGGCGACACGCCCGGCGAGCGATTTCGGCCTGGGCATGCGTTGCAGCTTGGCTTCCTCAAGCAGCCAGTACTCGATGTCGAACGCCTCCTGTTCCGGCAGGCCGACATAGTCGGACACCGCCGAGGCACCGCGCATGACATTGATCGCGTTGACGTAAAACTCGCCGGAGATGCGGGCGGTCGCCTTGTCGGCGGCGAAGGTCAGCATGCCGACGCCCGGAATAAGATAAACGACGGCGTTGGGATCGCGCACGGCGGGCGAATTGTCGTGCCGGCAACGGTCGTAATAGGCCTGATAGTCCGCCCGGTAGGCCGTCACGTCATCGGCCAGCCGCTCAGCGACCGCATCGACGTCCGGCCGGACCGGATCGAAGTCGATCACCAGCGGCCTGATCTTGGTGCGCAGGAAGTGGTCGGGACAGGACGTGCCCAGCGCCGCCAGCGGGCGCAGCTTTTCGGAATTGACGAATTCCAGCACCGCCTCGGAATCGTCGAAGTGGCCGACCTTGCTGACCGCACCGGAAATCATGCCGCGAATCTTCGGCATCAGGCGGGCGGCGACGGCGCGCCGCTCCTGCGGCGCCAGCGGCTTGACGGCGGCCCCGCCGAAGGCCGGCTTGCCGCCGGCCTGCCCGTCGAACCATTCGATCGCCGTGTTGATCGTCTCGATGGTCGTCCGGTAGCATTCTTCGGGCGTCTCGCCCCAGGTGAACAGGCCGTGACTCTCCAGCACGACGCCCTTGGCCTTCGGATTCTCCTTGCAGAATTTCTCCAGCCAGAGGCCGAGCTCGTAGCCGGGTCGCCGCCAGGGCAGCCAGCCGATCGCATCGCCGAAGACGGCTTTCGTCAATGCCCTGGAATCCTTCGCCGCCGCGATGGCGATGATGGCGTCGGGATGCATGTGGTCGACGAACGGCTTCGGCACATAGGCGTGCAGCGGCGTGTCGATTGAGGCGGCGCGCGCGTTGAGGTTGAAGGTACAGTGCGGCAGGTAGCCGACCATCTCGTCCTCATGGTCGGGGCCGCGATAGAGACCCTTCAGGGCCCGCAACTTGTCCATGTAGAGCGTGGCGAAGCCGTCAAGCTTGATCGAGGCGCTGTCGCCTCCCGACCCCTTGACCCACAGGACCTCCACCGCCTCCCCGGTCAGCGGGTCCTTCTGCATGACCTTGGAGGAGGTGTTGCCGCCACCGTAATTGGTGACCCGCTTGTCGGAGCCCAAAAGGTTCGAGCGATACACCAATCGCTCGGGCTCGCTCATGGCGGCCGCCTTCTCCTCGTCCCACAGGTTGGCGAGCAGCGCTGAACGTTTGTCGGGCATGGATATGGACCTCCGGATGGCGCGGTGCGCCCCGCTCTATTCAGGAGGTTGCGTGCAGAAAGTCAATCATCAAAAGATTAAAATAGATCATTTTTGCGGTGCAATGCGATCATATTGCACCGCAAAATGATTGAAGTTTCTCAAAACACGCTTGCCAATGACGCCAGATTGCGTAACTTGGATCAAGGCAGGGAGAATTGCCGGCCAGGGAGGACAATTTGAACGATTTGGCCCGTCAGCGGCAGATCGTCGAGCTTTTGCGGGATCGCCCCTTCGCATCGGTTCGCGAGTTGCAGGAGCGTCTCGGCGTCTCCGCCGCCACGGTGCGCCGCGACATCGACAAGATCGACGAGTCCGGCGATGCGCGGAAGGTCTATGGCGGCGTATCCGCGCTTGAGACGTCCGGCGCCGTCTTCGCCCGTCCCTATGACGAGAACCGCGATCTCGCGGTCGAGGCGAAGCGGCAGATAGCCGATCTCGCCGCCACGATGGTGAAGGACGGCGATGCCGTCATCGTCAACGGCGGCTCGACCTGCTTCCATCTCGGCGTCAAGCTCGCCGACCGCAACATCCGCCTGTTCACCAATTCGATGCCGCTGGCCGCCTATCTCGGCGAGAACGGCTCGTGCAGCCTGACCGTAGCGGGCGGTGACCTGCATCGCGAGCCGCGGGTGATTTATTCCTCGGCCGCCCCGACCGCCTTCTACGGCTCAAAATTCTTTCTCGGTGCCCAGGGCATCAGTGCCGAGGGCCTGCTCGAATCCCATCCGCTGATGGTCCGCTCGATCCAGGAACTGAGCCAGACGGCGGATCAGATCGTCGTGCTGGCCGACAGCCGCAAATTCTCGATCCACGCCCGCAACGTCGCGCTGCCACTTGCGCGCGTCGGCACGCTGATCACCGACGACGGCCTCAGCGACGCCGCCGCCCGCATGCTGGAAAGCGCCGGCGTCGCCGTGAGAATCGCCGGAGGGGCGCCATGAGCGGTGCGCTGGCGGTCTTCGATCTCGGCAAGACGAATTCCAAGCTGTTCGTCTTCTCGTCCGACGGAGCCGTCCTCGACGAGCGCCGCACCAAGCCCGTCTGGCTGACGCATCGCGACAGGAGCGTCCTCGACGCCGAGCGGCTCGAAGCCTGGATGCGGGCGGAACTCGCCGGCGCTGTCGAGCGGCACGGCGTCGAGCGCGTCATCGTCTCCGCCCATGGCTGCACCTTCGCGCTGGTCAGTGGCGACGACGACCTCAGGCATCCGATCCTCGACTACGAACAGGAGATCCCGCCCTCCGTCGCCGCCGAGATCGATCCGCAACTGCCGGACTTTTCCGAGACCTTCACTCCGCACCTGCCGCTCGGCTTCTGCATCACCCGCCACATCTACTGGCTGCAAAAGGAAGAGCCCGAAGCCTTCGCCGGCACCGACGCCATCCTGTGCTATCCGCAATATTGGGGCTGGCGGCTGACGGGCCGCAAACTGTCGGAATATTCCTA
>JBQCHN010000022.1:0-5552 GCA_051954615.1 Mesorhizobium sp. | reverse complement strand
GCGTGCCGACGTCGCCATCATCATGGGCAGCCAGTCCGACTGGGCGACCATGCGCCACGCCTCAGAGACGCTCGACCTGCTCGGCGTCTCCCACAAAAGCCTGATCGTCTCGGCCCACCGCACGCCCGAGCGCCTTTACGACTTCGCCAGGGGCGCCAGGGCCGCCGGCTACAAGGTCATCGTCGCCGGCGCCGGCGGCGCGGCACACCTGCCCGGCATGACCGCAGCACTCACCCCCCTGCCCGTCTTCGGCGTACCGGTGGAATCGAAGGCGCTGTCGGGACAGGATTCGCTGCTCTCCATCGTGCAGATGCCGGCCGGCATTCCGGTCGGCACGCTGGCCATCGGCAAGGCCGGCGCGGCCAACGCCGCCTTGCTCGCCGCCGCCGTGCTGGCCCTTTCCGATACCGCGCTTGCCGAGCGGCTGGACGCCTGGCGCGCCGCGCAGACCGCGAAGGTGGCGCTGGAGCCGGGAGACGAGGCGTGAGCGCCGCAGTGCCCGCCGGCCCTCTCTCCATCGGCTCGACAATCGGCATCGTCGGCGGCGGCCAGCTCGGCCGCATGCTTGCAATGGCCGCCGCCCGACTGGGCTACCGCACCGTCGTGCTGGAGCCGCAGCCAGACTGTCCGGCCGCGCAGGTCGCCAACCGGCAGATCGTCGCCGCCTATGACGATCCGGCCGCTCTTGCCGAGCTTGCCGCCGCTTCTTCCGTCGTCACCTACGAGTTCGAGAACGTTCCCGTCGCGACGGCAACGGCGCTGGCCGCCAAGGTCCCGGTATCGCCTCCCCCGCGCGCGCTGGAAATGGCGCAGGACCGGCTGGTGGAAAAAACCTTCCTGAACGATATCGGCATCGCCACGGCGCGCTTCCATCCGGTCGACGAGGACGCGCAGCTGACGGAAGCGCTTTCCGCCTTCGGCGGCAGCGGCGTGTTGAAGACCCGCCGCCTCGGCTACGACGGCAAGGGCCAGCGCGTCTTCCGCAACATGGAGGCCGGCGGTTATTCCGGCACCTGCGAGGCGATGGGCAACGTGCCGCTGATCCTTGAGGAGCTGGCGCCCTTCGAGCGCGAGGTTTCCGTCATCGCCGCACGCGCGGCAAGCGGCGCGGTCGTCGCCTACGATCCGGCCGAGAACGTCCACCGCGACGGCATCCTGCACACCTCCACGCTGCCGGCGGCGATCGCACCGCAGACCGCCGCCGCCGCGCACGAAGCCGCCCGGAAAATCCTCGAAGCTCTCGACTATGTCGGCGTCGTCGGCGTCGAGTTCTTCGTCCTGGCCGACGGCTCGCTGCTCGCCAACGAGTTGGCGCCGCGCGTCCACAATTCCGGCCACTGGACGGAAGCCGCCTGCCTCGTCTCGCAGTTCGAGCAGCATATCCGGGCCGTCGCCGGCCTGCCGCTCGGCTCGGCCCTGCGCCATGCCGACTGCGTGATGGAAAACCTGATCGGCGACGACATCCTGCGCGCGCCGGCACTGCTGGCCGAGCCGGACGTCATGCTGCACCTCTACGGCAAGGCCGAGGCGCGGCCCGGCCGCAAGATGGGCCACTTCACCCGCATCGCCCGGCGCTGATGGCCGCGCCCGCCATGCCCGACCAGTGATTTGGCGTGCGTGCGGTTGACACGCACGAGCTTCCTCGTCTATGAGCCTGCCACGAAACGGGCGTGCTTTCGCGAGCGCGCCTTTTGGTTGGCCCGAACGGGCACGAACTGACGGGCAAGACCATGAAGATCAAGAACTCGCTCAAGGCGCTGAAGGCGCGGCACCGGGACAACCGTCTGGTCCGCCGCAAAGGCCGCATCTACATCATCAACAAGACCGACCCGCGCTACAAGGCCCGCCAGGGCTGAGTGTGCCGCGCTGCCCTGACGGCTGCGCCACGTCTTTCACGCGAAATTCAGTTTGACGATCCGGTGCGCGGAGCTAGATTCCTGCGCATGCGGATCGTTTTTGCCGTCTGCGCGGCCCTTTTGCTTTCCACAGTCGTCCCGTCCGTCGCCGCGACACCGGCACAGGACGGCGCACCGGCAAGCCGTGCGCCGCAGACCCGGGAGCAGCGGCTCGACGCGCTGTTTTCCAGCCTCAAGCGTGAGCGCAACGAAAAGGCCGCCGAGCGCATCGCCGCGCAGATTTTCGACGAGTGGAACCATTCCGGCAGCGCTTCCATCGACCTGATGATGCAATGGTCGCAAAAGGCGATCGAGGACAAGAAATACGCCGTTGCGCTGGATTTCCTCGACCAGGTGGTGACCTTGCAGCCCACCTATGCCGAGGGCTGGAACCGCCGCGCCACGCTGCACTACATCATGAAGAACTACGGCAAGTCGATGGCCGACATCGACCGCACGCTGCAACTGGAACCGCGCCATTTCGGCGCCATCTCCGGCCTGGCGCAGATCATGGCCGACACCGGCCGCAAGGAACAGGCGCTACAGGCCTGGCAGCGCGTGCTCGACATCTATCCGATGCTGCGCAGCGCCCAGAACCAGGTGGCGACGCTGTCGGAGGAACTGGCGGGGGAAGGAATCTGAGCCGGTAAGGTCGAACCGCCGTACGTCCGCGTCAAGCTTCCCCTACTGCCATATTGCCCTAATGTCCTACTGCCTTATCTCCCGCCCTTCCTGTCCGCACCAATATAGGCAATCCGCAGCATGTTGGTGGAACCCGGCGTCCTCAGCGGCACGCCGGCGGTGATGATGATGCGGTCGCCCGGCTCGCCGAAATCCTGCTCGATGGCGATGCGGCAGGCGCGCTCGACCATGTCGTCGAGGTCGCGGGCGTCTTCCGTCACGACGCAATGCGTTCCCCACAGGAGTGACAGCCGCCGCGCCGTGTCGAGGATCGGCGACAGTGCGATGATCGGCACCTGCGGCCGTTCGCGCGCGGCGCGCAGGCCGGTGGTCCCGGAAGCCGTATAGGTGACGATCGCCGACAGTTTCAGCGTCTCGGCGATCTCGCGCGCCGCAAGCGAAATGGCGTCGGCGCCGGTCGCTTCGGGCACCGAACGCTGGCCGTTGATGACGGCGGCGTAGGTCGGGTCGCGCTCGACCTGCTCGGCGATACGGCTCATCGTCGCCACCGCTTCGACCGGATAGGCGCCGGCGGCCGATTCGGCCGACAGCATGACGGCGTCAGCGCCCTCGAACACGGCCGTCGCCACGTCCGACACCTCGGCGCGCGTCGGGACGGGCGCGGAAATCATCGATTCCAGCATCTGGGTCGCCACCACCACCGGCTTGCCGGCTTTGCGCGCGGCGCGGGTGATCTGCTTCTGGATGCCGGGCACCGCCTCCAGCGGCATCTCGACGCCGAGGTCGCCGCGCGCGACCATCAGCGCATCCGACAATTCCATGATCTCGTCCAGCCGCGCCACCGCCTGCGGCTTCTCGATCTTCGACAAAAGAAGCGCCCGGCCGCGCGCGATCTTGCGCGCCTCGGCCAGATCCTCGGGCCGCTGGATGAAGGAGAGCGCCACCCAGTCGACGCCGGCCGCCAGCACCGCATCGAGGTCCTTGCGGTCCTTTTCCGTCAGCGCGCCGACCGGCAGCACTGTGTCGGGCAGCGACACACCCTTCTTGTCGGAGATCGCGGTACCGGCCACGACCGTACAGACGATGCGCCTGCCGTCCGTCTCGACCGCCTTCAGCGCCAGCTTGCCGTCGTCGATCAGCAGCCGGTGGCCGGGCTCAACGGAAGCGAGAATTTCCGGATGCGGCAGGAAAACCCGGGTGGAATCGCCGGGCTCGGGATTGTCGTCCAGCGTGAAGGTCTGGCCGACCTTCAACGCCTCCCGGCCGTTGGCGAACTTGCCGACGCGCAGCTTCGGCCCCTGCAGGTCGGCGAGGATGCCGATAGGCCGGCCGACCGCCTTCTCGACCTTGCGGATGCGGCCGACCAGCGTGCGCATGAGGTCATGGTCGGCATGGCTCATATTGATGCGGAAAACGTCCGCGCCGGCCTCGAACAGCTTCTTCAGCATCGCCTCGTCCGAGGAGGCCGGACCGATGGTGGCGAGGATCTTGACCTTGCGGCTGCGTCTCATTGACCTTCAATTTCCCGGCGCGGCGGGCGCGCCGTCGGTTGCGGGCTGGTCGGTGAGCTGGACCATCCAGCTCGACTGCTCGCCCGTGTCGTATTCCTGGAAGCCGGCGCGCTGGAAACCGCGCGCCACGCAATCTGTGACGCCGGCGATCTTGAATTCCTTCTCCGCCACGCACATCGAGATCGGACCGTCCCAGCGGCCGCCGCGCTCGGCGTCCTCGGCGTAGAGATAGTAGAAGCGCGACGACAGCGGCCCCTCGATCAGCGTCTTGCAGGTCGAGCCTTCGATGTGCCACCAGCCCTCGGTGATCCAACCGGCCTTGGCCCGGTATCCGATGCCCACGCCAACGAGGTTCTGCGTGGCATTGCAGACGCGGAAATCGGCCCGCGCCGGCGAGACGGCAAGAAGCGGAAGCGCGCAAGCGGCAAGCAACGGAAGCGACAGGGGCACCACCCTGCGCGCGCGCAGCCTGCCGGCGAGAACCATCCTCAAACCTCTCGGGAACCACGTCACCATGTTCTGTCGCCCCTTTTCGGCAAAGTCCCGACTCATGTCAACGCGCCCGCCGGCCCAATTCCAATCGATTTAGAAGGCATACGGCGCGATTCTCGGTTATCGCGAAACAGTTTCTTGCAAAAACCGTGGCCAAACAACGGCGTTGCGCAAGAGGGAGCTTCGTGAAAAGACGGAGAAGCCGCATCGCCAACGAACAAATCTGCCCCGATAGATCTGCCGATGACCCGATCGACCGCCTTTTCGCCCTTCGACCTGATCGAAGGCGACCGGACAAAGGGGCTCGTGCTCGTCGCCGACCACGCGCGCCGCACCTTGCCCGAAGACTACGGCGATCTCGGCCTGCCGGCGACAGAGTTCGACCGCCACATCGCCTACGACATCGGCGTGGAGGCGGTGACCCGCGAACTGGCGGCCCTTCTCGACGCGCCGGCGGTACTGTCCAATTTTTCGCGCCTGCTCATCGATCCCAATCGCGGCGAGGACGACCCGACGCTGATCCGCCAGCTCTATGACGGCACCGTCGTGCCGGGCAACTACCCGATGGCGACGCAGGAGCGCGAGCGGCGGCTGGACCGCTTCTATCGGCCCTATCACGACGCCGTGGCGGCGATGATCGCCTCCGTGGCCGAGGCAAGCGGCAAGGCCCCGTTCCTCTTCTCCGTCCACTCCTTTACGCCGGTCATGCAGGGGATCGTACGGCCCTGGCATGTCGGCATCCTATGGGACAAGGACGACCGCGCGCTGCGCCCGCTGATCGAGGCGCTGGCGGCCGACCAAAACCTCGTCGTCGGCGACAACGAACCCTATGACGGCGCGCTGCGCGGCGACACCATGTACAGGCACGCCATCGTCAACGGCTTCGCCCACGCGCTGATCGAAATCCGGCAGGACCTGATCGCCGACGAGGCCGGCGCGCTCGACTGGGCGGCGCGGCTGGCGCCGATCGTTGAAGCGATCAACGCCCGTGCCGATATACATGAGGTCAAGA
>JBQCHN010000021.1:0-7691 GCA_051954615.1 Mesorhizobium sp. | reverse complement strand
TCGGGCGCCATCATCGCGCTGCTGACCGGGCTGATCATCGACGAATATGCCTGGATCGTGCTGCGCGCCTTCACCGGCTTCACCATGGCCGGCGCCTTCATGATCATCGAGAGCTGGCTGAACGAGAAGGCCACCAACGAGAATCGCGGCACCGTCTTCGGCCTCTACATGATGGTCACCTACGCCTCGATCATGGGTGGCCAGATGATCGTCGCCGGCGGCGATGTGCGCTCGGCCTCGCTGTTCATGATCACCGGCATCTTCTTCTGCCTGTCGCTGATCCCGACGGCGGTGTCGACCCAGTCGACGCCGCAGCCCCTGCAGGACGTGAAGCTCGACCTCAAGGGCCTTTACGCCAACTCGCCGGTGTCGGCGGTGGGCTGCCTGCTGATCGGCGTCGCCAACGGCGCCTGGGGCACGCTGGGCGCCGTCTACGGCGCGCGCGTCGGCATCTCGACGGCGGCGATCGCGCTGATGATGAGCCTTGTGGTTGTCGCCGGCGCCGTCATGCAGCTGCCCGCCGGGCGCCTGTCGGACCGCACCGACCGGCGCTACGTGCTGGCAGGCGCCGCCTTCTGCGCGGCATTGTTCGCGCTTCTCATCTTCCTGTTCCAGCCGCAGACGGGCGCCCTGGTGCTCACCTTCGCGGCCTGCTACGGCGCCTTCGCCTACACGCTCTATTCCGTCGCCGTCGCACATGCCAACGACCACGCCGACGCGCAGGATTTCGTCAAGGTGTCCGGCGGCCTGCTGCTGCTTTACGGCTTCGGCACCATGATCGGGCCGATGCTGGCTGCCGGGCTGATGGACTGGGTCCGGCCCGAAGGGCTGTTCCTGGCCACGGCGCTGGCGCATCTTTCGCTCGCCGGCTACACGCTCCTGCGCATCAAGGCCCGCGCACCGGTGCCGATCGAGGATCGCGACGCCTTCAAGACCCAGCCTGCCGAGCGGACGCTGACGCCGGAAGCGGCGCGTCTCGACCCACGCACGAAACCCGAAACCGGAGGTTGAGATTTCCGTAACTTTGCCTCACAAATGAGGCATGACGCCAGATGCCTTCGTCGCCATCGCCGATCCCCACCGTCGCTACCTGCTGGAGGAATTGCGGCGCGGCCCGAAGACGGTGGGTGAGCTGGCGTCTGGCCTGCCTGTATCGCGGCCGGCGGTCTCCCAGCACCTGAAGGTGTTGCTCGATGCAGGCCTGGTCAGCGCCGAAAGCCAGGGCACGCGCCGCCTCTATGCAGTGAGCGGCCCCGGCTTCCTCAAGCTCAACATCTGGCTCGATCAGTTCTGGGAAGGGTGACGCCGCCGCGGCTTGCGTCATCCGGTCACCGATCCTATCTTGCAACTGGTTTTTCCGCGAGATGCATCGATGCCGCTTGACCGACGCTCCGGCTGCCCCATCAACCTGTCGTTGGAAGTGTTCGGCGACCGCTGGAGCCTGATCATCCTGCGCGACATGATCTTCGGCGGCCGGCGGCATTTCCGGGAATTGCTGAACCATTCGATGGAGGGCATCGCCTCCAACATCCTGGCCGACCGTCTCAGGCGCCTGCTCGAGCTCGGCATGCTGACCAAGGCCGACGATCCCACGCACAAGCAGAAGGCGATCTACAGCCTGACGGAAATGTCGATCCGGCTCGTGCCGATCATGGCGCAGCTCGGTGCCTGGGGACGGGTCTGGCTGCCGGTCAGCGAGGAGCTGTCGATCCGGGCCGAACTGCTGGAGAAAGGCGGACCGGTGCTGTGGGACCGGTTCATGGACGAATTGCGGCACGAACATCTGGGTATCGGCGCGCGGGAACCCGTCGGGAAGACGGTGCGCGCCGAGTTGCAGGCGGCCTATGAAGCCGTCGTCGCCAGGAAGGCGGCCACGGTCTGAGGCCCACCGGCAGGATATTTCCGCAAAGCTCCAGCCGTTTCGCGGACGAAGCTGTTTCAATGCCGGCGACACTTACCTATCTCACCGGCATATCCAATCATCGCTTTGCAACGGAGATATTTGCATGACCGCTTTGACCCTCGCAGCCGCCAAGACCATCATCGATGCCGCCTTCGCCAAGGGCGTGGAACTGGGGCTACGGCCGCTCGGGGTTTCCGTGCTGGATGCCGGCGGCCATCTCGTCGCCTTCCAGCGCCAGGACGGCGCATCCTTCCTGCGGCCGCAAATGTCGGCCGGCAAGGCCTACGGCGCTGTGGCGATCGGCATGGGCGGCCGCCGCCTGGAAGCCTTCGCCAAGGACCGGCCGCATCTGATGGCCGGCATTTCCGACGTGTCGGGCAGCAAGATCCTGTCCGTTGTTGGCGGGGTGCTGATCCGCGACGGCGCGGGCACGATCCTCGGCGCCGTCGGCATATCCGGCGATTCCTCGGAGAACGACGAAGCCGCCGCGATCGCCGGCATCGAGGCGGCCGGGTTCACGGCCGATCCGGGCTGAACCAGCTGGCCACTTCAGCTTAGATTGACGTCGCGTCCGGCCGAGCGGATCGACACCGAGAAACCGGCCAGCACGTCGATCAGCGCGATCACCATCAAGATGAAGAAGACGGAGTGCGCCGCGCCCCTGACTAGCAGGAATTCCACCAAAAACGCGACGAAGACGAAGGTGGATAAAAGATGGTCGAGGATCGAGGCGTTCGAGGTCCGCGTCGACTTCAGAATCTCGACGAAGAAGAAGGCGAGGCCGATCAGCACCATCAGGTCGCCCAGCGTCATGGAGAAGACGCCGCCCGACATCATGGAGACGGAGAAGATCTCATTCGTCCAGGGATCGTCGCCGTCGCCGAACAGGCCGGCGAGCCCGAGATTGTAGAGGATGAAGGGAACGATCAGCAGCGGGATACTGGCGAGCATCGGAAGGTTCCGGTTTGGTCTGCCCTGTAGACCGCCGGCGCCGGCCGGCGTCAAGCTGTTCTATGGCGAACCCGTGCCGCACGGCACATGTCGGGAAACGCAAAAAGGACCGGCCAGGGGCCGGTCCCGCGCTATCCAGTCCTGAAAGGAGGCTATCAGCCTTCCTTCGGCTCCAGCACCTGGCGGCCGCGATACATGCCGGTCTTCAGGTCGATGTGGTGCGGGCGGCGCATTTCGCCGGAGTTCTTGTCCTCGACATAGGTCGGCGCCTTGAGGGCGTCGGCCGCACGGCGCATGCCGCGCTTGGAGGGGGAGGTTTTGCGTTTCGGAACGGCCATGGATATGCTCCATCAATTCGGTCAAAGCCCGTCATTGCCCTCGTGAAAGGGCCGCTTTCGGGCCGGATTTCCAGAAGAAAGTGGCGTGCCTATACACGGCCTGCGCCGTTTTGGCCAGCGCCGGCATGAATTTTTTTGCCGCACCGCCTGCCAGAAGCGCGTGGCGATCCTCGCCTTCGGCTCCGAACGTTCCCGGCGCTGATCTTGCGCATGGCTTTATTCCGGAACCGCCTCCCGTTTTTGCGAGCCACGCCTCATTGCAGGCAGCCGACATAGCCGCCGGACTTCGCCGCCCGCCGCTCGATCAGGTGGGCGAGCCGCCTGAGCCCCGGACCGGGCTTGGCCGGATTGCGGGCATAGGGGTTGGGCAAGGTGACGGCCAGAAGGGCGGCCTGCCGGCGGGTCAGGTTCTTTGCGGAAACACCGAAATGATATTGCGCGGCGGCCTCGATACCGTAGATGCCCGGCCCCCATTCGGCGATGTTCAGGTAGATCTCCAGGATCCGCCGCTTCGACAGCACGGCGTCGAAATAGACAGCCAGCGGCAGTTCCGCCAGCTTGCGCAGGCTTGCCAGCGGCCGCGACCACAAAAACAGGTTCTTCACCGTCTGCATGGTGATGGTGGAGGCGCCGCGCGTCGCCTCGCCGGCCAGCGCGTCGTCGACCACGCCCCTCAGCTCGCCGAGATCGATGCCGTGGTGGAAGCAGAACTGGCCGTCCTCCGACATGATGACGGAGTTGGCGAGCACGGGCGCCACATCGTCGAGCGACACCCAGCGCCGCTCGTAGCCGGAAAAGGTGGCGAGGTCCTTCAGCATCAGCGTGGAGACGGGATGGATGAAGGACGGCGCGTAGAGAACGGTCAGAACGACCGGAACAAGCGCCAGTGCCAGCGCCGTCATCACGATGCGCCTGACCCAGCGCCGGGCACCGGCGCGGCTGCCGCGCTTTGCTCTCGACGCCATCTCCAGCCCTTCGGCCCCTTGGTCGCTGATCGGTTCCGCCAACCCCGTTCAACCTCGATCAAACCCCCTACCGGCATAAAGGCGGTTGGCTGCTTGCGCAATGTCTGAGTGTCGGCTACCGCTCGCGGCCATGGCGAAAGACGACGATACGGCATTCGATCAGGCAGGCTTCGACGAGGCGCTTTGGCGGCGCGCCCAGACGGTGGAGGCGGTGCTTCGGCAGGTGCTGGAGCAGCGGCCGCTGGCCGGCGAAATCGCCCGGCCGCAGCGGCTCATGGCAGCGATGCAGCACGGCGTGCTCGCCGGCGGCAAGCGGCTGCGTCCCTTCCTGGTGATGGAAAGTGCCGCGCTCTTCTCGGCCGACGGCGAGGCGGCCGCGCGCGTGGCGGCGGCGCTCGAATGCGTGCATTGCTATTCGCTCATCCACGACGATCTGCCGGCGATGGACGACGACGACCTGCGCCGCGGCCAGCCGACCGTGCACAAGGCCTATGACGAGGCGACCGCCATCCTCGCCGGCGATGCGCTGCTGACGCTAGCCTTCGATATCGTCGCCGACGAGGCGACGCAGCTCGCGGCCGAGCGCCGGGCGGCGCTGGTGCTTGCTCTGGCGCGCGCCGCCGGGGCCGGCGGCATGGCGGGCGGCCAGATGCTCGATCTGCAGGCAGCCGACGCGCCGCCGGACGAAGCCGGCATCATCCGCCTGCAGGCGATGAAGACCGGCGCGCTCATCCGCTTCGCCTGCGAGGCCGGCGCCATCGTCGCCGGCGCGCCGGTGGCCGAGCGCGAGCGGCTGGCCGAGTTCGGCTCGGCGATCGGACTGGCCTTCCAGCTCGCCGACGATCTTCTCGACCTCACCGCGGACGCCGGGACCATGGGCAAGGCGACGGGCAAGGACGCGGCCGCCGGCAAGGCGACGCTGGCTGCCCTGCATGGGGAAGACTGGGCGCGACGCCAGCTTGCCGGGCTGGTCGCACAGGCGCGCGCGCTGCTCGAACCTTACGGCGCACGCGCGGCGATGCTGGCGGACGCCGCTTCCTTCGTGGCCGCGCGCAACAAATAGAAGCCCTGGCTGATTTTCAGGCGTGTGAGAGAATGTTGACCAGCCGGCCGAACGGGTCGCGCACGTAGAAGCGCCTCACGCCCCATGGCTCGTCGGCCGGGCCGTATTCGATCCGGAAGCCGGCATCCTTCATGCCTTTGAGCGCGGCCTCGACGTCGTCCACCTCGATGGAAAGATCAGGCACCGGTGTGCCGGAGCCGCCCTGCTCCATGAAACTCAACTGGACCGTCATCGTCTCGGAAGAACCGTATGTGGCGATCCAACCCATATCCATGAGGACATCGAGGCCGAGCACATCGCCGTAAAAACGCTTCGCGGCCTCCATGTCGCCGGTCGCGATGTTGGCAACGATGCGGCGTACCGTCATGCTGCATCCCTTTTGAGTGCCGTCACCTCGATCTCGATCTTCATTTCCGGCTTGTTGAGCTGGCAGGTGATCATGGTGGCTGCCGGGCGGATGTCGCCGAAATATTCTCCCAGGATGGGGAAGACCGTGTCCACGTCGGCCGGGTCGGTGATGTAGTAATGTGCGCGCACGACGTCGGCCAGCTCGAAGCCGCCTTCCTTCAGTGCTTTGGTTATCGTGTCCAGGCAGTTGCGGGTCTGCGCCTCGATCGTCTCGGGCATGGTCATGGTGGCATAGTCGTAACCGGTCGTGCCGGAAACGAAGCACCAGTCGCTTTGGACGACGGCGCGGGAATAGCCGGCGGTCTTTTCGAAAGGCGAGCCGGTCGAGATCAGTTTGCGCATTGCGTTCCCTTGTCCGGTTTCCTGGCAGGGCGGGACCTTTGGCCGCCGCCCTAATTCTGCGCCTTCTGGTAGGCGTCGCGGATGTCGGCCGGCCATTTGCGCATCGGCGGCCAGGAGTCCGGCCGGCCGTTGTCTCCCTGCCGGGCGAAGTAGAGCGTGCGCTTGCCGACGTCGACCGCCATGAAGCCGTCGTTGCCGCCGCAATTGTGCGGCACGCAGCCGGTGGCGTAGAAAACGCCCGACGCTGTCGTCTCGGGCGCGCCGCCGACCAGCAGGCTGGTCACCATTTCGGTCAGGTCCTTGCCGAGCAGCTTCTCAGCCCCCCGGTAGATCGCCTCGTTGTGGAAGGCGTCGAGCATGTGGCCATATTTCGAGCTGTCGACATCACCCCAGGAGGTGCCGGGGTCCGGCATGTAGCTGATGCGGCCGAGCGTGGTCAGTCCACCCTCTGGCGACCATTGCAGCGCCTGTTTGGAATCGCCCGGCAACACGTAGGGGACGAAATAGATGGCGTTGTCGGTGACCGCCGCCGGCGGCGCGCCGCAGTCGTCCTCGCCGATGGCGATGCTGCGGATTGCGCTGCCTTCCGGCTTCCAGACGAGAATCTCGGCCGGCCCGCAGGCGTTCCCGCCGTCGCCGGCTGAAACCAGCGCGACGTTGACGCCGGCGACCTGCACCACCTTCTCGATCGTTACGTAGTAGTTCCGCGCCAGCTCCTCGCCGTCATAGGCAAGGGTCTTTTCGCCATACTCTTCCTGCTGGGTGATGGTGAGCTTGCCGCCCTCGAAGTCGATGGAGGTCGGCGGCTCCGCCGGTTCGCCGTTGTCCGCGCCCTGGTCGGCGGCGCCGTCGTTTTCGGTTCCGGCATCGTCGGGTTTCGGCTTGGCGGCGGTCGCCGGCGGGGTCTGCCCGGCTGCGGGCGTCTGCTGTTTGGCCGCGGGCGTCTGCTGTGCGTACGAGACCGCGCCGGACAGGACGAGCAAAGCCAGCCCGCATGCGCCGGCAAGCAAAGACGGCTTCATGGCATCCCTCCTACGGCAAGCGGCGGCAACCGGCTTTCCATGCCGGTCGAAATCAGGCCCAGGGGCGGACCTCGGCGTTGCGCTTCTCGAAGCTGGCGATGGCGCCGGCCTTCTCCATGGTCAGCCCGATATCGTCGAGACCGTTGAGCAGGCAGTGGCGCTTGAAGTCGTCGAGGTCGAACTTGACCACGCCGCCATCCGGGCCACGGATTTCCTTGGCTTCGAGATCGACCGAGATGGTGGCGTTGGCGCCGCGTGAGGCGTCGTCCATCAGCTTGTCGAGATCCTCGGGGCTGACGGTGATCGGCAGAACGCCGTTCTTGAAGCAGTTGTTGTAGAAGATGTCGGCGAACGAGGTCGAGATTACGCAGCGGATGCCGAAGTCGAGCAGCGCCCACGGCGCATGCTCGCGGCTCGAGCCGCAACCGAAATTGTCGCCGGCGACGAGAATCTGCGCCTTGCGGTAGGCCGGCTTGTTGAGGACGAAATCCGGGTTCTCCGAGCCATCCTCATTGTAGCGCATCTCGGCGAAAAGCCCCTTGCCGAGACCGGTGCGCTTGATCGTCTTGAGATAGTCCTTGGGGATGATCATGTCGGTGTCGACATTGACGATCGGCAAGGGTGCGGCGACGCCGGTGAGCTTGGTGAACTTGTCCATGGCCTGATGCCCGTCTTGAAAAGGGTTGCGGGGATGACCCC
>JBQCHN010000020.1:0-2733 GCA_051954615.1 Mesorhizobium sp. | reverse complement strand
TCAGCCAGCGCCGGAAATGCTCCTCGCCGATGCCCGGCAGGGCAAGGTGCGGCGGCAGCGGCCGGCCCTGGTAGCGCGAGGTGCGCAAGAGCGTCGCCGACCAGAAATCGCACATCTTGGCCAGGTGATGCGGCCATTCCTCGTCGGCGATCGCGCCGTTGAAGATCGGACCGAGCAGTTCGTCGGCCCGGATCTTGTCATAGAAGCCGTACACGACGTCGCGGACCATCCGCTCGTCCAGCATGCTGGGAAGCGGTACGCCGTCGACGACGATCACCCGCTTGTCTGCCACATTCATAGTCTTCTCCTGCTGGTCAATCCGAGGTTGCGCCGCGCCTCGTCGTTCATCATGTCGGGCGTCCATTTCGGCTCGTAGGTCATGAACACCTCGACGCGGCTGACGGCGGGCACGGCGCGCGCCGCCTCCCGCACGGCCTCCTCGAGGTAGCCGGACGCGGGACAGCCGCGCGTCGTCGTCGTCATCTGGATCAGCGCCACGCCGCCGTTGGCGATCGCGACGTCGTAGATCAGCCCGAGGTCGACGACGTTCTCGCCGAGTTCCGGGTCGATGACCATGCCGAGCGCCCGGCGGATAGCTTCCGCCAGCGCCCCTGTCGGCGTCGCTGCCGCCTGCCCGCTCATGACGGCGCCTGCCCGCCGCGGCGGATGATGATGCGATAGTGCCCTTCCGGTTCCGTCGAGCCATGCCACGAATGGCCGCGCGCGCGCAATTCGTTGAACAGGAACAGCGGTTCGCGCGGCAGAAGTGCGGCAAGCGTCTGGCCGGGCGCCAGCCCCTCGATGCCCTCCAGCGTGCGCGTCATCGGTTCGGGCGGATCGAGATCGCGATTGTCGAGTTCCACCTCGGGCCGGGGCCAGTTGCGCGGATCGTCGGTGGCGGCTGCTTCCGGCTCAGGCGCCGCCGCGCAGGCCGGCGTGAAGATGACTTCCCAGTCGCCACCGCCGATCTCGCGCGCCGCCGCCTCGAAGCCGCGCGCGCCGAGCACCTGGAACAGCGGCAGCGGCTTGAAGGTCGCCAGCAGGCGCAGGCTCTGGCCCGGCGCCAGCGCGCCGACCGCTTCCATGATGGCGCTGAACGGTTCGCCGCCATCACGCAGGATGGGGCGGACGTCGAGGTCCAGATAGGATGCGCTCATGTCGATCTCCTTGGTCGCTTCAGCGTTGCGCGGCGAAGAACAGATGCGGACGCACCGTGCCCTCCGGCAGGCGCTTCTCCCGCGCGACGTTGAACAGCCGGCGCGCCAGCACCAGTTCCAGGCCGATGGCCGCCGTCGCGGCCAGCATCGCCGCCGCCGCCAGCCTGAACAGGTCTGGCCTGCCGGCTAGGAGGGAGACCGTGCCGCCGAGGATAGCGGCGAAATAGAGGATGAACCACGGCCCGTCGCGGCGCTCGACGACGAGGTCCTGCACCCTGGGCGTCGGCTTGCGGCCCATGACCGGGCCGTAGCATTCCAGCCAGGTAAGGAACGGCACGATCTTGTAGAGCTGCGACAGGCCGAGCCCGCCCAGCCAGCCGTAGGCGGCGAGGAAAACCAGCGCGCCAAGATGGCGGACGGCCTCGCCCATGACGGCCATCGCGACAGTCAAGACGGCCATCAGGTAGAGGCAGACGAAGGCACCGACCGCCGAGCGGCTGTTCAACTCGATCGCCCGCCGTTTGCGATGGCGATAGAAGAAAACGAGATCGGCGCCGTAGCATGCCAGCCCAACGCAACCGAAGAGTCCGGCGAGCATGAGGGACGCGCCCGAGCCGGCCGCGGCGCGTTCGGCGGGAGCGGCGAGGATCGCCAGGAAAAGGGCGGCGCTGCCGCTCCACCAGGCCAACCGCGTCGTCCGCCGCTCCGTCTCGGGCGCCAGCATGAACATCGGCAGCAGCCGGTAGCTGACGCCGATGGCGGTGAAGGTCAGCCAGCCGCCGAAACCGGCGACGGCGTGCGCCGGCAGACCCCACCCCAGCACATCGGTCGCCGGCAGCAGACCGGCGAAGGTCAGCGCGAAAACCGCGCCGAGCAGCACCGCTGCCGCGAGGCAGGCGAGGCCCACGGCGACGAAACGCGCAGGCATCGGCAGGCCGGTGCGCCGGGCGCTCCACAGCGTGCGCGCAAGCGCCGTCGCCACCAGACCGAACCCGGCCGCGAGCAGGATGGCGGCGCTGCCGAGCGCGGGAAAACCGATCTCCACGACCCCCGACAGGGACAGGAAACCTGCCAGCAGGCAGGCGAGCCCGGCAAGCAGGCAAAGCAACGCCGGAAGAACCAGGCGCCGCCCTTGCAAGGGTTGGCCAACCAGCACCGGAACGAACTGGAACAGCGCTCCACACATCAGGAGGCTGAGCCAGCCGATCGCCGTGACATGCACCAGCACGAGCGTCTCGGGTGCCTCGATCGCCACGGCGGGAAAGCCGTAGCCCAACGCCATCAGCGCCTCGGCAACGATCAGGGAGCCGAACGCGGCGGCGAAATACGCCATCGTCCAGCGCGAGAGCGCGGCGCCGTTCACGATCGCCTCCCCTGCTCTTGCATGACGTCCTTCATCGCGCGATCCATCCAATTCCGGATGGACCTTTTCAGTCAAAAGATATATTGTCAATCTATGTTTAAAGGCACCTTGTCGCAACGTTGCGATGGATCAAAGAGAGCCCGATGATACTGGCATGTGACGAGCAGGGAGACTTCCTCCTCGACCCCGTTTTGCTCGGTGCGAAGCTGGCGC
>JBQCHN010000019.1:0-51230 GCA_051954615.1 Mesorhizobium sp. | reverse complement strand
CCGATCAGTGCCACCCCGATCGTGGCGGCGATGAGATGCCAGTGCGGGCCGTAGTCGTAGAGGTCCAGATGTTGCCAAAGGGTGATGCGGGCGACGCCCACCAGGCCGAGCATGGTGCCGAGCATCAGGCCGCTCGGCAGTTCGCGCAGGGCCACCCGCCACCAATCGGCGAGTGAAATTTCGCGCAGCGCCAAGGCGCGGATGACAAGCGACGTCGCTTGTGAGCCGGAGTTGCCGCCGGAACTCATGATGAGCGGAATGAACAGCGTCAGCACGATGGCTTTTTCCAACTCGACCTCATAGTGCTGCATGACGCTCGCCGTCAGCATTTCGCTGAGGAACAGGGCGCACAGCCAGCCGCCGCGCTTGCCGATCATCGGCAGGAAGCCCATCTTCATGTAGGGCTCGTCCAGGGCCTCCATGCCGCCGAAGCGATGCACGTCCTCGGTCGTCTCCTCGATCATGGCGTCCATGATGTCGTCGACGGTGACGATACCCAGCATGCGGCCGTTCTCGACGACGGGGAGGGCCAGGAGGTCGTATTTCGACATCTGGCGTGCGACCTCTTCGCGGTCGGTGAGCGGGGTGGCGCTGACCGGCGTGCGGTCGGGCGCGACGTCGAGGATGCGGTCGTCGGGATTGCCGGTGATCAGCCGGCGCAGGCTCAGCGCGCGCAGCAACTCCTGCGTTCCGGCATCGACGATATAGATGGCGTAGATCGTCTCGCGCGTGCGCTCGACCTTGCGGATGTAGTCGAGCGTGCGGCCGACCGTCCAGTCCGGCGGCACGCTGACATATTCGGTCGTCATGATGGAGGCGGCGCTGTGCTCGGGATAGCCGAGGATGGACAGCAGCGTGGCCCTGACGGCGGGGGGAAGCTCGCCAAGCACCTCGGAGCGCGCCGGTTCGGCCAGTTCGCGCAGCACGTCGGCCGCGCGGTCCACAGACATCGCCGCCAGCAGCTTGCCGGCGCGCGCGCGCGGCAGCATGGCCACCAGTTCGGGGGCCGCCTCGAGTTCCGGCTTGTCGAAGATCTCGACCAGCCGCTCGAACGGCACTTCGGCCAGCAATTCGGCGGCGACGTCGTGCGGTTCCCCGTTCAGGGCCTCGACGATGTCGGCGATGTGGTCGTTTGCGAGGATACGGGCGAAGGCGAGGGCATCGCTGCCCGCGACGCGTGCGAATTCGTTCATGGCTCACTCCTTGCCGCCCGGCCGGCGTGAGCCCTTCAGGTCACGTCAGACAGACGGCGATTGTGTTCGACTGTAACTGTCGCCAGGCATGGCGCGGTGACCTTTCTGTTCGCGGTTCTGGACAATGGTCCGGCGAACGGCCGCACCATAGGAGCAAGCGCCTGCAAGTCAATCGGAATTGCGCCCGCAAGGCGGTCTTCGGGCGGGGTTCGCGACACTGTGATGAGAGCGGCCGCGAAGCGCCGGAACGAGGGCTCAGCCGCCGGTGGCCTTGCGGCGGGGCAGGGCGATGAAGCGGGCGCGGTCGCGGTCTTCCGCCTGCGCCTTGGTGCGCACGCGCATCAGGTCCTTCCAGCCGATGTAGCCGACAAGGGTGTTGTCCTGACGCGATACGACGGGCAGGTGCGAGACGTTCGCCGTCTGCAGCTTTTCGGCCAGGCTTTCGAGATATTCGTCTGGGTAAGCCAGCGTGATCTTGGCCCCGGTGAGCAGTTCGCCAAGCGTTGCGTGGCGATGCACGCCGCGGCGGCGCCAGCGCATGATCTGAGGCGGGTCGATGACGCCAAGCACATGACCTTCCGCATCGACAACCGGGAAGCTGGGATGCTTCGTGTCGGGTGAGGTCAGGTGCGCAGCCGCGCCATGCAGCGTCATTGCCGAAGGCACCGTCTCCACGCCGGTCGTCATCACCTCGCTGACCCTGGTCAGCGCAAAGGGGTCGACGCGATATTCGCGCACCAGGTGCAGGCCGCGCCGCGCGATCTTCTCGGTGAGGATGGAGCGCTTCATCATCAGCACGGTGGCGGCGTGCGCCGTGGCGCAGGCGGCGATCAGCGGCACCAGGGCCTGCGTGTCGCCGGTCAGTTCGACGGCGAAGAAGGTGGCCGTCAGCGGCGCGCGCATGGTGCCGCCCATGGTCGCGGCCATGGCGAGCAGCGCCCAGAAGCCGGGATCGGCTGGCGGAAGCACGCCGGCCAGAACGGTGCCCATGGCGCCGCCGATGATGAGCAGCGGGGCGAGCACGCCGCCGGATGTGCCCGAACCCAGCGCCACCGACCAGATGATCGCCTTGACCACCAGGAGCAGCAGCGCCGCTTTCAGGACCGTCTGGCCGGCCAGCATCTCGGCGATGTTGGAATAGCCGACGCCGAGCGCGTTCGGCTCGATCAGGCCGCCGAGGCCGACGATCAGGCCGCCGATGGCCGGCCACCACATCCAATGGATGGGCAGCTTCAGGAAGGCGTCTTCGCAGCGGTAGACGATCTGCGTCAAAAGGCCCGACAGCAGCCCGCCGCACAGGCCGATGAACATCCAGCCGGCAAGGCCTGTCAGCGTGATCGCCATTTCGGCATGGGTGGCGAAAAGCGGCGAGGGCAGGTGGAGCATCGTACGCTCGACATCGGCCAGGATGGCGGCGGCGGCCACCGGCACGAAGCTGCGCGGCGTCCATTCGAACAGCAGCAGTTCGACCGCCAGCATGATGGCGGCGATCGGCGTGCCGAAAACGGTGGTCATGCCGGCGGCGGCGCCGGCCACCAGCAGCGTCTTGCGTTCGGCGTCGGAGACGGGCAGCGCCTGTGCGATCAGCGAGCCGATGGCGCCGCCGGTCATGATGATCGGCCCTTCGGCGCCGAACGGGCCGCCGGTGCCGATGGAGATCGCCGAGGAGAGCGGCTTGAGGATCGCAACCTTGAAGGAGAGCCGCGAGCGGCCGAGCAGGATGGCTTCCAGCGCTTCCGGAATGCCGTGGCCGCGGATCTTGTCCGAGCCGTAGCGCGCCATCAGCCCGACGATCAGCGCGCCGACGACCGGCACCAGAACGGCGAACAGGCCGAGCGGGGTATCCTGCAACTTGAGGTCGGCCAGCGTCGCCTGGCCGAAATAGGACAGGTTGGTGGCGAGCTTTATCAGGTCCATCAGAAGCACGCCGGCGCCGACGGCCACCGTTGCCACCACCGCCGCTATGGCCGCGATCAGCAGCATGCGCGCATCCGTGGTGAAGTCGCTCATGGCGTGCTGGTCTGGCTGGCCGGTCTTCATTGCAGTATGTCTTTCGAGAATCCAGGATCGGCGGCTATGCTGCCGGCCGTCTGCGCGAGGGGCCGACGGTGATCGCTCTCTATCGCAACACGATATAAATTCAAGTCGTATGTGGTCTGTGTGCGGACTGATGGGGGTGGAAACGGGCATGAGTACGGAAAAGTCACAGCGGTGGGGCGCCGAAATCACGCAGGCCGACTATCAGGCGCTGTCGCAGTTCCGCTACCTGATCCGCTGTTTCCTCGAATTCAGCCAGAACGCCGCCAAGGCGGTTGGTTTGCAGCCGCGCCACCATCAGGCATTGCTGGCCATCAAGGGCTTTCCCGGCGGCGGGCCGGTGTCGGTGGGAGATCTCGCCGAGCGGCTTCGCATCCGCCATCACAGCGCGGTGGAACTGGTGGACCGGCTGGGCGAGGCGGGGCTGGTCGAGCGCCGCCACGCCGAGGATGACCAGCGCAAGGTCATGCTGATCCTGACCGAGCGGGCGGAAGCGCTGCTCGCCGAACTTTCGGCCGCTCATCTCGACGAATTGTCACGCGTCGAGCCGATGCTGACCAGGGTGCTGTCGCGGCGGGACGGCTGAGAGCCCGTTTGGAAATTCTACTCTGACGGCCACCCGATGGCGGTTTTTGGGCTTCCGTTGCTCACGGACCAAATGTCCGCTGCGCGACGGTTCTCGAAACCACCACCATATGGCTCATCGGAGCGAATTTCGAAACAGGCTCCGGGAAACTGCCTGGGGCGTATCGCGCCTATTTCTGCTTCAGCCGCAGGCGGGTGATGCGCCGCCAGCCTTCCTCCATCGCCGGCGAGCGGGTCGGCTGGCGCATGGGAGGGCGGTTGAGGATCTCCGTGATCTCGGCCGGCAGCGGGGGCTGGAGCGGCTTCTTGCTGACGGTGCCGTCGGCGATCGTCACGACCGAATCGTAGAATTCCGTGCCGGAGGCCGAGCGAGGCGGGGTCGCTTCGTGCATGATGCTGACGACGGTGGCGTTGGGGCAGTTGTCCTTGATCGCCTGGTGGAAGGCGATCTTGCCCTCCGGATCGAGCGCGGCCGACGCTTCGTCGAGGAACAGCAGGCCCGGCTGCTGCAACAGGATGCGCGCCACCACCAGCTTCTGCTTCTGGCCGCCCGAAAGCTGCTGGTCCCAGCCCTTGCCCTGGCGAGTGACGTCGCCGAGGTGTTCGATGAACTCGCCGAGCCCGGCCTTGTGAAGGGCTGCCGCGACATGCGCGTCGGAATGGTCCTCGGGCGCGTCGGGCAGGCAGACCTGTTCCTTCAGCGACACCTGCGGCAAGCGCACGTCCTGCGCGGCGTAGAAGCTCTTGACGCCCTCCGGCAGGACGATGGTGCCGCGCCCGTAGGGCCACAGGCCGTTGATGGCCTTCAGCAGCGATGTCTTGCCGCAACCGGATTCGCCGCGCAGGAAAATCCATTCGCCGCGCCGGAAGCGCAACTGGTCGATGGTCAGGAACGGCGTGGTGTCGTGGCCCTCGTGCGCCAGTTCCAGATCCTGGATGGTCAGCCCGAAGACCGGGTTCTGACTGGTGCGACGGAACTCCGAGCGGCCCGTCCGGCGGTAGAATTCGTCCGGCTTCTGCACGTTCTCGATGGCGACGGCCACTTCGATGACGCGCTTGGAATTGGCGCGCAACGTGGCGATGGCGGGCATGACGTGGATGAACCACGAGCACTGGCTGATCAGGGCGTTGACCAGCTCGGCGCCGGTTATGTAGCCCTTGAGATCGATGCGGTTGTGAACGAAGGGGATCAGCCCCGGGCCGTAGGCGATGATGCGGGCGCCGACGAAATTGTAGACCCGCTCGAAAGAGGCATAGCTGGCGCTCACGATGTTGTGGCGGCCCCAGGTCTGGTCGATATCGACGTAAAGGCGCTCGTGCATGGCCTTCTGCACGTCCTCGCCGCGTGACGCCGCGACATGGAAGGAACGGCGCAGCAGCGTCGTCAACTCGCCGCGATAGCTTCCCTCGGCCCGCTGCATGCGGATCGAAAGCTGTTCCAGCATGCCGCCGAGCTTGACCGCGATCCAGGTGTTGAGCGGCACGTAGACGGCCACGGCGGCGAAGGCGAGCACGGCGCTGCCGTAGCTGCCGAGGAATTCGAGCCCGGCGACTTCGGTGGAGGAGGAGATCAGCTTCTCGCCGACGAAGTAGAGTGAGGTCGCCACCGCCATGACGCCCATGGCAAGGCCGATGGCGCCGCCCGTCATGTCCTTGATCGATTCCTGCACACGCTGGTCGATGTTGTCGGGCGCCGGCGTGCCGGCACCGTGCTGGGCATGGAAATGGCTGTGGTTGGCGTCCAGCAGCGCCTCGTTGAAACGGTTGTCCAGCCAGGCTCGCCAGCGGCGGTGCAGGGTGGCGGAAATATAAGTGCGGCTGCCGGTGATGCCGGCGTCCTTGATGACCACAAGTCCGACGAGGAAGGCCGCGTTCTCCAGCAGCGAGGTCAGCGGCGTGGTGTTGGCGGCGTCGTGGAAGAAGGCGATCGAGTTGATCAACTCGCCCGAAGCTTCCGCGAACCAGACACCCGCCTTCGACGACAGGGCGGTGAGCAGGGCGATCACCACCGTCAGCGTCCAGGCTTCCTTCCAGCTGCTGGAGAACCAGTAGGCCCGCATAAGGCCCCAGAAATTGCGCATGGAAGAGACCGGGGTGGAGGCCGCCTTCCGGGAAGGCGCCGGCTGGGCGGCGTCACCTTTTTGTTCCGACATTGAGCGCCGCAGTCTGCCGCTCCGAATCACTATCCCGCCCAAACCTTTTTTCGTATTGTTACGGATGGTAACACCAATTGATCATTTTCCATTAATTTTGTTTGGGCATGGCGGATTGACGGCGCAAACGTGGCGAGAGAGCAACAGATGCTGTCTGTGACAATTTTGCAGCAATCGCATTTTCGTCAACGAATTCAGTCCGTTGAATGACTTCGTCGGCAGCTGTCTTGCTTACGTTGGGGAAGATTTGGAAAGAAAAATTCGGCGGTCGAATGCTCCCGGACGGCCCGCTTGAGGCGGCGTGATTGACCTTCGGATGCATTTCGACGGCTTTCGGCATGGCCTGATTCGAGGCTTTCGCGCTTCGTTTATCGCCGCCGGACGAAGCTTCCGTGACAGCGCCGCCGCAGGCCGGCGGCTCGTCGGTCGCAAGCCGGGAAAATCCGCACTAGAATAGGAACCGGGCTTCCTGTAAGGAGCCGCCATCCCATGCGGGGATTGGTTTTGCGGGCAATCGTGCCTGCTTTGAAAGCGCGTTGAAGGCGCGTCGGGTGCTGACATGACGAAGTGGTCGCCGAATTCCTGGAGAGCCAAGCCGATCCAGCAGGTTCCCGCCTATCCGGATCTGGGCGCGCTGAAGGACACCGAGGCGCAGCTCGCCAGCTTTCCGCCGCTGGTTTTCGCGGGCGAGGCGCGCAAGCTGAAGAAGCAGCTGGCGACGGTCGCCGCCGGTGACGCATTCCTTCTCCAGGGCGGCGACTGCGCCGAGAGTTTCGCCGAGCACGGCGCGGACAACATCCGCGACTTCTTCCGGGTATTCCTGCAGATGGCCGTGGTGATGACCTATGCCGGCGCGCAGCCGGTGGTGAAGGTCGGCCGCGTCGCCGGCCAGTTCGCCAAGCCGCGCTCGTCCGACAACGAGACGAAGGCGGACGTGACGCTGCCGAGCTATCGTGGCGACATCATCAACGGCATCGAGTTCGACGCCAAGTCGCGCGTGCCTGATCCGCAGCGGCAGGTGATGGCCTATCGCCAGTCGGCTGCCACGCTCAATCTTCTGCGTGCTTTCGCCCAGGGCGGTTATGCCAGCCTGGAGAACGTGCATCGTTGGATGCTGGGCTTCGTCTCAGACAGCCCGCAGGCGGAGAAGTACGGCGCGCTCGCCAACCGCATCACCGAGACGATGGACTTCATGCGTGCCGTCGGCATCACCTCGGAGAGCAATTTCGCGTTGCGCGAAACGGATTTCTACACCAGCCATGAGGCACTGTTGCTCGGCTACGAGGAGGCGCTGACGCGCGTCGATTCCACTTCGGGCGACTGGTACGCGACGTCGGGCCACATGATCTGGATCGGTGACCGCACACGCCAGCCCGACCATGCGCATATCGAATACTGCCGCGGCATCAAGAACCCGCTCGGCCTGAAATGCGGCCCCTCGCTGACGCCGGACGGGTTGATCGAACTGATTGATCTTCTCAATCCCGAAAACGAGCCGGGCCGGTTGACGCTGATCAACCGCTTCGGCGCAGACAAGGCGGGCGAGCACCTGCCGAAGCTGGTGCGTGCTGTCGAGAAGGAAGGCCGCTCGGTCGTGTGGTCGTGCGATCCCATGCACGGCAACACCATCACGGCGGCGGGCTACAAGACGCGGCCGTTCGACCGCATCCTGAAGGAAGTGGAGACCTTCTTCGAGGTGCATCGGGCCGAGGGCACCCATCCGGGCGGCATTCATATCGAGATGACGGGCAAGAACGTCACCGAATGCACCGGCGGCGCGCGCGCCATCACGGCCGAGGACCTGCACGACCGCTATCACACGCATTGCGACCCGCGCCTCAACGCGGACCAGGCGATCGAACTGGCGTTCCTGGTGTCGGATCTGCTGAAAAAGAACGCGCCGGTGCGGCAGCGGCATACGGAAGCGGCCGAGTAAGTCTGGCCGCATTGCCGGTTGAAAAGTTAAAGGCGCCTGAGAGGGCGCCTTTTTCCTTGTGCCGGGTCAGCGCTCCCGCTCACTCCTTCTTGTAGAGCAGCCAGTTCTTGCCCGACGGACCGGCCATGGTGGAGTGGCGGGTGACGCGGTTGCGGCCGGCCACCTTGGATCGGTAGAGCGCGCGGTCCGCCTTGGTGTAGAGGTCTTCCGGGCTGTCGCCTTCCGAGGCCATGCAGATGCCCATCGAGACGGTGACGGTGCCGTAGTTCGTGCCGGTCTGGGGGCTGGCGAATGGCGTCTGCTCGACCAGCGCGCGGATGCGCTCGGCCATCTGGTAGGTCGTGTCTTCGCTGGCGCCTTCGACGATCAGCGCGAATTCCTCACCACCGGTGCGCGCCACGAACACGCCGGCATGGCTGTTCGACTGGAAGATGTCGGCGATGATCTGGATGATCTTGTCGCCGACAGGATGGCCGAAGCGGTCGTTGATGTCCTTGAAGCGATCGATATCGGCAAGGATCAGGGCGTTGAACAGGATGCCCTTGTTCGAATTGTAGATTCGCGCGATCTCCTTGTCGAAGGCGCGCCGGTTCCAGATATGCGTCAGCGGATCGGTGTCGGCCAGGCGCTTGTATTCCTCCAGCTTCGACTTCACGCTCTCGAGCTCGGCCGACTTGTCGGCAAGCGTCGTGACGACCTGCTTGCCGCGATCGATGGTGGAAACGGTCGCGACGGAAATCGCACCGACGATCTTTTCCAGAAGTTCCTTGGAGACCGTGCTGCGGCTATGCAGGCCGCCGGAGGTTTCGTCGAGGATCCTGCCGTATTTCTCGATATGGCTGCGCTCGTTGCGCAAAAGCGCAGCGACGTCTTCCAGTTCCCTGGCGAGAACGTCGCGCGCCTGATCGACGATGCCCTGGCCATGGTTCTGGGTGAAGAACTTGCGGCCGATGGCGTCGAGCTCGTCCTGGGTTGGCCGGTTGCTCAAAGCCACGACGGCGAGGCTGAGCGCGGGGTTCGATCCGCTCAGTGCCTCGTAGAAAATCTCGTAGTTGCGCGGCAGGCCCATGACGCCGAGCTGGCGCATGGTCGTGACGACAGCGGTTGCCAGATCGGTGCTGCGTTCGAGTGTGGCGGCGGCCGGCTGCATGCGCGTTTCATTCTCCCCTTGAGACTCTGTGCCGGTTCGCACGGATGATCCTTGCCGATGGAGGGCGCGCGGAGTGATCTTGAAACATGACGAAGAACGCGCCCCCAGCTGCGATCTCCGCGTGCATCACCATAGATGCGGTATCGCTAAATCTTCCTTAATTCCGCGAGTTTGAAGGCACCTATTTCTACTATAAAGTGTATACAATTCTATATATTGCATTTCGCGACTATGTTGCCGGCTGTCGTATTTGCCGATGCGGCCATCTCGATCCTGTGGAATGCTCCGTCCATCGGACATGCAGGAAGGGCAGGAAGGAGAGACGGATGGAGACGATTCACGAAGGCGGGTGCCTGTGCGGCGGTGTCCGCTTCAGGGCGCGCGGCAAGCTCCGTGGCGTGATCTTCTGCCACTGCTCGCAATGCCGCCGCCAAAGCGGCCATTTCGTCGCCGCCACCAGCGCGTCGGATGCCGACCTCGCCGTCGAAGGCGGGCCGCATCTCGCCTGGTACGCGGCTTCCGCCGATGCCCGGCGCGGGTTTTGCCGCACCTGTGGTTCGCTGCTGTTCTGGAAGCAGGAGGGAACGGATACCACGTCGATCATGGCCGGAGCCTTCGACGGTCCTGCTGGGCTTGTCGGCGACAGCCATATCTTCGTCGCCGACAAGGGCGATTACTACGAAATCTGCGATGGGCTGCCGCAATTTACCGACTACGAGACGCCCGCTGCGGTTGCCCGCGACTGAAAGACGTCGGATAAGCGCGCTATGCGGAGAAGATCACGCCCATGATGCGCCTCATCCATGCTTGGCAGAATTCGTTGCGCGCCTTCCATCGACTGGCCGCCGGCGAGGCCGCGTTCCGGCAGGAACTGGCCCTGCTGGTGCTGGCGCTGCCGGTCGGCTGGTTCGTCTCGACGAGCTGGAGCGGCTACGCGCTGCTGGTCGGAGCCGTCCTGCTTCTGATGCTGGTTGAAGTTCTGAACACCGGCATCGAGGCCGCCTGCAACGCGGTGAGCCGCGAATTCGACGCCGATATCCAGCTTGCCAAGGATTGCGGCTCGCTGGCGGTGCTGATCGCCGTCGTTCTCGCCGCCGGCGTCTGGATCGTCGCCATCGCCGGGCGCCTGGCCGGCGGGGCCGTATAGCAGGACCAATCGAAGGGGCGTTGTCGGAGCGCTCAGGGCAGGCTAAATCCCGCTCATGACCAAGAAAGCCGCTCCTGATATCCTTCGCATCGCCATCGCCCAGCTGAACCCGACGGTCGGCGACGTCGCCGGAAACCTCGCCAAGGCGCGCGAGGCGAGGGCGGACGCCGCCCGGCAGGGCGCCGACCTCGTTCTGTTCACCGAGCTTTTCCTGGCCGGTTATCCGCCGGAAGATCTCGTGCTGAAGCCCGCGTTCCTTAAGGCCTGCGAGAAGGCGGCCGAGGATTTCGCCAAGGATACGGCGGATGGCGGGCCGGGCGTCATTGTCGGCACGCCGCTGAAGCGCAAGAGCGGCACGCACAACTCCGTAGTCGTCGCCGACGGCGGCAAGATCATCGGCGAGTGTTACAAGGTCGACCTGCCGAACTACGGCGAGTTCGACGAGAAGCGCGTCTTCCAGGCCGGACCGGAGATTTCCGGACCGGTGAATTTCCGCGGCGTCCGCCTCGGCATCCCGATCTGCGAGGATATCTGGGGCGATCTCGGCGTGTGCGAGACGCTGGCCGAGAGCGGTGCCGAGATGCTTCTGGTGCCCAACGGCTCGCCCTACTATCGCGGCAAGCAGGATGTGCGCCAGCAGGTGGTGCTGAAACAGGTGATTGAGACGGGCCTGCCGCTGGTGTGGGCCAACCAGCTCGGCGGCCAGGACGAACTTGTGTTCGACGGCGCCTCCTTCGGCATCAATGCCGACAAGTCGCTCGCCTTCCAGATGAGCCAGTTCGAGGAGACGGTGGACGTCGTCACCTGGAAGCGGACGGCCGATGGATGGGTCTGTTCGCAGGGGCCGAAGTCGCGCATTCCGGAGAAGGAGGAGGCGGACTACCGCGCCTGCATGGTCGGCCTGCGCGACTATGTGAACAAGAACGGTTTCAAGAACGTGGTGCTCGGCCTGTCGGGCGGCATCGATTCGGCGATCTGCGCGGCGTTGGCGGTCGATGCGCTGGGCGAAGAGCGTGTGCGTTGCGTGATGATGCCCTACCGCTACACGTCGAAGGATTCGCTGAAAGACGCCGAGGACTGCGCCCGCGCGCTCGGCACGCGCTACGACATCGTGCCGATCTTCGAGCCTGTGGACGGGTTCTCGCACGCGCTATCGCAGCTTTTCGAGGGCACGCGCGAAGGCATCACCGAAGAGAACCTGCAAAGCCGCGCGCGCGGCACCATCCTGATGGCGATTTCCAACAAGTTCGGTTCGATGGTGGTGACCACCGGCAACAAGAGCGAGATGTCTGTCGGCTACGCCACGCTCTACGGCGACATGAACGGCGGCTTCAACCCGATCAAGGACCTCTACAAGATGCAGGTCTATGCGATCTCGCGCTGGCGTAATGCCCATGTGCCGCCGACCGCGCTGGGGCCGAGCGGAGAGGTGATCCCGGTCAACATCATCGACAAGGCGCCGTCCGCCGAACTGCGCGAGAACCAGACGGACCAGGATTCGCTGCCGCCCTATCCGGCGCTGGACGACATCCTCGAATGCCTCGTCGAGCACGAGATGGGCGTCGACGAGATCGTCGCGCGCGGTCATGACCGGGCGACGGTGACGCGGGTGGAAAACCTGCTCTACATTGCCGAATACAAGCGCCGGCAGGCTGCACCCGGCGTCAAGATCACGCGCAAGAACTTCGGCCGCGACCGCCGTTACCCGATCACCAACCGGTTCCGCGACCGGGGCTGAGCCGATGAGCCTCGAGATTGTCCATGACCTGGCCCTGCTCGATTTCAGGGCGACGGCGGACCTCCTTGGGGACAGCTATTGGGGGAAAGGCAGGAGCGACGCCATCAATCGCCGTGCCTTCGAGAATTCGGTTTGCGCGATTGCCCGGATCGATGGCAGGCAGGCGGGGTTCGCGCGCGCCTCGGGGGATCGGGCGGTGTTCGCGCGTATTTCCGACGTGATCGTCTGGCCCGACCAGCGCGGCAAGGGGATCGGCAAAGCCCTTGTCGCGGCACTTCTGGACCATCCTGATTTGAAAACGGTTTCCGCCTGGATGCTCAACACCAGCGATGCGCATGGCCTGTACGAGCGTTTCGGATTTCGCCGCGTGACCAACGGCAACGAAATGCGCCTCGATCGATAGATCGAGACAAGAGAATTCTCTGTTTTCCCATCGATTTTTGACGTTTTTTGCATGCCGCCGGTCCGGTTAGCAGCAGCCGGGAGGTCTGACGCTTTTCCTCTTCCGCTCATTACGGGTAGTCATCATCACGAACTGTGTTACTCTGTTGCGCATCGTGATTGATCAAGTCGCGACAATTCCCGAAAAGAGACTGAGGAGGAAAACAATGTCCATGGGAGAAAAATGGAGTGGCTACCGGCCGTCGAAGGCGGTCTGGCTTTGGTCCTGCGTCGGCGCGGCCGTGCTGACCATGATCGTCGGCTTCTCGTGGGGCGGCTGGGTGACCGGCGGCACCGCGACCAAGCAAGCGGAAACGGCCGGCGAACAGGCGGCTGCACAACTTGCCGCCAACATCTGCGTTCACAGGTTCCTTGCGGCGCCCGACGCTTCGGCGCAACTGGCGGAGCTGAAGAAGGAAGATACCTGGAAGCGTGACACCTTCGTCGAAAAAGGCGGCTGGGTCACCTTCGCCAAGATGGAGAAACCGGTGGACGGGGCGGCCGAACTCTGCGCCAAGCAGCTTGCCAGCGCGGAACTTCCGGCAGCGACGACGGCGGACGCCGCCTCCGAAACGACAGTCAACTAGGACGACCTTTTTATAGAATGGCGAGCCGGAGTCCTTTCGGCTCGCAGCCTTTTCGATACCCTACTCATCGCGACGACGCGCCGCCGGCAGTCCGGTATCACGCGATCTCGAAGGTTTTGCCGTCCTCGTCCGGTTGCCTTCCATGTTGAGGGGAGCGGCGACAAGCGCTGTTGCAGATATACCTCAACGATTCAGCCAGCCGTGATTTCTGCCCGGCAAGGGGTTGGCGCGGTTCAAAGCGCTGGCTATAAGCCGATATTCCGCGATTCCCGTTGGGGGAGGTCACGTATGCCACGATTTGACATCGCTAAAGGGGGCCGCAAGGCCTAGGCACGATCGCCGCCGGTTTTCCGGCCGATTGTCGAATTCGCATCGACCAGCAGGTGAAGCGCCTGCGAGCGGTTCTTTCCATTTCTGATTTTTGAGGCCGGGCGAATTGCCGCCCGATTGACATCATGACTCGTTTCAAAACCGACCTCGGCGGCGGCGCCTTCGCCAGCGTGCTTGGCTTCACCGTCCGCCATTGGCGGCGCCAGCCCTGGCGGCTGGCGCTGATCGTCGTCACCTTCATGGTCGCGACGCTGGCCGACGTGCTCACCCCGCTCTATTCCGGACGGCTGGTGGATGCGGTCGCCTCCGGCGCCGCCACCGATGCCGTTGCCTGGGCTGCCGCGAAGGCGGCTTTCGTGACGCTGATCGCCCTGGCGCTCGGCTCCGTCGTCATGCGCAACATCGCCTTTGTCGGCATCACCGACCTGACGCTGAAGATGATGGCCGACATCTCGGCCGATGCCTTCCATCGCGTCCAGCGCTTCTCGACGGACTGGCATGCGAACTCCTTCGCTGGCTCGACCGTGCGCAAGGTGACGCGCGGCATGTGGGCGCTCGACCTGCTCAACGACACCATCCTGATCGCGCTGTTCCCGTCGCTGGTCATGCTGGTCGGCTCGACCGTGCTGCTTGGCTGGTACTGGCCGCTGATGGGGCTGGTCATCGCCATCGGCTCGCTGCTGTTCATCGCCATCACGGCCGCGCTGTCGCTCGGCTATGTCGCGCCGGCGGCCCGGCTCGCCAACATCTGGGACACCAAGCTCGGCGGCTCGCTGGCAGACGCGGTGAGCTGCAACGCGGTGGTGAAGGGCTTTGGCGCCGAGGAACGCGAGGAAGCGCGCTTCGCCGAGGTCGTTGCCAAATGGCGCGGCCGCACCCGCCGCACCTGGATGCGCGGCACGGTGAACGGCACGACGCAGGGAATGATGCTGCTCGGCCTGAGAGCCGCCGTCATCGGCTTCGTTCTGGTGTTGTGGAGCTGGGGGCAGGCGAGTGCCGGCGACGTCGCCTTCGTGCTCACCTCGTTCTTCGTGCTGCAAGGCTACCTGCGCGACATCGGCATGCACATCCGCAACATGCAGCGCTCCGTCAACGACATGGAGGAGTTGGTCGATTTCGAGGCGCAGCCGCTGGATGTCGACGACCGGCCGGGCGCCGGGCCGATCCGCATCGGCGACGGCGGCATCACCTTTGACCATGTGACGTTCCACTACGGCAACCACCGCCTGCCGCTCTACCGGGATTTCTCCATCAGGATAGAGCCGGGCGAGCGGGTGGGGCTGGTCGGGCACTCCGGCTCCGGCAAGACGACCTTCGTCAAGCTGATCCAGCGGCTCTACGACGTCAGCGGCGGGCGCATCCTGATCGACGGCCAGGATATCGCCGAGGTGCAGCAGGCGTCGCTGCGCTCGCAGATCGCCCTCGTTCAGCAGGAGCCGATCCTGTTCCACCGCGCGCGCGCGGAGAACAGCGCGTGTGGCCGGCCTTCGGCGACGCAGGCCGAGATCGAGGAGGCGGCGCGGCAGGCCAGCGCCCACCACTTCATCACGGCGCTGCCCAAGGGCTACGGCACGCTGGTCGGAGAGCGCGGCGTCAAGCTGTCCGGCGGCGAGCGCCAGCGCGTGGCGATCGCGCGCGCCTTCCTGGCGGACGCGCCGATCCTGATCTTCGACGAGGCGACATCCAGCCTCGATTCGGAATCGGAGGTGCTGATCCAGCAGGCGATGGAACGGCTGATGGTGGGGCGCACGACGCTGGTCATCGCGCACCGGCTCTCCACCGTGCGCTCGCTCGACCGGCTGCTGGTCTTCGACCGCGGCAGAATCGCCGAGGAGGGCTCGCACGACGAGCTGATCCGCCTTGAGGGCGGCATCTACCGCCGGCTGTTCGAGCGCCAGGCGCTGGAGCTGACCAAGGGGCTGGCATGATTGCGGCACGGGCGTGGCGAGAGCAGCGCCCGTGCTTCCATCCCGCGCCGAAAGGCTCTATGAGTGCAGGTGGGTAGGGCGGTTCTTGTCAACGCAAAGAGCATCCGCTACGCCCCCTTCATGACAGTCACCGTCCGCTTCGCTCCGTCGCCCACCGGCCGCATCCATATCGGCAACGCGCGCACCGCGCTGTTCAACTGGCTGTTCGCGCAAAAGCACCGAGGCCGCTTCATCCAGCGCTTCGACGACACCGACGTCGCCCGCTCGAAGCAGGAATACGCCGATTCCATCCTCTACGACCTGCATTGGCTGGGCATCTTCCAGGATGCCACGGAATACCAGTCGAAGCGGTTCGACCACTACGATGCGGCGGTGGAGCGGCTGAAGGCAGCCGGCGTGCTTTATCCCTGCTACGAGACGCCGGAGGAACTGGACCTGCGCCGCAAAGTGCGCCGCACGCGTGGCCTGCCGCCGGTCTACGGCCGCGAGGCACTGGCGCTGACGCCAGCCCAGATCGCCGAATACGAAGGCGACGGCCGCCGCCCGCACTGGCGCTTCCTGCTGCCCAACTTCGTCTCTGACCCGCTGGAGCCGATGCGCACCGAAATCCGCTGGAACGACCTCGTGCGAGGCGAGGAGACGGTCGATCTCGCTTCGGTCTCCGATCCGGTGCTGGTGCGCGAGGACGGCACCTATCTCTACACGCTGCCTTCGGTGGTGGACGATATCGACATGGGCATCAGCCATGTCATTCGTGGCGACGACCATGTCACCAACACCGGTGTGCAGATCGCTCTGTTCCAGGCGCTCGGCGCCGTGCCGCCGGGCTTCGGCCACCACAACCTGCTCACCACCGTCTCGGGCGAGGGGCTGTCGAAGCGCACCGGCTCGCTGTCGATCCAGGGGCTGCGCGAGGACGGCATCGAGGCGATGGCGGTGGCCTCGCTGGCGGTGCTGATCGGCACGTCGGAAAGCGTGCATGCGATGCCGACCATGGCCGAGCTCGCAGACCATTTCGATCCGGCGGCGACGTCGAAATCGGCGGCCAAGTTCGATCCCGACGAATTGCTGGTGCTGAACCGCGCGCTGCTGCATCACATGGCGTTTGCCGACGCGCGCGACCGCCTGCGCGTCCTGGGTATCGGCGGCGAAAGGGCGGAGCCGTTCTGGAACGCCGTGCGCGGCAATCTCGACCGGCTTTCCGATGCCGCCCAGTGGTGGAAAATCGTCAACGAAGGGCCGCAGGAGATGCCGGAACTCTCCGACGAGGACCGCGACTTCGTTCGGATCGCCTTCGACCTTTTGCCCGAGGAGCCGTGGGATGCCGGCGTCTGGAAAGCCTGGACCGCCAAGGTGAGAAAGATGACCGAGCGCAAGGGCAAGGCACTGTTCATGCCGCTCAGACTGGCGCTTACGGGCCTTTCTTCGGGACCGGAGCTTGCAGATCTATTGCCGCTGATGGGTCGGGAAGGAACTTTGGCCCGACGACCCTGACCTTGCGGTCCCCGGGCGAATTTTCCGCCGCCTTCTCGGCGGCCAGCCGCCTGATCGTCTCGATGTCGAGCCCGCCTTCGGCGTTGGCCTGCGTTTCGGGATCTGCCGCCGGATCCGGCCTTGCCGCCGGCATGATCGAAACGGAGGGCGACAGCGACTGCATGGCCGGCGAAGACGCCGGGCCAGTCCCGGAATCGCGGCCGGAGCCGCCGCCGAGAATGGAAAAATCCCTCGGCGCGTTGCAGCCGCAGCTTTGCGGCACCGAAGCGTTCGGCTTCTTGTAGAGATAGGCGGTCGAAAGGTCGCCGTAGGGGCGGCCGGTGGCCACCGAGATCATGCGCGACGAATCTTCGTCCATTCCGCGCGTGTAGAAAAGCTGGATGGCGGCGCCTGGGCAGCTCGATTCACAATTCTTCTGATCGCGTTCGAAATCGCCGACCGAAGCCGCGTTGGACATCGGGAAGAAATAGCCGTCGCAGGTGCGCACGCACATGGTGCGGTATTCGCCGCCACCGCCCGGAAGGGAAACCTCGTTCGGCCTGTCGACGCGCTCGATGGTTTCGCCGAGCAGGCGCTGGACGCTGCCGTCGCTGGAGCGGATCGTCACCGCCTTGTCTTCCACCTTGCGGTCGCGGCAGCCGTTCTTGTCGAGCAGCGCCATCAGGTGGGCGCGGCTGCGGCGCTTGCCGCCGCCGGCGAGTTGGGCGCGCTTGCGCTCGAGCTTGTCCAGGTTGCCGTTCATGCGCGACAGGGCGGCATTGAGCGAGGCGCATTGGCTGACATTGCTGGAAAACAGCGAGAAGCCGCAGCCGAGCGCGCGCGCCTGGCTGCGCGCCTTGGCGATCTCGCTTTGCTGCCGCGCGATGGCGTCGTCGTATTTGTTGAGCTGGGCGGGGCTGGAGCCGCCGCGCGGTGCACCGGCCAGTTCCGCTTCGAGCTGGCGGCAGATGCGGGCGGACGCCTGCGCGGCCGCCGGCGCGAATGCAACCAGCACCGCCGCGCCCATCAGCGCGGCAGCGAGCATTTGCGCCCTGCGATCGCCCTTCATCCGGTTCGGTTCCCGCCGCCAGAATCGTCCAGCGAAAGCTTACCGCGCGGCGAGTTAACCCGTTCTTTACGCTGTCGGCGCGTCGAGCTTCAGCGTCGCCTGTGCCCGCTGTGAGGCCTCGACGACGGCAAGCGCGGTCATGTTGACGACGCCGCGCGAGGTGACGGACGGGGTCAGGATGTGCGCCGGCTTGTCGGTGCCGAGCAGGATCGGGCCGACATGCAGGGCGTCGAGCATCGCCTGCAGCGCGGTCAAGGTGATGTTGGCGGAGTCGAGGCTCGGGAAGACCAGAAGATTGGCTTCGCCGGTCAGCCGCGAATGCGGGTAAACGCGCTGGCGCAGATGCGCCGACAGCGCGGTGTCGGCGTGCATCTCGCCGTCGCATTCGAGGTCGGGCGCGATGCGGTGCAGGATTTCGGCCGCCTTGCGCATCTTCATGGCGCTCGGCACGTCGCGCGAGCCGAAGTCCGACAGCGATAGCAGCGCCGCCTTGGGCTCGATGCCGAAACGGCGGATTTCTTCTGCCGCGAGCACGGTCATCTCGGCGATTTCCTCCGCACTCGGATCGACCGTCACATGGGTATCGGTGAGGAACAGCACGCCGCGCTGCGAAATCAGCATCGACAGCGTCGAAAGATCGCGGTCCTCGATGCCTGGCCGGCTGCCGATGATGAGGTTGACGTTGCGCAGGTGGCGGGCGAAGCGGCCTTCCAGCCCGCACAGCATGGCGTCCGCGTCGCCGCGCTTGACGGCAAGGGCTGCGATGACGGTGTTTTCGGTGCGCACCTTGGTGCGCGCGGCTTCCGGCGTGACGCCGCGGCGGCCGCCGAGTTCCATTAGCAGGTCGACATAGTGCCGGTAGCGCGGATCGTCTTCCGGGTTGATGAGGCCGAAATCGACGCCCGGCCGGATGCGCAGGCCGTGGCGCTTGAGGCGAACTTCGATGACGTGCGGGCGGCCGATCAGGATCGGCTCTGCGATGCCTTCCTCCAGGACCACCTGGGCGGCACGCAGCACGCGCTCGTCCTCGCCGTCGGCATAGATGACGCGCTTCAGGCTCGCCGTCTTCGCCGCCGAGAAGACCGGCTTCATGACCAGGCCGGAGCGGAAGACGAAGCGGTTCAGCTTGTCGATATAGGCGGCGAAATCCTCGATGGGCCGTGTCGCCACGCCGGTCTCGCAGGCAGCCTTGGCGACAGCCGGGGCGATGCGCAGGATGAGGCGTGGATCGAAGGGCGAGGGGATGAGGAAATCCGGGCCGAACATCGGCGTTTCGCCCGAATAGGCGCGCGCGGCGACGTCCGACGGCTCCTCGCGGGCGAGGCCGGCAATGGCGCGCACGGCGGCCATCTTCATCTCCTCGTTGATGGCGCTGGCGCCGCAGTCCAGCGCGCCTCGGAAGATGTAAGGAAAGCACAGGACGTTGTTGACCTGGTTGGGGAAATCGGAACGGCCGGTGCAGATCATCGCGTCCGGACGAGCGGCACGGGCCACCTCCGGCATGATCTCCGGCGTCGGGTTGGCGAGTGCCAGGATCAGCGGTTTTTCCGCCATGTGGGCGAGCAGGTCCGGCTTCAGCACGCCGGCCGCGGACAGACCGAGGAAGATGTCGGCGCCGCCGATCACGTCGGCCAGGGTGCGCGCGTCGGTGTCCTTGACGTAGGCGTCCTTCCAGCGGTCCATTTCCTCGACGCGGCCGTGATAGGCGACGCCGTGGCGGTCGGTGACCCATATGTTGTCGATGCTGGCGCCGAGAGAAACCAGAAGGTTGAGGCAGGCAAGTGCGGCCGCGCCCGCGCCGGAGGTGACGATCTTGACCTTGCCGATCTCCTTGCCGGCCAGTTCCAGCGCGTTCAGCACAGCCGACGCCACGATGATGGCGGTGCCGTGCTGATCGTCATGGAACACTGGAATGCTCATGCGCGCCTTCAGCCGTTCCTCCACCTCGAAGCATTCGGGGGCCTTGATGTCCTCCAGGTTGATGCCGCCGAAAGTGGGTTCGAGCGCCGAAATGGTATCGACCATGCGCTCGATCCCGGGCGCGTCGATCTCGATGTCGAAGACGTCGATGCCGGCGAACTTCTTGAACAGAACCGCCTTGCCTTCCATTACCGGCTTGGAGGCGAGCGGACCGATGTTGCCGAGGCCGAGCACGGCCGTGCCGTTCGACACCACGCCGACGAGGTTGGCGCGGCTGGTGTAGTCCGCCGCGAGCGCCGGGTCGTCCTGGATGGCAAGGCAGGGGGCGGCGACGCCGGGCGAATAGGCAAGCGCCAGGTCGCGCTGGTTGCCGAGCGGCTTGGTGGCCTGGATTTCCAGCTTTCCGGGGGTCGGGTGCTTGTGGAAGAAAAGCGCCGCCTCGTCGAGGTCGGAACGCGCCGGTTTCTTGTTTTCACCCTTCATCTCGGTCCCCGCACTATCAGCCTTTTGTTCCTTTTAGCACGCAGCGGGGCGTTTTCGAGGCGACAAATGCGCGATCCGGGCCAAAGGCGAAGAAGTGAATGTGTTTCAATATTTTCAGCCGGAAAGTTCGTGCGGACGCCGGCCTCAGAAGGCGCTCACGTAAAGCCCGCCGTCGACGGGGATGTTCTGGCCGGTGAGGTAGCCGGCATGCACCGAGCAGAGGAAGGCGCAGATCTGGCCGAATTCCTCCGGCGTGCCCAGCCGCTTTGCGGGAATGTCCGCAGAAATGCGGGCCTTGCGCGCGGCCGCCGCCGCAGGGTCCTCGACCGAGCCCGCTTGGTGCGGACCGCGCAGCCGGTCGGTGTCCAGCTTGCCGGGCAGGAGGTTGTTGATGGTGACGTTCTTGTCGGCGACGGTGCGGGCGACGCCGGCGAGGAACGAGGTCAGCCCGGCGCGCGCGCCCGACGACAGGTCGAGGCCGGGGATCGGCGTGTAGACCGACAGCGAGGTGATGTTGACGATGCGGCCGAAGCCGCGCGCCGCCATCCCGTCGATCACGGCCTGCACCAGTTCGATGGGCGTGACCATGTTGTTGGTGACGCCGGCCAGGATCTTCTCGCGGTCGAGTTCGCGGAAATCGCGGAAGGGCGGGCCGCCGTTGTTGTTGACGAGGATGTCGGGCTCGGGGCAGGCGGCGAGTAGCGCCTTCTGCACCTTCGGGTCGGACACGTCGCCGGCCACCTCGGTGACGGTCACCTTGTAGCGCTCGCGGATTTCGGCGGCCGTTTTCGCCAACAGCGCGGCGTCGCGCCCGTTGACGACGAGGTCGCAGCCCGCTTCCGCCAGCGCCGTCGCGCAGCCGCGGCCAAGCCCCTTGCTCGACGCGCAGACGATGGCCTTGCGGCCGCTTATGCCGAGATCCATGGCAAACGTTCTCCCTGTTGCGGTGCGAGGCTACCCTTGGCGCTGGACCAAGCGCAACTGCCGAGCGCTGTTGCATGAGCCGGTGTGGGCCAAAAGGACGGCGAGGCAACAACAGCTCTGAATCGAATCAAAAACTGCCTGATCGCCCATTCCGAACGATTTTCGGGCATGATATGGGGCGAACAGGCGCCGGCCATGCGGCTCGAGTCGCCGTGGAAATTCCCGGATGTCGCTGCCGCCGCTTTCGCCCGAACAGAAGGTCAAGCCTCGCTATTTCGAGCTGAGGCTGGCGGCGATGTTCTTTACGCTGCTCATTCCCGGCGGCATCTACGTTCCCTATTTTCCGCTCTGGCTGGAGCGTCACGGCTTCGGCCCGCAGGAGATCGCCGTTATCCTGTCGGCGCCGATGTTCCTGCGCGTGGCGACGACGCCGGTTTTCACCGCGCTCGCCGACAGGGCGCGTGACAGGGCAGATGTCTACAACGCACTGGTTGCGGCCTCGGTGGTCGTCTCTGCCGGCTATTTCCTGAAACCCACCTACGCTGTGGTTCTTGCCGTCTCGCTGCTGCTGGCGGCGGTGTGGACGCCGCATTCGCCGATCGCCGATTCGCTGGCGCTTTCTGGCGTGCGCCGTTTTGGCGCCAACTACACGGCGATGCGGATCTGGGGCTCGATCTCCTTCCTGCTGGCCAATCTCGCGGGTGGCTTCATTCTCGCAGCAGCGGGGGCCGACGCGGTGCCTGTCCTGGTTTTCGGCGCCTTTTGCCTGACGCTCGTCGTCGGCCTTGCCGCACCCCGCCTCGGCCCGCCGCGCCTTGCCTCGCCGCTGTCGGCAACCGGGATGCAGGAGGCGGCGCCGCGCCTGCTCAACGGCTACTTTCTCTATTTCGTGCTTGGAGCCGGGGTCGTCATCGCCAGCCATTCCTTCATCAACAGCTTCGCCTCGATCTACTGGCGCTCGATCGGCATCGGCGACTCCGTCATCGGCATGCTGTGGGCCTTCGCTGTGGTCGCCGAGGTCGGCATGTTCTTCGGATTCAACCGCCTGTTCGGCAAGGTTCCGGTGGCCACGCTCATCCTGGCGGCCGCCGTGGGGGCGGCGCTGCGCTGGGCGCTGTTCCCGCTGATCTGGCCGTTCGGCCTCGGCGTGCCGGGCTTCTTCGCCGTGCAGGCGCTGCATGCGGTTTCCACCGCGCTGGTGCTGATCGGCCTGCAGAAGATGATCGGCGAGACGGTCGCCGACAGGCAGACGGGTGCGGCGCAAGGCATCGCCTATTTCTCGAACTATTTCTTCACCGCAGTTGCGACGCTGGCCTCCGGGCCGCTCTATGCGCGTTTCGGCTTCGACGGCGGCTACGCCATGGTGCCGGTGGCGCTGGCTGGCTTCGTGCTCATCCGCCTCGCCGCGCGCTCAACCCCACAGGCCGCGCTCGGGCGGTGAAACCAGCGAGCCCTGGTAGGCCAGGCCAGGGACGCGGTCGCGCGCCAGGAGCAGCGGGCCGTCGAGATCGACGAAATCGGCGTCCTGCGCCAGCAGTACGGCCGGCGCCATGGCGAGCGAGGTGCCGACCATACATCCAACCATGACGCCGAAGCCCAGCCGCCGCGCCTCGTCGCGCAGGTTCAGCGCCTCTGTCAGGCCGCCGGCCTTGTCCAGCTTGATGTTGACGGCGTCGTAAAGGCCGGTGAGCGCCGGCAGGTCCTTCGCCGCATGTACGCTTTCGTCGGCGCAGATCGGCACCGGATGGGCGATAGTGGCGAGAATGCCGTCGCGGCCGGCGGGCAGGGGCTGCTCTACCAGCGCGACGCCGAGTTCGGCGGCGGCAGCGAGGTTGGCTGCCACGGTTTCGTCCGTCCAGCCTTCGTTGGCGTCGAGGATGAGGCGGCTTGCCGGGGCGGCCTGCCGCACGGCGCGGATGCGCTCGGTGTCACCGTCGCCGCCGCCGATCTTGACCTTGAGCAGCGGCCGCGCCGCGTTTTCGCGCGCCTGCGCGGCCATCGATTCGGCCGAACCGAGGGAAAGCGTATAGGCGGTTTCCAGCGCCCTTGGCGCAAGGCGCAGCCGTTCGGAGACGGCCACGCCGCTCGCCTTGGCCTCCATATCCCACAAGGCGCAGTCGATGGCGTTGCGAGCCGCACCTGCCGGCATCGCCGCCAGCAATTCGTCACGGCCGATGCCGCCTTCGATGGCGCCTCGCATGGCCTCGATTGCCGCGACCACCCCTTCCAGCGTCTCGCCGTAGCGGCGGTAGGGCACGCATTCGCCACGACCGGCATGGCCGCCCTCGCTGATCGTGCAGGTCACCACCTCGGCCTCGGTCTTGGAGCCGCGCGAGATGGTGAAGGTTCCGGCGATGGGGAAGCTTTCCTTGTCGACCGAAATGCCACGCACCATGTTTTTCTTCCTCCGCTGCCCCCGCAGGGGCCGGGGCGCAAATCGACAGGCCGGGCCTGTCAGGCTAAACAGGTGCCATGTTGACGATCGGCAAGTCGGATGCAAGCGGGGAGGCGCCAAACGGCCGGCGGGCGCGCCTTGCCGTCGGCGAGGACGGCGACGTGCTCGGCTGCGCTCTGGCCGGCACCTGGACGACGCGTACCGTCGCCGATGTCGACGCCGACATGCGTGCGATCGAAAAGCGAAGCGGATTCAAGACGCTGGCGCTCGACCTTTCGGGAATAGAGAAGATCGACACGGCCGGCGCCTGGCTGATCGACCGGCTGACGGAAGCCAATCGCAAGCGCGGTGTCGAGGTCCAGGTGCAGGGCCAGAGCAAGATCACGTCGATCCTGCTCGATGCCGTCGGCGAGGCGGCGCGGCGCAACGACGACATGCCGCCGGAGCGGCCGCCCAACGTCGTCATCCGCGCGCTGGAGGCGATCGGACGCCGCGTCTACGAGATGCGGGACGATTTCATCGCCGCCATGAACATACTCGGCGCCACCATCCGGGGCGCGCAGATGAAACTCGGCCGCGGCCACGCGGTCAACCCGGCGGCGATCTTCAACCAGATCGACCGCATGGGCGTCGGCGCCATTCCCGTCGTGGTGCTGATGTCGGCCATCGTCGGCGCGATCGTCGCGCAGCAGGGCGCCTATCAGCTGCGCTATTTCGGCGCCGACATCTTCGTGGTCGACCTCGTCGGCGTGCTGGTGCTGCGCGAGCTTGGCGTCCTGATGACGGCCATCATGATCGCCGGCCGCTCGGGCAGCGCGATCACCGCCGAGATCGGCTCGATGAAGATGCGCGAGGAGGTCGACGCGCTGAAGGTCATCGGCCTCAACCCTATCGGCGTCCTGGTGTTTCCACGGCTGGTAGCGCTGGTCATCGGCGTGCCGTGCCTGACCATTCTGGCCAATTTCGCAGCCCTCGGCGGCGGCATGATGGCGGCCTGGCTCTATTCCGACATTCCGCCGGCCGCCTTCATCGATCGGCTGCGCGCTGCCATCGACCTCAGCACCATCTTCGCCGGCCTCATAAAAGCGCCGTTCATGGCCATGATCATCGGCACGATCGCTTCGGTGGAGGGCATGAAAGTGGGGGGCAGCGCCGAATCGCTTGGCCTGCATGTGACGGCTTCGGTGGTGAAGTCGATCTTCATCGTCATCATCCTCGATGGCCTGTTCGCCATCTTCTACGCGGCCATCGAGTTCTGACATGGCCATTGCAGAAGAAATGGCTAGCCTGAACGGCGCCGAGGGTGACGGGATCGTCATCTCGGCGCGCGACATCACCGTCGCCTTCGGCGACAAGGTCATCCTCGACAAGCTTTCGCTCGATATACACCGTGGCGAGATCCTCGGCTTCGTCGGCGCCTCGGGCGCCGGCAAGTCGGTGCTCCTGCGCACCATTCTCGGCCTCAACAAGAAGCAGGCCGGCACGATCGAGCTGTTCGGCGTCGACGTCGACAAGGCAAGCGATGTCGAGCGGCTGCGCATCGACATGAGGATGGGCGTGCTGTTCCAGCACGGCGCGCTGTTTTCCGCGCTGACGGTGCTGGAGAACGTGCAGGTGCCGATGCGTGAATATCTCGACCTGCCGAAGGCGCTGATGGACGAACTGGCACTGCTCAAGATCGAACTGGTCGGCCTGCCGCCGGATGCGGCGCGGAAATTCCCGTCCGAGCTTTCCGGCGGCATGGTCAAGCGCGCGGCGTTGGCCCGCGCGCTGGCGCTCGACCCCGATGTCGTCTTCCTCGACGAGCCGACCTCCGGCCTCGACCCGATCGGCGCTTCTGAGTTCGACGAACTCGTCGTCAAGCTGCGCGACACGATGGACCTCACAGTCTACATGGTCACGCACGACCTCGATTCGCTGTTCACCGCCTGCGACCGCGTGGCTGTGCTGGGCAACAAGAAAATCCTGGTCGAAGGCACGATCGAGGACATGCTGAAAAGCGAGGAGCCATGGGTGAAATCGTATTTCCGCGGAAAACGGGCGCGGCAGCTTGATCTTGCGGCGCGGGCATAGAAGCTAGGGCGCGATGGAAACCAGGGCCAACTACGTCATCGTCGGTATCTTCACGCTGGTCGCGATCCTGGCGGCGTTCGGCTTCGTCTACTGGACGGCGGCGATCGGCGACAAGGGTGAGACGGTGCTGCTGCGTGTGCGCATACCGGGGTCCGCCTCCGGCCTTGGACGCGGCAGCTTCGTCATGTTCAACGGCGTCAAGGTGGGCGACGTGCGCCGCGTCTATATCGATGTCAACAACCCGACCGTCGCCATCGCCGATACCGAGGTCGACCGGATGACGCCGATCACCAAGTCGACGCAGGCCGATATCGGGCTGGCGGGGCTGACCGGGCAGGCCAATATCGAGCTGAAAGGCGCCGATCCCAAGGAGCCCAAGCTGCTCGACGAGGCCGAAGAGGAAGGCAAGGTGGCCGAGATCGTCGCCAATCCTTCCGCCGTCACCAATCTCTTGCAGACGGCGCAGGACATCTTCACGCGCGCCGACAAGGTGATCTCGGAACTGGAGGGCTTTACGACCGACGTGCGTGGCCCGCTGACCCAGACCGTTCAGAACGCGCAGAAATTCTCCGACGCGCTGGCACGCAATTCCGACGGCGTCGACAAGTTCCTCGCCAGCGTCTCCTCGCTTTCGGAAACGCTGCAGGGCGTTTCGGGCAAGCTCAACGGCACGCTGTCGGCGGCGCAGGATCTTTTGACCGCCGTGGACCGCGACAAGGTCAAGGAGATCGTCGCCAACATCGACGGCACGACGAAGAATCTGAAGGCGACCAGCGATCGCTTCGACGCGGTGATCGGCAAGGTCGACACCGCCGTCGGCTCGATCAACGCTTTCGCGCAGAAGACGCAAGGCACGCTGGCCAAGGTGGACGGCGTGCTCGACAGCATCGACCCGCAGGACGTGAGGCAGGCGCTGGCCAACATCAACAAAGCCAGCGACAACGCCAACCAGGCGGCTGCCGACATCGCCGAGGTGACGCACAAGTTCGCCAACCGCGCGGACGACATCGACCAGACGATCAGCGACGCCAAGCAGCTTGCCGAACGCCTCAACAACGCGTCCGTGCGGGTGGACGGCATCCTCGTCAAGGTGGATAACCTGCTGGGCTCGGGCGAGGCCAACGGCGTGATGGCCGATGCGCGCGAGACGCTGAAATCCTTCAAGCAGGTGGCCGACACGCTGAACGCGCGTCTCGGCACCATTACCGACAACCTGGCGCGCTTCTCGGGCGAAGGCCTGCGCAACGTCAACGCGCTGGTGCAGGACAGCCGCCGTTCGATCAACCGCATCGAGCAGGCGGTGACGGACCTGCAACGCAACCCGCAGCGCATCCTTTCGGGCGGCGACGGCGAGGTGCGCCAGTACGACGGCAGGGCGCGGCGTTGACTTTGCTGCGCGCCACGGCCAAGAACATGAGCCGCCGGGAGGGGCCGGCCGAGACTTGCGGCAACGGGGATCGCGCGTGAAGTCCAAGACCTTTCCAACGATCGCGCTGGCGCTGGCCCTTGGGCTCGGCGGATGCGCGGCCCTGCCGGGAGGCGGCCCCGCGCCGCTCGACACGTTCGAACTGTCGGCGCCGCAGGTCGCGGCGCAGCGCCACAGCCGCCGCCAGATCCTCATCGCCGAGCCTGCGGCGCTGAAGGCGCTGGACGGCCAGAACATCGTCATCAAGACCGGGGCGCGGGCGATCCAGTACCTCAAGGGCGCGCAATGGGCCGACCGGCTGCCGCTGATCGTGCAGGCGCGGCTGGCGCAAACCTTCCAGAACGCCGGCAGCTTCGCCGGTGTCGGCAAGCCGGGCGAGGGGCTGGCGATCGACTATCAGGTCATCAGCGAAATCCGCTCCTTCGAGATCCGCGCCGACCAGGGCGAGCGCGCCGAAGTGGAGATTTTCGTGCGCCTGCTCAACGACCGCAACGGCGAGGTCCGCGCCGCCAGGAGCTTCAGCGCAAGCGCCGCCGTCGCGGGCGCCGGCAACAAGGCTTATGTCGATGCGCTGGATGCTGCCTTCGGCAAGGCGGCCGCCGATATCGTGCGCTGGACGGATTCGGTCATCTGACGCATCTGCGCGACCTGTAGGGAAAAGAAAAAGGCGGGAATTTTTCCCGCCTTTTTCGTCTCGGTCTTTCTGCCGATGCGTCTACCGCAACCGGCCGCCGGCATGCGCCAGCATGGTGTAGACCTTGCCCGTATCGGAGGTGAGATAGGTCTGCGTCATCATGTTGTCGCGGTCGTTGCGCGAGACGTCCTTCAACAGCTTCTCGAAGTCGTCGCAGTACCGGTCGACGGCGGCACGGAATTCCGGCTCGCTCTGGTACTTGCGGCGGATCTCGTCGAACGTCTGCTGGCCCTTCAGCGTGTAGAGCCGGCGGGTGAAGACGTCGCGCTCGCCCTTGCGGTAACGGTTCCACAGCTCGATCGAGGCTTCATGGTCGATGGCCCGGGCGATGTCGACTGACAGCGAGTTCAGCGATTCGACCACGTGCAGCGGCGAACGCTGGGCGGGAGCCGGGCGCGGCGCCTCGGTGCGCGGCGTCGCCGCCGGCCTTGCGGCTTCGTCCTGCGAGGCGCCGGCGAGCAGGTCCTGCACCCAGCCGCCCTGCTGCGGACGAGCCGTCTCGCGCTGCCGCTCGAGTTCGAGCGTACCGCGCATGCCGTCGCCGGCCGGCGCCTGCGGAGCCGGGCGCACCGGCTGGGCGGGCGGGGCCGCCGGGCGGCGTTGCTGTTCGGCGGCGCCGCGCAACGTCTGCGGGGCAGGGCGCTGGCCGCGCGGCGGCGAGACGTCGACGCTGCGGCCCGACTTGGCGACGATCTCCGACAGTTCCTTCAAGGCGTTGATCTGCTCGGAAACGGCGCGGCGGATGGCCGTGGTGGATTCCTTGGCCTCTTCCGGCATCTCGATGACACCCTTGCGCAATTCGGCGCGGGTGAGATCGAGCTCGCTCTTGATGGACTTGGCGGTGTGGCGCATCTCCTCGGTGGCGCTGGCGAAGCGCTGCGTCGCGGACTCGATCGCTTCGCCGATGGCGGTGCGGATCTTGTCGGCCGACTCCAGCGTCCTGCCCTCGGCATTCTCCAGCGTCTTGCCGACGAGACCCTCGAAAGAGCGCATGACCTTTTCCAGGTCCTCCGACTTCTTGACCAGGCCAACGGCGAGGTCTTCCAGCGAGGACTGCCGCTCCAGCGTGTGCTCCAGATTGCTCTGGGCGGAGGAGAGCAGGTCGGAGGCGCTGGCCAGCAGCCGGCTGTGCTCGTCGAAGCGGGTGGCGATGGAGGCCACCTCGCGCAAGGTCGCCGAGGACAGTTCGGTCAGCCTGGTCGTATTGGAATCGACCAGGCGCGCCGAGCTGGCGAAGGTCTGCGCGGCCTTTTCGGTGGTTGCCGCGAAGCTCTGAGTCGAACCGGTAAGCTGCGATTCGACCTGGCCGAGATTGGTGGCGGCCTTCTCGATCAGCGCGCCCAGCTGGCTGGACGACGCCGTCATGCGCCCGATCAGGTCGGTCACGTTGTCGGCCAGCGTCGAGCGCGCGCCGTCGACCGCCGAAAGGGTCTCTGCGGTGCGGGCGGCGATGGCGTCGACCAACGCCGCATTCTCGCGGCGCAGCTTGTCGGTCGCCTGCTCGGTCGCTTCCTCCATGGAACGTTGCAGTTCGGAGCCGCCCGCCGCGAAGCGCTCGACCAGCGGCCGCGCCGTCTCGTCGAGGATCTTGGAGAGCTCGGCCGAACGCGAGGCCAGCATGGAATTCAGCTCGCGCGTGTTGGTGCCGATGGTCTTTGCCGCATCGTTGGTGCTCTGGCCGATATGCTGGCCGACCGCGGTGAAGGTTTCGGCGATGACGTTGGCGCGCGACACGAGCTGGCCTTCGGCTTCGGCGATCTGCTCGCCGAGCTTCTGGCCCATGGTCTCGGCCGAGCGGGCCAGCCGGCTCTCGGCGTTGGAGACATGCTCCTCGACACGGGCAGCCGTCGTCTCGGCGCTCGCGGCCAGCCGCTCGTCGGCGCCGGTGAGCGCGTGTTCGATGTCGCGGGCATGGCCGGCGAGTTGGGCGCCGGTCTGGCGCACATGCTCGGCGACGCGTTGCTCCGTTTCGGAGAAGGCGCCGACGATATGGTCGGCCTGCCGGCCGATGGTGGAAGCCGTCTCGGCGATGCGCGAGGCGAGCCTGCCGTCGGCGTCGTCGAACACCTGGCCGATCTCGGCGACGCGCGCCGAAAGCGCCTGCGAGCCCTCGGCGATGCGCTGCGACAGCTGCTCGTCGGCGCCGTCGAAGATGCGACCGAGATCGGTCGCACGCGAGGCCAGGGCCTCGGCCGATTCGCCGATGCGCCGGGCGAGCTTCTGGTCGGCGTCCTCGAAGTTGCGCAGGATGTCGCCGGCGCGGGCGGCCAGCGATTGCGCCGTCTCGACGGCACGCGCCACCAGCCTCTGGTCGGCGCTGTCGAAGGTGGCGGCGATCGCCTCGGCCCGAGCGGCGAGTTCCGCCGCCGTTTCCTCGTTGCGGGCGATCAGCGCGCTGGACGTGTCCTGCGCGCGGGCGGCCATGCGGCCGTCCGCCTCCTCGAAGGTGCGGGCGATGTCCTCGGCGCGGGCGAGCAGCGCGGCCGAGGTCTGCTCGGCGCGTTCGGCTATCTTGCGGTCGGCATCGCTGAAGGCGATCCCGGCCTGCTCGTGCAGGGCGTTGGTCACTTCCATGACCTTTTCACGCAGCGCGCCGGCGACGAACACCGCACTCTGCTCCAGCACGCCGCGGATGTTGTCCACGCCGGACGACAGCGCCCTCTGCATGGTGCCGGCGCGTTCCTCGATGATGCCGGTCTGGCGGTTGAAGGCGTCCTCCATCTTCTCGATGTCGGCGCCGATGGCATCGGAGATGCGGGCGCTGCGCGTCGCGATCTGGTCGATGTGGCCGGTGACGGCACGGTCGATGTCGCCACGTACCTCGGCGAGCTTTCCGAGGTCTTCGTCGAGCGCCCGGGTCAGGATATCGCGGCCTTCGGCGATCTTGCCGACATGGCCGGCGATGATGTCGTCGATGCCGCCGCGGCTTTCCGCGATCTTGGCGAGGTCGGATTCCAGGGCGCGCTTGAGGATATCGCGGCCTTCGGCGAGCTTCTCGACCTGGCCTGCGACCAGCCCGTCGATGCCGGCGCGGCTTTCGGCCAGCTTGGCGAGGTCTTCTTCAAGCGCACGCTTGAGGACGTCGCGGCCTTCGGCCAGTTTCTCGACCTGGCCGGCGACCAGCCCGTCGATGCTGGAACGGCTCTCCGCCAGCTTGGCGAGGTCGTCTTCCAGCGCCCGGGACAGGGTGGAGCGGTCGGCGGCAAGGCGATCCTGGTGGCTGTTCACCAGTTCGTTGACGGTCCGCAGATCGTCTTCGAGGCTGCTGGCGAACCTGGCGCGACCGTCGACGAGCTTCTGCGCCTGCTCCTCCATGGCGCCGCCGATGGTGTGGAGGTCGTTCTCCAGCGCGCGCCTGAGGATGTCTCGGCCTTCGGCCAGCTTCTCGACCTGGCCGGCGACCAGCCCGTCGATGCTCGAACGGCTCTCCGCCAGCTTGGCGAGGTCGTCCTCCATGGCCTTCGACAGCGCAGCGCGCCCGACGGTCAACCTGTCCATATGCTCCTGCACGAGGCCGTCGACGTTCTTGAAGTCGGCGTCGAGCGCCTGCGAGAGGGTGGCGCGTTCGGCCGCGATGTGCGCCTTGTGCTCTTCCGCGCTGCGGTTGAGGGCGCCGAGGTCGTCTTCGAGCACCTTGGCGAACTGCGCGCGGTCCTCGACGAGCTTCTGCGACTGTTCGCCGATGACGCCACGGATGGTGTTGAGATCGGAGTCCAAGGCACGCTTGAGGATGTCGCGGCCCTCGGCCAGCTTCTCGACCTGGCCGGCGACCAGCCCGTCGATGCTGGAGCGGCTTTCGGCCAGCTTGGCGAGGTCGGATTCCAGCGTCTGCGACAGGGCGGCGCGCTCGGCGGCGAGCCGTTCCATGTGGCCGTGGACGATTTCGTTGACCTTCTGGAGATCGCTTTCCAGCACCTGGGCGAACTGCGAGCGATCTTCGGAGAGCTTCTGCGACTGCTCGCCGATGACACCGCGGATGGTGTTGAGATCGGATTCCATGGCGCGCTTGAGGATGTCGCGGCCCTCGGCCAGCTTCTCGACCTGACCGGCGACCAGCCCGTCGATGCTGGAGCGGCTTTCGGCCAGCTTGGCGAGGTCGGATTCCAGCGTCTGCGACAGCAGCGAGCGTTCCTGCGCCAGCTTGTCGGAATGGTCGGCGACCAGCGTCCTGATGTTGGAAAGGTCGTTTTCGAGCGACCGGCCCAGTTCGCCACGGTCTTCGGCCAGTTTGACCGAATGGCTTTCCATCAGGCTCTTGAGCCGTTCGGCGTCGGCTTCGAGCGCCCTGGCCAGCACCGCGCGGCCTTCGGCGATCTTCTCGACCTGGCCGGCGACGAGGCTGTCGATGCCGGCGCGGCTTTCCGCCAGCTTGGTGAGGTCGGCTTCCATGGCGCGCGATAGGATGTTGCGGCCCTCGGCCAGCTTGCCGACATGCCCGGCGACCATTTCGTCAATGATCGTACGCGCTTGGGTAAGTTTGTCGGCATCCTGGTTCAAGGCGATGGCAAGCCTGCCGCGACCTTCTTCGAGGCGCTCCAGGTGGCTGCCCAGCGAGGCGTCCATGGCGGCGCGGGCTTCGTTGACCTTGCGCAGGTCTTCCTCCAGCGCGCGCGCGATCAGGCTGCGGCCCTCGGCGAGCTTCTGCACCTGCGCGGTGACGGTGGCGTCGATCTCGGCACGGCCCTCGGCGAACTTGCCAAGGTCGGCATGCATGGCGGCGGCCATGCGTTCGCTGCTTTCGGCGAGGTTGCGGCTGTGGTTCTCGACGGCTTCCTCGATGCCGGCGCGGGCCTCGGCAAGCCGCGCGATGTCGGCGTCGAAGGTGCGCGAGACGGTGTGGCGCGCGGCCTCCATGCGGCCGGCGAAGTCGCTGGCGCGCGCCTCCAGCATGGCGGAGGTGGAGTTGACGATATCGGCCATGTCGGCACCGATGCGCGTCTTGCCGTCGTCGATCATGGCCGACAGGGTCTGCTGGCCGGTGGTGAAGGCGTTGTTGATCTCCTTGGCGCGCTCGACCAGCGTCTCGTTGATCTGGCGGGCGCGGGCTTCCAGCGCCGCGTTGAGCTTCTGCGTGCCGGTGTCGAGCGCCTCGGCGCGGGTCTGGAACTCGCCGATCAGGGCCTGGCCGCGCTCGGCGAGCGTACGTTCAATGCCGTTCAGGCTGGCTTCGAACTCGGCGCTGAGGTTGCGGGCGGCACCGCCGAGCAGCGAGACCATGCCGGAGGTGCGGTCGTCGAGCAGGTCGGTCAGCGAGCGGGTCAGACCGTCGGTGGTGTCGGTCAGCTTGGCGATGCGGGTGTCGAGCAGTGAGGCGAAGGCCTCGCCGGAGGTCGACAGGCGCTCGGTGATCGTATCCAGCCGGGTCTCGACCGAATCGAAGATCGACATCGAGCTTTCGTTGATGCGGTCGATCAGTGTGTCGCCGGAATTGGTGATCGTCATCGACAGGTTGGTCGAGGCGCCCATGATGGATTCGCGGATGCGGTCGGAGGCGGCGCCGATCTCGTCGCGCAGCGTCTCGTGCGCGCCGGCGATGGAGGCGCGCACGCGCTCGGCGTGGTTGACCACCGCTTCGCGCTCGCTGCCCAGCCCGTCGACCAGCTGGCGGATGCGGGCCTCGTTCTCCGAATAGGAGCGCTCGATCTGGCTGACCTCGCTATGGACGAGCGTTTCCAGCTCGACGGCGCGCGCCAGCGTGCGCTCGATGCCTTCGCCCATGGCGGCCACTTCGCGGCGCACGGCCTGGCCGATCATCATGACGCGGTCCTGGGCGAGGTTCTCCGGCTCGGCGAGGCGGAAGGCCACCTCGGTCATCGACTGAGCGGCAAGCCGCATATCCTGCGCGCGCCGCACCATGGCGGCGAAGGCCCAGAACAGCACCACCGGCACGATTGCCGCGACGGCGACGCCGATCAGCTCGGGACGGGCGAGCAGCTGGTCGAGAGTACGGATGTTCCAGATGGACGGGCCGAACAGCAGATGGGCGAGGGCAGCCGCGCCCGCGATCCAGACCACCGAGATAAGCGCGACGATCCAGTAGATGGTGTTGGAGGCGCGGCGGTTGAGGCCGTGCAGCAGGGATTTGTAATCCTTCTGGCGGTCGTCGTTGGCAGGCGCGAAGGCTGCCGGCTGCGTGCCGTTGGAGCGCGGCTCGACGGGGCGCAGGTCCGCCGGCCTGGATTGGTTCGCAACGGGCCGGGCAGGCTCGGCCTCGGCGGGAGCCGGCTTGGCGGCCGCGGGCTTCTCCGCGCGGCCGGCGCGCGCGAGCTCCTCGGCGGCCTGCGAAATCTGGGCTTCCAGGTCCTCCATCGATGCGGCGATGTCCAGATCGCCGCCGTCGGAAGCGAGATCGATGTCCAGCGCGGCCTCGAGTTCCTTGGCCACTTCGTTGTCGAGGGATTTTGTTGTCGTTGTTTTCTTCGCCATGCCTTCGCTACCCTGTACTAGCTGCTGCGGGACCTGTTATTGTCGTTTTTTGCCCCCGCGCATGAGGCTGATATGGACCCTGCGTATCGTAGTGACACAGGTGGGTAAAGAAAACATGCATTCGGCGACATACGTAAAACTTTAAATATAAGGTTAACGGAAGCGTGAGCCGAAGGCCTGTCGCCCAACATTTTTCACGTTCTGCCGTTAACCCGCCGTCCACCGGATCGAACTAGCCTCAAGCCCTTGTTTTCGACGGTCCGGCAGGAGCAGACGATGGTGCGTAAGCAAGCGGACGTGGCGTTCTCGATGCCTGGCGGGGAAGCCTGCGGCCAGTCGCCAGGCCGGCCCGTGGACCTCGTCCACCTTGCCCGCCAGACGATGGGTGACCGCGACCTTGAGCGCGAAGTGCTTGGCCTCTTCGTGCAGCAGGCGCTGTCGGTGCGCGACGAAATCGCGGTGGCGGACGCCAAGCGGCGTCTTTTTTTGGCACATGGGCTGAAGGGGGCCGCGCGCGGCATCGGCGCCTTCGCCGTCGCCGACTGCGCGGCCGAGATCGAGCGCGATCCGCAGGACGGCCGCGCGCTCAAGCGGCTCGGCGGGCTGATCGACAGCGTCCGCGATTTCGTCGCGGCCATCAGCCGCTAGCATCTGGTCCGGCAAGGCCAGCGCATCGCCGCTTCGTGGCCGATTGAACCGCTTTCCGCAAATGCGTCATCACAGGGCGGTTTTGCGCCGCAGTTGACTTGTCGCGCGGAGCCATTATCTCGGCTGCAATTCCCCTTCAGGTGACGCATGACCAAGCTGACTTATATCGCCTTCGATGGCACGCGCTTCGATGTCGAGGCTGAAAACGGCTCGACCGTGATGGAAAACGCCATCCGCAACGCGGTGCCCGGCGTCGAGGCGGAATGCGGCGGCGCCTGCGCCTGCGCGACCTGCCATGTCTATGTCGATCCGGAATGGACCGACGTCGTGGGCGAGCCGGAAGCGATGGAAGAGGATATGCTGGACTTCGCCTACGAGGTGCAGCCCAATTCGCGCCTGTCGTGCCAGATCAAGGTGCGTGACGAACTCGACGGCCTCGTCGTCAGGGTGCCCGAGCGGCAGGGCTGACGACCGCAGCCTTCTATCGGGATCATTCCACCATCGGGGCTTCGACTGGAGCGCCGCCGCGCAACGGCTTTTCCGGCATAAGGCACAGGATCAGGAACGAGCCGGCCAGCATCGCCGCCGCGGACAGGAAGATCACGCCGAAGGCGTTTCCTTCCGTGACCTGAGCGGCGCCGGTGGCCATGCCTTCGCCGGCCAGCGGCAGGTGGCGGCTGAGCGCGATGGTGCCGAGGGCGGCGACGCCGAGCGCGCCGCCCAGCGAACGCAGGAAGGTCAGCACGCCGGTGGCGACGCCCAGATGCGCGTGGTCGACGGCGTTCTGCACGGAGACGGTGGCGACCGGGAACGACGTGCCGATGCCGAAGCCGATCAGCGTGGTCAGCACCTCCACAACCGTCAGCGAGGCGCTGCCGGCAAGATGGGCGAACAGGCCGAGGCAGATTACGCCGAAGGCGATGCCGATCAGGGCGATGCGCTTGTAATGGACGAACCGCGGGACCAGCTTGCCGCTTGTCGTCGCGCCGGCCACGGTGCCCAGCAGCAATCCCAGCATCGCCATGCCGGACTCTCCCGCCGTCAGGCCGAGGACCGCCTGCAGGTAGACGGGCAGGTAGACGGAAAGACCGATGCTGGCCGCCTGCAGCAGGAACATGGAGAGCGTGCCGGCGAGCACGATGCGGTTCGACAGCACCTCCAGCGAGATCAGAGGTTCGGCGGCGTGCAGGAGACGGGCGGCGAACAGCGCCCATGACAGCGCCGAGACCGCCAGCAGGCCGAGGATCTGCGGCGACGCCCACGAATAGGTGCTGCCGCCCCAGTTGAGCGCGCGCAGCAGCAAGGCGGTCGCCACGACAAGGACGGTTGCGCCCCAGCCGTCGATGCTGTGGTTCCTGGCCGCCACAGGCAGCTTCTTCAGCGGGTTGTTGATGATGAGCATGGCGAGCGCGCCGAGCGGCAGGTTGATCCAGAAGATCAGCGACCAGTGGAGGTGTTCGGCGAAGATGCCGCCGAGCAGGGGACCGGCGATCGAGGCGACCGCCCAGGTGCCGGAAATCCACGCCGCATAGCGCGCACGCTCCTTCGGCGGCACGAGGTCGCCGATGACGGTCTGCGTCAGCGCGAAGAGACCGCCGCCGCCGACGCCTTGCACTGCGCGGCCGACGACGAGGACCAGCATGTTGGTGGCGAGCGCGCTGATGAGCGAGCCGGCGAGGAAGATCAGGATCGCCGCATACATGGTCGGCCGGCGGCCGTAGACGTCGGAGATGCGGCCATAGAGCGGCGCCATCGCGGTCGCGGTCAGGAGATAGCCGGTGACGATCCACGGCAGGTAGCTGGCGTGGCCGAGCGCGGCGCCGATGGTCGGCATGGCCGGCGCCACGATGGCCTGGTCGAGCGCGGCGAGCAGCATCGACAGGAGCACGCCGGCGATGATGATGTTCTTTTCACCCTCGCTCAGCGATGTTCGGCCGGTGGCGGTATTCTGGTCCTGTACGATCCGGTCCATGGCTGTTTCCTGCATGCTTCCATCTGGAACGATGTCGCGCGAACCGGTCGCGAATCGACAGGACGCATTCGTTCCAATCCGGCTGTGGGCCGCGCACCTTGGCGGGCTTCGGATCCCGCAGGCGGGATTGCCGGACTACCAACCGGCGTGCGTTTCCTGAAAACAGCGGGCGCGACCTAGCAGAAACGCGGGGCTGGTGTCGAGACGCGACGGCGGAGCCTGCCGAAATTGTTACCGGTTTCGGCCGGGATCAGCCCGGCAGCTTGCCGGCGTCGATGCGCTCCATGCGGTAGTGCAGCAGCCGCAGGATGCGGCTTTCGAAGTTGATGCCTTCGACCTTGTCGAACTGCACCTGCGCCCGGTCGTGGCTGGCGAGGATGCGGGCGGTGACGTCCTTCGCCTTGGCCGCCGCATCCTTGCAGTTGTCCTGCCGGTCGATGGCCAGAAGCGCCTGCTCCAACTGGCGCCCATGGTTCTTGGCGATCTCGACATGGCGCTCCTCGTGGCGCTTGATGTCGGCGGCCAGCGTGTCCCAGAAGATGCGGACGTCGCGGTCGGTGCGGCCGCGCTGGCGCCAGCGCGGCAGGATGACACGCGCCTTGACGGTCACCACCGCCGAGACGATGCGGCAGGAACCCGGCTGGTCGGCGTAGCCGATGCGGGTGTTGAAGGCCATGCGCGTGGCGCCGGGATGGCGCAGGCCGGTGGTCTTCACCGTCGGGCCGCGTCGCGCCAGTTCATGCTGGATGTCGTCCAGCGTGCGGCCGTGAATGGTGTAATAGGCGTATGTCTTGACCAGATTCGCCGCGCCGGCCGGGACGGCCATGCAGGCGCATATCAGGGCGCAAACCAGGAAACGCATCATCATGTTGCCGCTAAATAGCCATTACGACCTGAACGCACCTTGCGTTACGGCCGTCGCCGGTGCAACGCAAATCGGTCACCACGAGACTGACCGGCAATCACGATGAGACGATGGCAACTGGCGCACGGGCGCCATCTCGACCTCGGCGCCAAGGCCGTCGTCATGGGTATCCTCAACGTCACGCCGGACAGCTTTTCCGACGGCGGCCTGTTCGACGCGCCGCAGAAGGCGTTCGAGCAGGCGCGGCGCATGATCGACGAGGGCGCGGCGATCGTCGATGTCGGTGGCGAATCGACAAAGCCAGGCGCCCAGCCGATCACCGCCGGCGAGGAGCAGCGGCGCGTGCTGCCGGTCATCGAGCGGCTGGCCGGCGAGGGCAGGGCGCTGATCTCGGTCGATACGTTCCGGGCCGAGACGGCGCGGCTGGCGGTGGCGGCCGGCGCCCATATCGTCAACGATGTCTGGGGCCTCCAGCGCGAGCCCGGCATCGCCGCGGTCGCCGCCGAAACCGGCGCCGGGCTTGTCATCATGCATACGGGGCGGCAGCGCGACGTGCTCGCCGACGTCATCGCCGACCAGACGATGTTTCTCGGCAAGTCGCTCGACATCGCCCGGCAGGCCCGGGTGCCGGACGACCGCATCGTGCTCGACGCCGGATTCGGCTTCGCCAAGGAGACGGCCGAAATCAACCTCGAACTGATGGCCCGCTTCGGCGAGTTGCTGAGCCTCGGCTTTCCGCTCATGGCCGGTACGTCGAGGAAACGTTTCATCGGCACCGTCACCGGCCGCGAGGCGGCGGACCGCGCGGCGGGCACGGCCGCCACCAGCGTCATCCTGCGGCTCAAGGGGGCGCATCTGTTTCGCGTCCACGATGTCGCAATCAACGTGGACGCGCTGGCCGTCGCCGATGCTATGCTCGCCCTGGAGGCCGCCCGCCGGAACACACCATGACCACCTATACGATCCGCATGAAGAACTGCGCCTTCTTTGCCCGGCACGGCGTGCTGGACGAGGAGGAGGCGCTTGGCCAGCGCTTCTACGTCGATGCCGAGCTGACCGTCGAGCCGGCCGTCTCGCTGGAAGCCGATTCCATCGACAGCACCGTCGACTACGGCGTCGCCTTCGGCGTCATCGAGGCGATCGTCACCGGCAAGCGCCGCTTTCTTATCGAGGCGCTGGCGCTGGAAGTCGCCAAGGCGCTCGCGGCGCGCTTTCCCGAGATCAGGAAGGCGTCGATCACCGTCCGCAAGCCGAACGCGCCCGTGCGCGGCGTGCTCGACTACGTCGAGGTCAACGTTGTCTGGCCGCAATAGCACCGTCTATCTCAGCCTCGGCGGCAATCTGGGCGACCCGGCGGCTTCGATGGGAGCGGCGCTGCGCATGCTCGACGCGGACGCGGCCACCGAGGTGGTCGCGGTCTCCTCGCTCTACCGCACGCCGCCATGGGGCAAGACCGATCAGCCGGATTTCCTCAATGCGGCGGCCGAGCTTTCGACCGGCCGCGACCCGCGCGGACTGCTGGAGCTTTGCCTGGAGGCCGAGCGCCGGCTCAAGCGCGTGCGCGCCGAGCGCTGGGGGCCGCGGCTGATCGACATCGATATCCTGATGTTCGGCGACCGCGAAATTCACGAATCCGGGCTGGAAATCCCGCATCCGCGCATGGCCGAACGCGCCTTCGTGCTGGCGCCGCTGGCCGAGATCGCGCCTGGCCTGACGGTGCAGGGCGCCCCTGCCGCCGACCGCCTCGCCGCCCTCGACGCCGCCGGCATCGAGCGATTGCCTTCGGGGCGCGATTGGTGGCAGCTTGGAGCGGAAGGGGACGGGGCAAAGGCATGACCACCACACTCGGCGCGCATGAGGACCTGAGCCGCAAGCGGTTGCCCGGCAGCGAGGCGAAAGTCGAGTTCGTCGAACTGTTCTTCGACCTCGTCTTCGTCTTTGCCGTGACCCAGATCTCGCACGGACTGCTCAACAACCTGACGCTGCTCGGCGCGTTCCAGGCGGCTTTCCTGCTGATGGCGGTCTGGTGGGTGTGGGTCTACACCGCCTGGGTCACCAACTGGATGGATCCGCAGCGCGGACCGGTCAAGTTCATGCTGTTCGTGCTGATGCTGGCGGGCCTGGTCCTGTCCACCTCCATTCCCGAGGCGTTCACAGAACGCGGCCTGATGTTCGCGGGCGCCTATGTATTCATGCAGGTGGGACGCACCGCCTTCACCGCCTGGGCGTTCCGGCACCACGACCGGGCGAACTACCACAATATGTGCCGCATCCTGGCCTGGCTGGTGCTTTCGGGCGCCTTCTGGATCGCCGGCGCGCTGGTCGAAGGCGAGGCGCGCTTCGCCTTGTGGATCGTCGCCCTCGTGCTGGAATACATTTCGCCGTCGATGCGTTTCTGGACGCCCTGGCTCGGCGCCACGCCGACCACCGACTGGGACATCGACGGCGGCCACATGGCCGAAAGAAGTGCCGCCTTCATCATCATCGCGCTCGGCGAATCCGTGGTGGTGATGGGCGCGACGCTCGCCGAAGTCGAACTCGACACCGGCGTCGTGCTAGCATTCCTCGCCTCGTTCGGCGCCTCGGTCGCCATGTGGTGGCTCTATTTCAACGTCGGCGCCGAGACCGGCCGCCATCGCATCGAGGCCTCCGACGATCCCGGCCGCATTGCGCGCATCGCCTACACCTACCTGCCGGTGCTGCTGGTCGGCGGCATAATCGTCACCGCCGTCGCGGACGAACTGACGGTGGCGCATCCGGAAGGCCACCATGCCGACCTTGCGACCATTCTCACCCTGGTCGGCGGCCCGGCGCTCTACGTTTTCGGCAACCTCATGTTCAAGAAGGTCACGTCGGGCATGGTGCCGCTGTCGCACCTCGTCGGACTGGCGCTGCTGCTCGTCGGGCTGGTCGGCCCCTACGCCGAGCCGTTGCCGCTCAGCATCGCCACGACCGTCATCCTGTTCGGCATCGCCTATTGGGAGCAGCGCCTGGGCGAAGGCCGCGCCGCGCACAAGGCCTGAGTTCGGTCGATCCCGGCACTCGGATTTGCCGGCGTCAGGTCAGCCGGCAAAGCCGCCGTCCTGGAGGAAGGCCCGTTCCTCTGCCGTCGCTTCGCGCCCGAGCGCCGCATTGCGGTGGGGGAAGCGGCCGAAGCGGGCGATGATGTCGCGATGCTCGATGGCGTAGGGCATGTAGCTCTGCGGCGCCCGTTCCGAGAACAGCGCCACCGAGCGTTCCTGGTCGGCCATCGCTTCGGAATGCTCGAAGGGCAGGTAGATGAAGGCGCGCAGGGCATCCTCCAGCGCCATGTCGTGACCGGCGCCGACCGCCTTTTCGGCAAGGTGGCGGGCGAGCGGGTCGGTGGCGAACATGTGGCCGGTGCCGCGAAAGCAGTTGCGGGGGAACTGGTCGAGCAGGATCATCAGCGCCAGCGCGCCTTCGGGATGATCGGCCCAGTCATCCAGTTCGCGCCGTGCCGCCGCATAGTGCAGGTCGAGGAACCGGGTGCGGAAATCGGCGTCGAAGGCGTCGTCCTTGCGGAACCACGCGTCCGGCCCTGCCTCCCGCCAGAAGCGGGTGACGGCAAGCGCGCGGGCGTCGATGGTGGCTGTCATGTTCCAGGCTCCGTCTGTTGTCTGCCGAGCACGCCGGCGGTTTCCTCGTTGAGCGCGCGGCCCGGCTGCCGGGGCGTCGTGACGGGCGCCGGCACGGGCGTCGCGATGTTGCCTTTCAGGAAGTTGCGGCCGTCGCGGATGTCGCCGGCGAGCTGGACCTCGAAGCGGGCGGCGTCGCGGCGGCGCACGTCTTCTATCACGTCGACGATCTCGTCGGGATCGACGCCGAGCGCTTCCAGCGTCGAGCCGCCGAACACCAGCGCCGACTCGAACGTCTCGCGCAACTGGTAGTCGACGCCGGCATGGACGAGTTGCAGCGCGGTGCCGCGGTCGAAGGCGCGCGCCAGCACCGTCGCCAGCGGGAACTCCGACTTGACCAGTTCGGCGATGCGCACGGCGGTTTCGGCCTTGTCGACGCAGATCAGCACGGCACGCGCGCCGCCCGCGCCGGCGGCATGCAGGATGTCGAGACGCGTGCCGTCGCCATAGTAGACCTTGAAGCCGAAATTGGCGGCGGCCTGGATCATCTCGACGTCGTTGTCGATGATGGAGACGTCGACGCCGCGCAGGATGAGCGGCTGGCTGGCGATCTGGCCGAAGCGGCCGAAGCCGATGATGAGCACCGATCCGGTCAGGCCGTCGGCGACATCGACGCCTTCCAGCGAAAGCTGGTCGCGCGGGGCGAACCAGCGCAGGCCGACGATGGCCAGCGGCGTCAGCACCATGGAGATGATGACGATGGCGGTGAGCTGCGCGTTGGCGGCGCCGTCGATGAGGCCGACGGCCATGGCCGAGGAATAGAGCACGAAGGCGAATTCGCCGCCCTGCGCCATGTAGACGGCGCGTTCCAGCGCCTCCCGGTGCGGCGCCTTCAAAAAACGCGCCACGGCATAGATGCCGACCGCCTTGGCGATCATGTAGGCGACGACGTAGACGGCGATCAGCCGCCAGTTGGCCGCGACGATGGAAAGGTCCAGCGACATGCCGACGGCGAGGAAGAACAGGCCGAGCAGGATGCCACGGAAGGGTTCGATATCGGCTTCCAGCTGGTGCCGGAAGGTCGATTCGGAGAGCAGGACACCGGCGAGGAAGGCGCCCATGGCCATCGACAGGCCGGAAAGCTGCATGGCCAGCGCCGATCCCAGCACGACCAGCAGGGCAGCGGCCGTCATCACCTCGCGGGCCTGCGAATCGGCGAGGATGCGGAACAGCGGGTTCAGCAGATAGCGCCCCGCGAAGACAAGCCCGACGATGGCGGCGATGCCGATGCCGACCTCCTGCAATCGCTCCGCCAACGTTGTTTCGCCGCCGCCGGGCGCCAGGAAGGCGACGAGCGCGAGCAGCGGGACGATCATCAGGTCCTCGAACAAAAGGATCGAGACGATCTTCTGCCCCTTCGGCACGGCGATTTCGCCACGCTCCTCCAGCAACTGCATGACGATGGCGGTCGAGGTGAGCACGAAGCCGGCACCGGCGACGAAGGCCTGGGCGACGGGGAAGCCGCCGGCGAACCCGGCGCCGGTGAGGAGCAGGGCGCAGATCGCCACCTGCAAGGTGCCGAGGCCGAAGATTTCGCGCCGCAGGCCCCACAGCCGCGACGGCTGCATTTCCAGCCCGATGATGAACAGGAACATGACGACGCCGAGTTCTGCGACATGCAGGATCGCCTCCGGGTCGGAAAAGATGCGCAGCCCGAACGGGCCGATCACCAGTCCGGCGGCCAGATAGCCGAGGATCGAGCCGAGGCCTATGCGCTTGAAAATGGGAACGGCGACGACGCCGGCGGCCAGAAGCGCCACCACCTGGACGAGATCGCTGCTGGAAGCCTCTACGGCCATAGGTCGGTTCCGGGCTGGTAGGGTGGAGGTCGCGCTTGAACATAGGGCCATCGCCCCTGCCATAACAAGGCGCAGGGCGGAAGGGCGGCCGATGTCATCAGGATGTAACGCGTGTAACCGTTAAATCTCGCGTGTGAGTTGCAGGCGGCCGGGTGCGCCGATAGAGGCTCGGTCGTCGGTGGCGGGGGATTCCATCGCGATGTTGATCGCATTCCACCGTAAAGGATGATTTTGATGAAGAAATTTCTGTTGATCGCCGTGGGGATGGCCGCTCTCGCGGGCTCGGCCTGTTCCAAGGCCCCCGAATGCACGACTGAGGAATTGACCAAGAAGGCGCAGGAACTGACGACCGCATTGCAGGAAGCGGTGACCAAGGATCCGGCCAAGGCGGCGGAATTGACCGCGAAGGTGCAGGACGTCACGTCCAAATATCAGGGTGCCACGACCGCTGCCGAGGCCTGCAAGGCCTATGACGAGGTGATCGCGGCGGTGAAGGGCTGATCCGCCTGCCGTAAACCCAAAACGGCAAAGGCGGCTGCCTCCAGGCGGTCGCCTTTTTCATGCGCGGATGGCAGAGCCTTGCCGCTGCCGTCAGTTCTTGGCGATGGCGCCGACTTCCGAGGCGTCGACGCGCTTCAGGTTCATGCCGATCACCGGCACCATCTGCTTGTCGACGCGGACCGAGACGGTGACGATCATCGAATTGCCGTCCGGCACGCGCGCCTGCATGACGCCGTTGAGCTGCTTGCGGTTGATGGCGAAGACGACCTTGCGGCCGTCGACGACGTTGCCGGAAACGATATCGAGACCGGAGCCTTTCGAGCCGCCCATGAAGGAGCCGCGATAGCCGTTTCGTCCCTTGCGCTCGACGGTGGCCGACATCGGCTGGGTGAAGACGCCGACGCGGCAGCCGCCGTCCAGCGTCATGCCGACCTTGCCGTCAGGCGTCGAGCCGGTGAAGTTGCAGGTGAATTTCGTGCCCTTGTACTTGCCGGCGACGATCTCGCCGGGGCCGACCCATTTGCCTTCGACGGACTGGAAGAAGGACTGATCCTTCTCGGCGGCGAACGCTGTCGTAGCAATGCCGGCCGAAGCGACGATCGCGGCAGGCAACAGGGCGGACAGAACCACTCTTTTCATAAACGACACCCGGCAATGGCAACGCTGGAGGAGACTGGCCCGACCATGAAGAATATTGGTTAATGCTTCGTCACCTCGGCCCCTGCAATGCCGGGAATTCGCGCTGCCGTCAATCGGCGGCGGCGCCTTTGCCGGATGCCCTGGCCGAGGCGAATTTGGTCAGCGCCGACAGGAAATCGCCCATGCCGGGCCGCCTCAGCGCGGTAAAGGGCAGGGGACGCGCCGTCTCCATCGCCGCGATGCCGATGCGCGCCGTCATCATCCCGTTGACGACGCCCTCGCCGAGCTTGGCCGAGAGTCTGGCGGCGAGACCGTGGCCGACGATCTGCTGGACGAAGCTGTCGCCGACGGCGATCGAGCCGGTGACGGCCAGATGCGCCAGCACGCTGCGCGCCAGCCTGAAGAAGCCCAGCGTGCCGGGGCGGCCGCCATAGAGTTCCGACAGGCGGCGGATCAGCCGGCCGGCCTCGAACACCACATAGGCGACATCGACCAGTGCGCGTGGACTGACGGCGGTGACCAGCGACACGCGCTTGGCCGCGTCCAGCACCATCTGCTTGGCCTCGGCATCGAGGGGTCCAAGGATTTCCGTCTCCGCCAGCCGCACGAGGTCGCCGCCATCGATGATCTCGCCGCGCAGGTCTGCCAGCGCGCGGCGCCCGGCGGCGGTCTGCGGCTTGGCTGCGACGAAGGTGGACAGTTCGTCGACCACGGCGCGCGCGGCCTTGGGATCGTCGCGGGCAATCGCATCCAGCGCCCTGCCTTGCAGCTTCTCCACCTCGGCCAGCCGCCCGATGGCGATGAATTCACGCAGCAGGATGACCGCCAGCGCCAGCACCGCGATGCCGGCGACCGCGGCGGCGAACCAGCCGAGCCACGCCTCGCGCTCGAACAGCTCGCGGATGAGACGGTCCATCCACAGGCCGACGGCGAGCGATACCAGGATGCCGAGGGCGCCGAAGAAGATCGAGCCCAGCCATGATCGCCGGCGTGGGGCGGCGGCCGGCGGCGGTTCGGCGGCGACAAGGTCCGGCTCGTCGAACACGTCGATATCGGCCGGCACCACGACGGCGCTCGCAACGGAGCGGGGCTTGCGCGGCGCGGCCGGCGTCGTGCCCTTCTGCTCCGGCCGGTCGTCGGCCTCGGGTTCGATGCGGAAGGCGGCGGGCTTACGGGTCATGCCAGGCGATCTCCGATCAGGAATTGCAGCGCCCGGTCGAGCCTGATGTGCGGCAGCGACAGCGTCACCCCCTCGGCGGTGCGCTCAAGCTTCGGCGGCCGGAAGCGCACGAAGCGCACCGGCGCATCCATCGCGGCAGGTTTCGAAGCCAGTTCCGGCTGTTCGAAAACCGCATTGATATCTTCCGGCAAGTCACCGGGAAATATGGCCGTTTCCGTCTTGCCGTCGAAGGTTTCGCCGTCGATCGTCTCGCCCGCCAGCGGCATGCCGATGATGACGGGCAGCGTCTCCTTGCCCTGCTTGACGGTGCCTTCGCGAGTCGCCCGCACAGCCGCCATGGCCACCACGTCGACGGCCGCGCCGGAGAAATTGGCGCGCGCGATGGCGCGGTCGGCCAGCCGCCGCACGATGGCCTGCAGGCGGTCGTGGCTTTCGTGATGAAGGTGATCGGCCTTGGTGGCGGCGACGAGGATGCGGTCGATACGCCGCGAGAACAGGTCGGTCAGCACGTTGCCGCGGCCGGGCCGGAAGCAGGCGAGGATCTCGGTGACGGAACGCTCCAGGTCTGCCATTGCCGCCGGCCCGGCGTTCAGCGCCTGCAAGGCGTCGATGAGCACGATCTGGCGGTCGAGCCGGGCGATGTGGTCGCGAAAAAAGGGTTTCACGACATGCGTCTTATAGGCTTCGTAGCGGCGCTCCATCATCGCGGCCAGTGAACCGGCGCGGGGCCGCTCTCCGGTCAGGCCCGGCAGCGGCGCGAAGGTCAGCGCCGGCGAGCCGTCCAGATCGCCCGGCATCAGGAAACGGCCGGGCGGCAGGGTCGACAGCGCCCGCTCATCGGCCTTGCAGGCCTTGAGATAGGCGGAAAAGCTCTCGGCAAGGCGGCGCGCCGTCATTTCGTCGGCGTCGGAGTCCGGCGCGGCTTCCGCCGCCAAGGCGCGCCAGTCACGCGACAGGTCGGCGCGCACTGGCAGTTCGGCCATCTCGAAGGCCTCGCGCGAGAAATCGGCGAAGGATTTGCCGAGCAGCGGCAGGTCGAGCAGCCATTCGCCGGGATAGTCGACGATGTCCACCGACAGTTTTCCCGCCGAGAACATGCGATTCCAGGCGGATGCCGATTCGTATTCGATGGTGAGGCGCAGTTCCGAGATGGCGCGGGTGGAGTCCGGCCAGACACGGTCCTTGACCAGGGCGGCGACGTGGTCCTCGTACTGGAAGCGCGGCACGGCGTCGTCCGGCTGGTGCTCCAGGACGGCGCGCGCGATGCGTCCCGATTTCTGCGCCTCGAACAGCGGCAGGCGCCCGCCGTGGACGAGGTTGTGGACGAGGGCGGAGATGAACACCGTCTTGCCGGCGCGCGACAGGCCGGTGACGCCGAGCCGCACCGAGGGGGCGGAAAACAGGCCGGCGGCGCGGCCGGACAGCGTGTCGAGGGCTATGCGCGCCTCGTCGGTGATGGTGGTCAGCGATGATGCCAAGTCGGGGCCTTTCGCGCGGGGCCTCCGGGATGAAGGCCTTCCGATATAGGGACTGCGCGGCGGCTTTGGAACAGTTCAGCCGGCGGCCGGGGTCAGGAAGGCTTCCAGGTAGCCGGCGCCGGTCGTGGCTTCGTCGAGACCCTGGTCGAAACGGATCACTGCGAGGCCGGAAGTCGGGAAGCCGCTGCCCAGCGCGTCGCGCGCTTCCTGCTCGCCGTCGCCGGCGACGGCCATGGCAAGGTCTTCCATCATCGGGTTGTGGCCGATGACCAGCAGCGAACCGAAGCTGCCGTGCTCGCGGATGAGCGCGAGATAGCCGGTTGCGTCCTCGGTGTAGAGCTGGTCGAAGAACAGCACGCGGCCGATATCGGCGTTGCCGGCGATTCCTTCAAGCGTTTCGCGCGCCCTGCGGGCGTTGGAACAGAGCGTCAGGTCGGGCACATAGCCGGCCGCGGCCATCGCCATGCCGGTCGCTTCCGCATCGGCGTGCCCGACTTCGTCCAGCGGGCGGTCGAAGTCGCGTATGCCGGGCATCGCCCATCCGGCCTTGGCATGCCTCAGCAGATACAGCCTTTTCACCCGGCCTCCTTCCGACAGTCGGGCGCTCGCCCCGCGCCGGCAGAATTAGCGGGCGGGAAGGCTTTGCGCAATGTCGGCCGTGCATGGCTGGCCTGCTCGAAACGACCGCCGGCGAGAGGCGGAATCCGGTCGCCGGCGTTTCCGACAAATGCGTGGACCTGTTGCCGTTTGCGCTTGTGCCAACGATTGACGGCGAATATATAGGCGCCAAATTTTGGGGTTGTCGGGTGAGTCGAATGAGCGAAGTCATAGCTTCCGATTACGTACCCTCAGAAGACGAGCCGTTCATGAACGAGCGGCAGAAATCCTACTTCAGGCAGAAGCTGGTCGTCTGGAAGACAGACATCCTGCGAGAGGCGCGCGAGACGCTCGAAATCCTCCAGCAGGAAAACGCGAACCATCCCGATCTTGCAGACAGGGCGTCGTCGGAAACCGACCGCGCCATTGAGCTGCGGGCGCGGGATCGGCAGCGCAAGCTGATCTCCAAGATCGATTCGGCACTGCAGAGGCTGGATGAGGGCACCTACGGTTATTGCGAGGAAACGGGCGAGCCGATTTCGCTGAAGCGGCTCGACGCGCGTCCGATCGCGACGCTGTCCATCGAGGCGCAGGAGCGCCACGAGCGCCGCGAAAAAGTCTATCGCGACGACTGAGCACGCGAGTAGGCGATAGCTGGTAGCGCACAGGGGAATTCCCCTTGTGCGGTCGGCGTTTGGCCGGTTTCTCTTTTGCTATTCGCTCAGCGCTTGTGGCTGGCAAGTTCGCCGAGCAGCTTGGTCATCTCGTCGTCGAGCGAGTCCTGCTTGCCGGCGGCGGGTTTGGCTGCTGCGGCGTGTGCCTCATCGAGAGACACTTCGAGTTCGCTCATCAGCGCATCGTCTATATCGTCCTGGGGCGCTGGTTTCGTGTGCGCCGCAGCGCCGTGAGGCGGCGTATGGGCGGGCGGTGCGGGCACCGGGCGCAGCGGCGCGGGCCGCGGCATCGCCTCGCGGATCGGCGTGACGGAAGCATGCGCAGGAGAAGCGTGCGGCGGGGAAGGCGGCTGCTGACGCGGTGCCTGCCGGACAGGTTGCGGCGCCGGCGCCGGTTGCGGCCTTGGCGCGGGGGCGGGCTGCTGCGCGTGCGCGTCGCCCGATAGTGACGGGCGGCGCGACGCCGACAGGCGGATATCGCGTTCGACCACCACGTCCGTCGGCCCGCCGATCAGAAGAAGATGCTCGATGTCGTCGCGCCGTATCAGAACCAGCCTGCGATGGCTGTCGACGGCCGTGGCGTCCATCACCGCCAGCCGCGTCTTGCGATTGCGGCCGCCGGCGACGAAGGTGCCGAAGGTCAGGCCGCGAATCAGGCGGATGACGACGAGCACGCAGATCAGCAGGAGCAGTGCGGCGAAGGTCCACAGGATCGCCGGCGCGTAATTCGGGCCCGCTACGTCGTTCAACCAGTTCAGCATCGCCTTCCCCCAACCCGCCATCGAACCCGCGGGCAGACTAGACCGCACAAAGCTGATATCGCAAGTTGCCTTTGCCCGGTGCGGGCATATGTCCACCGCTGGAGGCCGCTTTTCGGCGGACAAACGCCGGCTGGGCCTTTTCCCGGTCGGGAGAATATGATTCAACCGCTGCCGGCGGGACAGTGGAATCGTGAGCAGGGGGCAGATGGCCAGGGAAACGCGCGGCGATTTCTACCCGGTGCCGATCGTCGATCACAATACGCGGCCCGGCGCGGTGACCAGGCTGGTGATCTTCATCGTCGTCCTCACCGTTGCGGCGATCGTGTTCGGTATCTTCCGCGAGCGCTTCGGCGATCCGTTCCTGCTTGGCATGCTGGGCGTGTTGGCGATGATCGGCGTCGGCTTCCTGTTCGCCACGGCGATCGGCTTCCTGCAGTTCTCGCCGCGTTCGTCGGGTGACGAGCTGTCAAAGGCGTTCGTCGATTCCATGGCGCAGGGATTGCTGGTCACCGACGCCAAGGGCCGGGTGGTCTATGCCAACCGCGCCTATGCCGAGATGACGGGCGCGGCCTCCGCCGCCGACCTGAGGACCGTCGAGGGCCTGCTGTCGGACGTGCCGGAAGCGGCGGCGACCATCGACAGGCTGGCGTCCGGCCTGCGCGACGGCCAGCCCGGCGACGGCGAATTCCGCCTCGCGCATTCCATCCGCCCCGGCGCCGAGTCCGGTGCGCGCTGGTACCGGACGCGGGCGCGCACCTTCAAGGTGCCCGGCCAGCGCCAGCCGCTGCTGGCATGGCAGCTCGCCGACATTTCCGACGAGCGGGCCGAACAGGAGCGCTTCTTCCTCGACCTGCAGAAGGCGATCGATCATCTCGACCATGCGCCGGCAGGGTTCTTCTCGGCCGACCAGGAGGGGCGCGTCACCTATATCAACGCCACGCTGGCGGAATGGCTGGGCATCGACCTCGCCTCCTTCACGCCGGGCGCCATCACGCTTTCCGAAATCGTCGCCGGCGACGGCATGGCGCTGGTCCGTTCGGTGAAGGCCGATCCCGGCACGACGCGCAACGCCGTCATCGACCTCGACCTCACCACGACTTCCGGCAAGATGCTGCCGGTGCGCTTCATGCACCGGCTGACGGCGAGCCGCGAGGGATCGAGCGGCCCGACGCGCACCATCGTGCTCAACCGCACGCAGGGCGAGGACGCCTCGGCCGACCTGCGCGCCTCTGAGGTGCGCTTCACCCGCTTCTTCAACTCGACGCCGATGGCGATCGCCGGCGTCGACCACGACGGCCGCATCCTGCGCACCAACGCGCCGTTCCTGTCGCTGTTCGGGCCGGTGGTGGACCGTGACGCGGTGGACCGCAAGGTCCGCTTCGACACCGTCATCCACGAGCGCGACCGCCCGGCTTTCGCGGCGGCGCTCGAAAAGGCCAGCCAGCGACAGGCCGACATCGCGCCCATCGATACCGTCCTGCCCGACAACGAGGAGCGGCACATCCGCTTCTACGTCAACGCCATCGCCGACGGCACCGGCGGGGAAGGGGCGGAGGAGGCTGCCATCGTCTATGCGGTCGACACGACCGAACAGAAGGCGCTGGAAGGCCAGATGGCGCAAAGCCAGAAGATGCAGGCGGTGGGGCAACTTGCCGGCGGCATCGCACACGACTTCAACAACGTGCTGACGGCCATCATCATGGCCTCCGATCTGTTGCTGACCAACCACCGGCCGTCCGATCCGTCCTTCCCGGACATCATGAACATCAAGCAGAACGCCAATCGTGCGGCCTCGCTCGTGCGGCAGTTGCTGGCCTTCTCGCGCAAGCAGACGCTGCGGCCGGAAGTGCTGACCCTGACCGACGTTCTGGCGGACCTGCGCATGCTGCTGGCGCGGCTGGTCGGCAGCGACATCAAGCTCAGGATCGACCACGGTCGCGACCTGTGGCCGGTCAAGGTCGATATCGGCCAGTTCGAGCAGGTGGTGGTGAACCTGGCGGTGAACGCGCGCGACGCCATGCCCTCGGGCGGCGCCTTGACGGTGCGCACGCGCAACGTGCCCGGCGACGAGAGCGGCACCTTCGCGGCCTATCGCGAACTGACGCCGGGAGACTATGTGCTGGTCGAGGTGGAAGACAGCGGCAGCGGCATCGCGCCGGACGTGCTGAAGAAGATCTTCGAACCGTTCTTCACCACCAAGGAAGTGGGCAAAGGCACCGGCCTCGGCCTGTCGATGGTCTACGGCATCATCAAGCAGACGGGCGGCTTCATCTTCTGCGATTCGGAGGTCGGCAAGGGAACGACGTTCCGCATCTTCCTGCCGCGCCACATCGCCGAAGCGAAGAAGGCGGC
>JBQCHN010000018.1:0-24190 GCA_051954615.1 Mesorhizobium sp. | reverse complement strand
TCGTCCTCGCCGAAGCCGACCATGACCAGCGCGACGCGCCCGCCCTGCCCTTCGACCAGCGCGTTGGTGGCGAGCGTGGTGGACATGGAAACGAGCTTGATCGCCGCCGGGTCGCAGGCCGCCTTGGCCAGAACCGCATCGACGGCGCCGGAAATGCCGACCGCCAGGTCGTGGCGGGTAGTCAGCGCCTTGGCCTTGGCCAGCACCGTGCCCTTTTCACCGCCACCCTCGCTCCACAGCACGGCGTCGGTGTAGGTGCCGCCGGTATCGATGCCTAGGAAGAGGGGGCCTGAGGCAGAAGAGCGCTCAGGAGCGGATGCGGAGGAGTTCATGGGGCAGGCATTCCTTGGACGTTATCTGCCTTTAGCCGATACCCGCCCGCCAAGGGAACAAGCCAGTAGCCGCAAATGTCCATGACAGCGGCGATTTGCCGACTTGTGCCCTGCAAGGGCAGACTTTGGACCGGCCCCCGTCAGGCGAGATGCAGCGCGCCGCCCTTGTGGGCGGCGACATGATCGGTCTTGTCGCTCTTGATCTCGTATTGCGGTTCGTCTTCCGAAGCGCGGTGGGTGTGGCCCTTGTAGTCGAAATCGCGCGTATGAACCGCGATGATCGTTCCCGAAACGTGTCCCGCCTCGGAATTCCAGCGTACATGATCGCCGACCTTGAAGCGCTTCGCCATGCTTTAGGCTTCCTGCGGTTCCAGAACCACCACCGCTTCCGTTGTCAGCAGGCGGAAGGTGAAGCTTTCCTGGAAATAGAGCTCGACGGCGGTGCTGGAATGGCTCGCATAGCCGATGGAGATATCCTGGCCGATATCCAGCTCGAAATCACCGCCGCGGGTGGTCAGAACGAAGGCGCCCTGGATGGCTGGCGCCCAGACGATGCCGCCGTCGACAAGGCGTTCGATGTGATGAAGGATCGGATAGCCGTCGTCGCTGCCGCCGCTGGCGGCGGTGTAGGCGTCGGCGCCAAGCACCAGCGCGTAAGGCCCGTTGCAGCCGGCGAGCCGCAACTGGCTGACGGCCTGCGCCACGGCGGCGGGATAGTCGTCCGCCTTGGCCGGCAACGCGACACCGGCATTGCTCGTGCCTTCGCGGATGCCCTGGATGCCGGCGGCGGCATAGCCGTCGAAGACGGCGCGATCCTCGGCGAAGGCAATCGTCTTCGCCGCTTCCTTGACCGGCGACCAGTCGGAGTCCGTCGCCCCGCGCTCGACGTCGTCGATCTGCTGGCGCGACAGCTGGAACGGGACCCGCAGCTCGACCAGCGCCTTGACCTCGCGCTGCACCGACTGGACGCCGTCGCCGGGTGCGGCGATCTGCCGGACATGGCCGGTGCCGACGGCGGAAAAATCGAGGCCCTTCGGCCCGACGACGTCGACCACGCGGCGCGCGCCGAGATGGCGCTTGAGCGTGCGCGTCGCCTCCTCCTCGATTTCGGCCCAGGCCGCATCGGAAACGGGTGCGAGTTCGCGATGGAGGTTATTCATGGCCAGCCTCTTGCTTCAGGGATCCGATCCCGAGCGAACCGTCACGGGGGGACGATTGCGCGGGAGTCTCGTCAGTCGGTGGAGGATCGCCCGGTGTCGCCGACGGCTGCGACGCTTCGGGCGTGACGTTGTCAAGAAAATCCGCCGTCGGCACGAAGAACAGGCAGCCCGTCACCGCGCGGCTGAAGTCGAGCAGATGGTCGTAGGTTCCGGGCGGGTTGCCGACGAACATGTTCTCCAGCATTGTCTCGATGCGCTGCGGCGAACGGGCATAGCCGATGAAATAGGTGCCGAACTCGCCCTTGCCGATCTCCCCGAACGGCATGTTGTCGCGCACGATCTGCAACTGCTCGCCGTTCTCCTCGATGTTGGTCAGCACATTGTGAGCATAGGGTTTCTTGTCCGCGTCGCGCTGCTCGATGTCGGAGAGCTTGTGGCGGCCGATGATGTTCTCCTGCTCCTCGACCGGCACCTTGTTCCAGCGTTCGATGTCGTGGAGGTATTTCTGCACGATCACGTAGCTGCCGCCGGCAAAGGCCGCGTCTTCCTCGCCGATGATGGTCGCGTCGATGGCCCCCTGGTCGACCGGATTCTCGGTGCCGTCGACAAAGCCGATCAGGTCGCGATCGTCGAAGAACTTGAAGCCATGCACCTCGTCCACCGTGGTCACCGCGCCGGCGAGCCGCGCCATGATGTGCGTGGCCAGTTCGAAGCACAGATCCATCGAGGCCGCGCGCAGATGGAAGAGGATGTCGCCGGGCGTCGAGACAGCATGGTGCACGCCGCGAATCTCGCGAAAGGAATGCAGGTCCTTCGGCCTCGGCGCGCCGAACAGCCGGTCCCAGGCCTGCGAGCCGAAGCCCATGACACAGGAGAGCTGCCCCTCAAGATTGCGGAACCCGACGCCGCGCAGCAGGCTTGAGAGGTCGGAGCAAAGGCCGCGCACCGTCTCTTCCGCCTCCGCTCCCGGGTTGATCGTCACGACCAGGAAAATCGCCGCGCGCGTCAGCCGCGAGGCGACCGACTGGGACACTGGGGAGGGCAAGCTTGAAACCATATTCATCCATCAGAGGTGGTCCGGCAGACGTCGCCAAGCGCGTATGTTGCATCCGGCACAGGCAGGTTTACAAGTTTCGATATCGCGAAAGACGAGAAAGAGATTTCAAAGTCGCCCGCCAACGGCCTGATGGTGGCGGCTATCCTTGCCGGCAGCTTTCCACGAAGGCGCGGATCGTCGCGATCCGGGGGTTCGAAAGGCTCCAGAGCACGCCCAGTTCGCGCGTTTCGGCGTCGGGGAGCGGACTCTTCCGCAGCCGCAATCCTTCCGGCCAGGGAGGCGCCCAGTCGGGCAGCACCGTGACCCCCAGGCCGCCGCTGACGAGCGTTACGATGGAATCCAGCGCGTCCAATTCCAGCCATTCGCGCACCTTCAGCCGGTGCCTGCGAAGATAGCGATCGACGATCTGGCCACCCCACTGGTTGCGGTCGTACCGGATGAACCGCGCCGATGCGACAGCCTCGGCCAGGGTGACGTTCTCCATATCCCCGGGCACGATCAGCACCAGCGGCTCCTCGCGCAGGGTTACCCAGGCAAGCGACTTGGGAAGCTGGAACGGCGGCCGTACAAGGACGGCCGCATCGATCTTGCCGGCGGTGACGCTGTCGTAGAGCTCGACGGAAGACCCCGGACGGACGAAGAACTCGATGCCGGGATAGCGGCGGCTCAGCGCGGCGATGACTGGCGGCAGCATGCCCGTCAGGCCGGTGGCGATCGATCCCAGCCGGAGTTCGCCGGCCGGCTGGTCGTTGGCCGCCAGCGCGCGCAGGTCGTTCGCGTCGGCAATGAGGTCCCTGGCCTTCTGCAGGACCGCGAGCCCCGACGCGGTCGGCTGCACGGTCCGCCCGACCCTCGCCACCAGCGAGTGGCCTAGTTCCTGCTCGATGGTCTTGAGGCGCAAAGCCACCGCGGCAGGCGTCAGGTTCAACCGGCGAGCGGCCTCTGCGACCGAGCCGCAATCGGCAACCTCCACGAAGCTTTCGAGGAAACGGATATCCATAGTTTAGTTTTTCTATCGTCTGATCCTAGGAGAACGGAGATTTTACCGATTGATCGAGGACCCTACAATGCGATTCTGCGGGCCGTTCGCCCGGATTCTTTTCCATCGACGGAGTTTTTGATGTCAGTAGCCGACAAGTTCGCCAGGCTCGTCACCGACAACGCCCCCGGACAGGAGGTGCGCCAGAAAAGCGGTGACCTGCACAATGTGATGCGCGGCGGAAATCTTGCCGGCACGCCCGTCGACTTCTCCCACGGCGACGTCGATGCGTTCACCCCTCCCCCCGACGCCTTCGACGTCTTTGCCGAAGGCGTCCGGAGGGGCGCGGAGCAAGCCTATACAGAATATCGCGGCGCAGGCAGCATCCGCGACGAGCTGGCCGACAAGATCGCCGCCTTCACCGGCGCGGCGGTCGATGCGGCGGACGGCATGATCCTGACGCCCGGCACGCAGGGCGCGCTCTTCCTGGCGGTGGCCAGCGTGGTCGGCCGCGGCGACAAGGTCGCGATCGTCCAGCCGGACTATTTCGCCAACCGCAAGCTGGTCGAGTTCTTCGAAGGCGAGATCGTGCCTGTCCAGATCGATTATGTGGACGCCGAGACCGAAGCCGGCCTCGATCTCGATCAGCTCGAGGACGCCTTCCGCCAAGGGGCCAAGGCGTTCATCTTTTCCAATCCCAACAATCCAACGGGTGTTGTCTATTCGGAAGCCGAGATCCGCCGGATCGGCGAACTGGCGAACAAATACGGGGCGGCGGTCATCGCCGACCAGCTCTATTCGCGCCTTCGCTATTCGGACGCCTCCTACACGCATCTGCGCGCCAGCGGCATCGACTCCGACAGGATCGTCACCATCATGGGGCCGTCGAAAACGGAATCGCTCAGCGGCTACCGTCTGGGCGTCGCGTTCGGCGCCCCCCAGCTGATCGACCGGATGGAGAAGCTGCAGGCCATCGTCTCCCTGCGCGCCGCCGGCTACAACCAGGCCGTCTTCAAGACCTGGTTCTCGGAGCCGGAAGGCTGGATGGAGGAACGCATCCGCCTGCATCAGGCCATCCGCGACGATCTGCTTGCCATCCTGCGGGCAGTCGAAGGCGTTTCGGCCTCGACGCCGCGCGCCGGCAGCTATCTCTTCCCGCGCCTGCCAAAGCTGGCGCTGGCCCCGGCGGATTTCGTGAAGCTGCTGCGCCTTCAGGCAAGCGTCATCGTCACGCCCGGCACGGAGTTCAGCCCGCATTGCGCCGACAGCGTCCGCCTGAACTTCTCGCAGGATCACGCCGCCGCCGTGAAGGCCGTGGAGCGCATGGCCGAACTCATCGAAAGATATCGCCAGTGAGCGGCGACGCTGCCCTGCCGCCCGTACCGCAGGGCAACTACCGCCCTGCCACGCGGTTTGGCGACTTCGTTTTCACCTCGGGCATGACCCCGCGCGTCAACGGGGAATTGCGGTTCACCGGTGTCGTGCGCGCGGCCGAGCCCGTAGAGGACTGGAAGGAGGCGGTTGTCCTGGCCTGCCGGAACGCCCTGACCGCGGCGCGCGGCATGCTCCAGCCGAACGAGCACGTTGCCGGCGTGCCGAGCCTTACGGTCTTCATCGCCGCTGAGGCCGGTTTCATCCAGCACTCCAGGCTGGCGGACTTCGCCTCGGACTTCCTCCGCGCCGAGCTTGGCGAAGGCGGGGTCGGCAGCCGGGCGGCGGTCGGCGTCGCGACGTTGCCGGGGAATGCGCCGGTCGAGATCCAGCTTACATTGGCCGCCGCGCGATAAGGCGCCGCCCTGCAAGTGCCCCTCTGCAAGCAATATGGAACAGGCTTGCTCGCCTGTTCCACAGCCGGGTCAGGTGGAACGCCCGCCTTCCGTGCAGATGGCCCGGTAGACGGCTTCGACGGCAACGGCTAGGTCGCCTATATCCATGCCTTCTTCCGGGCAATGGCTGCCGTTCCAGTTGCGAATGAAGACCATGACGCTCTGCCAGCCGGCCGCGGCAAAGGCGGCGGCGTCGTGGCCGCCGCCGGAGAGCATGCGCCGGGGGCGGTATCCCGTCAGCCCGGCCCCCTGAACGACGAAGTCGACCATCTGCGGGGACAGTTCGGCGGGCTGGCTGCGGCTCTGCTGGCCGAGGTCGAACCGGATCGCGGGCGTTTCCGCCTCGATCCGTTCTATCTCCAGCCGCAACAAGCCGTCGGCCTTGTCCAGCGTGGCGGCGTCCGAGGAGCGCATATCGAGACAGAAGCCGAGCGTGCCGGCGACCTTGGCCATGGCATGGGCATGACCGGCGGCATCGACCTTGCCGAAAGTCACCGTGAGATCGGCTCCCTCAGCGAGCAGGCCGTCCCAGACCCGGTCCATCGCCAGGACCAGCTTCGAGAAGGCGACGACCGCATCCGCGCGACCGGCGCGAGGTGCGGCGCCTGAATGGGCCCATTGCCCGTCGACGCGGGCCGCCCGGTAGCGCAACCCGCCCCGCACCGCTGTCACCACCGCGAATGGTTCTCCGGCTGAATGCAGGATCGGGCCCTGCTCGATGTGGAATTCCAGGAAGCGGGCGGGATCGGGCGCGACCGCCTTCATCACCGCATCCGGGTCGTATCCCTGCTCGCGCATGTGATCGGCGAGGCTGCGCCCGGTATCGACGCGCCTTGCCTCGAACTCCTCGCGGCTCAGGCGGCCGAGCGCAGCACGCGAACCGATATAGGACACAGGGAACCACACGCTTTCCTCGGCGCGCGTGACGACGATCACGAGATCGGCTTCCGGCGTCCGTCCATCGGCTCTCAGCGCAGCCGCCAGCGCCAGGGCGCCGGCGACGCCGGCCTGGCCGTCATAGGCGCCGCCTTCGGCAACGGTGTCGAGATGCGACCCGACGTGGAGCGGGACGGCATTCGGGTCGCGGCCCTTCAGCCGAGCGAACAGATTGCCCGCCGCGTCGCGCCGAACCGTCATGCCGAGAGCGAGCGCTTCCTCCTCGACCATCGCGTGCGCGGCGCTTTCGAGATCGCCGTAGGACGGCCGCGTCCATCCTGGCCCGCCTATCGAAAGCGTGTTGACCCTGGCGATGACCCTTTCCAGCGTGGCGCGGATCGCCTCAACGGCGCCAAGTGACATCGCGCTCACGTGACGGCTCCACCTGCCCGATCTGTCCATACCTCTGGATTGAGAGCGGTCGCCGGCATCGCCCCCGAAAGCGCCGTCACCACATGGCTTGCCGCGGCCTCGGCCACCCGGCGCAGCGCGTCTTCCGTGGTGGCGCCCAGGTGCGGCGTGAAGATCACGTTCGCAAAGCCGCCGAGCGGACCTGCCGGGGCGTTTTCCGAATAGACGTCGAGTGCGGCGCCCGCGATCCGACCTGTGCCCAGCGCCTCGCACAGGGCCTCCTCGTCGACAAGGCCGGCGCGCGCGACATTGACCAGGATGGCGCCCTGCTTCACCACCGCGAAGGCCTCGCGCCCCATCAGCTTCGCATTCTGCGGCCGCATGGGCGTGTGGAGCGACACGACGTCGGCCTGCCGCAGTCCTTCGGCCAGCGTCGTCACCCTGGTGTAGCCGTCGACCTCCGGCGCGCGGGGAGAATAGACGAGGATGTCCATGCTGAAGGCCTGATGAAGCATCCGCCCCACGTCGCGGCCGATCCGCCCCCAGCCGACGACAAGAGCCGTCTTGCCGGACAACTCGCTGAATCGGGCGGACTCCCGGAAACCGGGTTGACCCTCCCGCACGCTGCGGTCGGCCGCCGGGATGGCCCGGGCGGCGGCAACGACAAGACCGACGGCAAGCTCCGCCACCGAACGCGCGTTCACGCCCGGCGTGTTGGCGACGAGCACTCCTTTTTCGGCGGCAGCCTGCCCGTCCACGGAATCATGCCCGGTGCCGTGGACCACCACCACCCGCAGGCGATCGGCGGCGGCAAAGGCCCTGGCCTTCAGCCCGGCGTCCCGGGTTATGACGGCATCGCAGCCGGCGATCAGCGCGGCGACGGTTTCCATGTCGGAGGACGGGCTGATGACCGGCTCGATCCCGGCTGCCCTCAACACGGCAAGACCCGCCTCATGGATAGGCTGTACAACAAGGCATCTCATGGCCGACGACCCATGCTGTTCGCCCGGCGGGATCGCCGGGCAGCGATTTCAATCGGAAGCGGCGCGTCAGACGCTCGCGATCATGCCGCCATCGACACGGATGACCGAGCCGGTGATGAAGGAGGCGCGGGTGCTGGCGAGGAAGGCGACCATGTCGCCATATTCCTCGGGCTTGCCATAGCGGCCGACCGGAATGGACGCCACGCTCGCCGCGGCCACGTCCTCTACGCTCCGGTTCTCCCGCTTGGCCCTTTGACTATCGAGGAACTGGATGCGCTGTGTGGCGATGCGGCCGGGCAGAACGATGTTGGCCGTCACGCCGTCGCGGCCGACCTCGCCGGCGAGCGTCTTCGACCAGCCGACCAGCGCAAGGCGCAGGGCGTTCGAAATGCCGAGATTGGGGATGGGCGCGACGACGCCCGACGAGGTCGAGGTGATGACGCGCCCCCATTTGCGTTGCCGCATCCCCGGCAGCACGCGGTCGGTGATGGCGATGACCGACACCACCATGGAATCGAAATGCTTGCGCCACAGTTCCGCGTCCTGGCCAGCCGCGGCCGTGGGCGGCGGTCCGCCGGTGTTGTTGACCAGGATGTCGACTTCACCAGCTTCAGCCCGGACGGTTTCCAGGCGCCGGTCGATGCCGTCGAGATCGGCGAGGTCCCAGGCGATCGGCTTGGCGGCCCCGCCTGCCTCCAGGATGCCGTCGCAGGTTGCCTGGGCAGCCGCCACATCGATGTCGGCCACCATCACGGTCGCGCCTTCGAGGGCAAGCGAGCGGGATATCGCGCCGCCCAGGCCGCCGCCGCCGCCAAATACGAGGGCAACCTTACCCTTGAGCCCAAGATCCATTTTTCAACCTCGCAAGCTAACAAAACCAATCCCACCGATCCGGCGTTTCGGATCGGCAATCCCTCAGTTGTCGAATCCAGCCTAGTCGCGCGCCCGCCTGTTGGCCCAACGCTCGAGCCCGACCGAAGCCAGCGACGCCGGGAACGAAACCAGCAGGAACAGCAGTCCGACCATCGTCATCGGCTCGATGTAGCGATAGGATTCGTTGGCCGCGATCCGCGCCGCGTTCATCAGCTCGATGACGGTGATGGCCGACAGCAGCGGCGTCTCCTTGAACATCGAGATGACGTAGTTCGACATTGCCGGGATCATCGGCGGGATGGCCTGGGGCAGGATGACCTTCGAGAAGGTGGAGGACAGCGGATAATTGAGCGCCTTGGCCGCCTCCCACTGCCCTTTCGGCACGCTTTCCAGGCCGGCGCGATAGACTTCGGCGGCATAGGCCGAATAGTGCACGCCCAGTCCGATAACCCCTGCCGTCAGCGGTGATAGCGCAATTCCGAAATCGGGCAGCACGTAGAACAGCACGTAGAGCTGCACCAGGAGCGGCGTGCGCCGGACGAATTCGGCGAGACCGGCGACCGGCCATCTGATCCACGCCCCGCCGGCGAAACGCGCGATGGCGATCGGCAGGCCGAGCGTGAAGGCGAGCAGCGAACCGAGGATCGTCGCCTGTACCGTGACGACCAGACCGGCCAGCAGGTTCGGCAGGATCTGCCACGTAAAGTCCCAGCTCCAGGTCATGACACGCCTCGCACGCCTTCACGTCCGGCACTGAGCCGCCGTTCGGCAAGGGACACGACCGCCAGGATCGCGCTGGCAATGATGAAATAGATGACGAGGATGGCCAGGAACGGCCAAAGCGTTTCGCCGGTGGAATTGCGGATCAGCTGCGCGCGGAAGGTCAGGTCGCTGATCATGATCAGCGAGGCGACGGCCGAAAGCTTCATCAGGTCGACCGCCAGATTGCCGAAAGGCGGCAGCATCATCGGGATCGCCTGGGGCAGCTCTATGTGGCGCAGCCTCTGCAGCGGCGAATAGTTCAGCGCGATGCCGGCTTCCCGCTGGCTACGCGGCACGGCGAGGACGGCGCTGCGGACGACCTCCGCCCCGTAGGCGCCGATGTTCAGGCCGAGCGTCAGGATGCCCGCGGTCAGAGGTTCGAGCGAGACCCCGAAATACGGCAGGGCGTAGAACATCCAGAACATCTGGACGAGGCACGACGTGCCGCGGAAGAATTCGATATAGGCGACCGAGAGCCATTTCAGCGGGCGCACCGGCGAAAGCCGGCCAAGGCCCGCGACAAAGGCCATCACCAGCGCGAGGGCGCAGCCGCCCAGCGTGAGGACAATGGTCATGAGGGTTCCGGACCAGAGGAACCCGCCATATTCGGTCAAAGTCTGCATCTTTGGGTCAGCCGGCGCCGGAGCGCCGAGGCAGGCCTAGCGCCCACCCCGGCAAGCGGATCAGTTGGAGGCCGTGCAGAGCTGCTCGCGGGTGGCTTCCTTGGCCACGACCGAGGAGAAGCCGTACGAGTCCACCAGCGGCGGGAACGCGTCGGTGCCCTTCAGCTCCTTCAGCGCCTCGTCATAGGCCTTGCGGAAGGCCTCGTCGTCCTTGCGGAAGCCGGCGCCCGCGCAGCTCGGCGGAATGCCCAGAACGGGGTTGACGATCTCCAGCTTGGGGTCCTTGGCCTTGGTCAGCAGTTCGTGGATGACCGGCCCGCCGAGGGCATAGACCTTGACCCGGCCGGACTGCAGCATTTTCAGGCCGCTCTGCGGATCGGGAGCGACGACGATGTTGGCCTCGGACACGCCCGCTTTCTTGGCATAGTCGTATTCGGCGCAGCCGCCGCAGGTCGCCATGGTTATACCGGCCTTCGCGATGTCCTCATAGGTCTTGAGGCCGAGCGGATTGCCGGTTTCGACAGCGAAAGCCTCCGAACCGCACACATCCGGCTCCGAGAAGGAAATGGACTCGCAACGCTTCGGATTGATGTAGAGACCCGCCGCGATGAAGTCGAAGCGGCCGGCCTGAAGTCCCGGGATCATCGCGCCATAGTCGACGATCTGATAGCGCACCTCGGGAACGCCGAGCTTAGCCATGACGGCCTTGGCGACATCGGGCGCTGCACCGGTCAGCGTGCCGTCCGGCTTGACCTCGCTGAAGGGCGGCTCATTGGCGATGCCGATCGTGGCGTAACCCTGGGCCTTCAGCTTCTCCAGCGTGTCCTCGGCCCGCGAGGCCGTCGTTCCGGCGGCTGCCACCGCTGCCAGCAAGCCAAGTCCCGCGACGATTTTCATTCTCATTTTCATTGCATTCCCCTTTGTTTACAGTCCTCGACTGCGGTTCACAGTGATCTGCCCGATTCCAGGATCTTCTTCAGGAAGGCCTTCGTCCTTTCTTCCTGAGGGTTCTTGAAAATGGCTTCGGGAGGGCCTTGCTCGACTATCCGCCCCCGATCGAAAAACAGGACGCGGTCGGAAATGCTGTGGACGAAGCTCATCTCGTGCGTCACCAGGAGCATCGTGGCGTCCGTGCTCGAGGCGATGTCGCGCAGCACGGCCTGGACCTCTTCGACCAGTTCCGGATCGAGCGCCGACGTTACCTCGTCGAACAACAGGATCTTCGGCGACATCGCCAGAGCGCGGGCGATCGCCACCCGCTGCTTCTGTCCGCCGGAAAGTTGCGAAGGATAGTGGTCGGCCTTGTCGGCGAGACCGACCATGCCGAGCAGTTCCCGGGCGCGACGCTCCGCCTCGTCGCGGCCGACGCCCATCGAGATCATCGGCGGGTCCACGACGTTGCGCAGCACGCTCAGGTGCGGGAAAAGATTGAAGTGCTGAAACACCATCCCGATGTTACGGCGCATCGTGCGCAGGTGGGCCTCGTCCGCCGGGACGAGCTTACCCTGGCGCTCCATATGCCATAACGGCTTGCCCAGCACGGTGACGACGCCGCCCTGGATCTTCTCCAGGGTCATCAGGATGCGCAGGATGGTGGTCTTGCCTGAGCCGCTCGGACCGATCAGCGAGACCTTCTCGCCGCGACGCACGCTCAAATTCAGGCCGTCGAGGATGGTCAGGCTGCCAAAGCGCTTGGCGACGTCTTCGAAGCGGACAATTTCGTCTCCCATATGCCTAAAAGCCCCGGTGCGTTCGAGCCGTCTGAAGTCGACCCATATTGTCCTTACTTGAATAGTATGTACAATGTTGTTGCCGGCAGAGTCCAGCCGGAAAATTGGTTCGGACGAGCGAAGTTGGAAAATCCGGGGCGGGCATGAAAGCGGCAGCGGCCTACGACTACATCATCGTGGGGGCAGGATCGGCGGGCTGCGTGCTCGCCAACAGGTTGTCCGAGGACAGCAGCGCAAAGGTGCTGCTGATCGAGGCCGGCCCGAGCGACGGAAGCTGGCAGCTGAGCATGCCGGCAGCCCTCACCTACCCGCTCCGGGGCCGGCGCTTCAACTGGGCCTACGAGACGGAACCGCAGCAGCACCTGAACGGCCGCCGGCTATACTGGCCCCGTGGGCGGGTCCTGGGCGGCACGTCCTCGATCAACGGCATGGTATGGGTGCGCGGCCACGCGCGCGACTACGACAACTGGCACAGGCAAGGCCTGGACGGATGGGCGTTCTGCCAGGTCCTGCCCTACTTCCGCCGGCTCGAGACCTATCACCGACAGGACGCCTACCGCGCGACGGACGGCCTCGTCGGCGTCACGCGCGGGCAGTATCCGAACCCGCTTTTCGATGCTTACATCGAAGCCGGCCGGGAGGCAGGCTTTCCTGCCAGCGAGGATTTCAACGGCGCGCGGTTCGAAGGTTTCGGCCGGTACGACATGAACATCTGGAAAGGGCGCCGGCAGAGCGCTTCGGCGACCTATCTCAATGCCTGCCGCAACCGCCGAAACCTGGAGGTCCGCACCGGCACGCTGGTGCATCGCGTGGTCGTCGAGCGCGCGAAAGCCACAGGCGTGGAAATCGCGGCCGGCGGCAGGACCAAATTCCTGCGCGCCGAGCGCGAGGTCATCCTGTGTGGCGGAGCGATCAATTCCCCGCAGATACTGATGCTGTCGGGCATCGGCGCAGCCGCACACCTGCGCGAGCATTCCATCGAGGTCGTCGTCGACCTGCCCGGCGTCGGACAGAACCTGCAGGATCATCTCAATACGTCGGTGAAGCACGAATGCCTGCAACCGGTGACGCTCTACGGAGCCGACCGCTTCCCGCGCAACGTCCTGATCGGGCTTGAGTATTTCCTGTTCAAGACTGGTGCCGGCGCCACGATGCACACCGAGGCCGGCTGCTTCGTGAAGGCGATGCCCGACGCCGACATCCCCGACATCCAGCACCACTTCATCCCGACGATCGTGCTCGACAACGGCCGCCGCCCCGCCGACAGACACGGCTTCCAATGCCATATCTGCCCTTCCCGTCCGGTAAGCCGGGGAAGCGTCGGGCTGCGTTCCGGCGACCCCATGGCCGCGCCCGTCATCCAGCCGAACTGCTTCGACGCGCAGGAAGACAGAGACATCATGGTCGCGTCGATCAAGCTGACGCGCGAAGTGCTCGCCCAGCCGGCGCTCAGGGCCTATCGCGGGCTGGAACTCGCGCCCGGTCCGGACGTGCGGACAGACGCGGAGATTCTCGCCTACCTGCGCGGCAGCGCCGTCACATGCTATCATCCCTCAGGGACATGCAAGATGGGCCACGACGAAGACGGGGTGGTGGACGGGCAGGCGCGTGTCCACGGCGTCGAAGCCCTGCGCGTGGTGGATGCCTCGATCATGCCGGAACTGGTCAGCGGCAACACCAACGCACCGGCGATGATGATGGCCGAACTGCTGTCGGACCGTATTCTGGGCAGGACGCCGGAAGCGGCGATCGACGTCGACTATCATGGCTACACGCCGATCCGTTCCAGCTCCCTCCCTGCCGAGGCCTGAAGGCTCCGACGTGAGGCTGAAGGCCCGGCGCCGGTTGCAGGCCGGCCTCCAGTCGATGCTCTCGGGGACTTCGAACGTGCCTGCGGATTGCCTCAGGCGACCTTGCGGACCGGCGTGCCGGGTCTCTGGCTGACCTCGTAGTCCGACGCGACGAAGTAGGGAGCGTTCGACGGCGGCAGGGGCTGTTCGCCCTTGATCATCGACGCCGCCTTTTCCGCGATCATGATGGTCGGCGCGTTCAGGTTGCAGGTCGGCACGAGCGGCATGATCGAGGAATCCGCGACACGCAGCGCATCGATTCCGCGCACCCGGCATTGCGGATCCACCACCGCCATCTCGTCGACGCCCATCTTGCAGGTGCCGCAGGGATGATAGGAGGAATCGAGCTTCTCGCGCAGGAACTCGTCGATCTCCGCGTCCGTCTGCACCTTCGGGCCGGGATGCAGTTCCTCGCCGCGATAGGGATCGAACGCCGGCTGGGCCAGCACCTCGCGTGCCAGATGTACCGCCGCGCGCATTTCGACCCAATCGTCCTCATGGGCCATATAGTTGAAGAAGATCTTCGGCTTCTCGCGCGGATCGGCGGAGGCCAGGCGCACCCATCCGGTGCTGCGCGAACGCATCGTCCCCGTCTGGATCTGAAAACCGTGGTAGCCCATGGGGCTGCGGCCGCCGTCTGCGATCGCCAGCGGCATGAAGTGGAACTGTATGTCCGCCCAATGCATGCCGACGCGGCTGCGGATGAACGCGCCGCTTTCGAAATGGCTGGTCGAGCCGAGCCCCCCCCTGCCAAGGAGCCATTGCAGGCCGATCTTCGCCTGTGCCAGCGGCGTCAGGGCGGAATTGAGCGTCACAGGCTGCAACGACTTGTGCTGGACGCTGGTGAGAAGGTGGTCCATCAGATTCTCGCCGACCCCGGGAAGATGGTGGGCGAGCTCGATCCCGTGCGCCTTCACCTCTTCCGCCGGGCCGATCCCCGAAAGGAGAAGAAGCTGCGGCGAATTGATAGGCCCGCCGGACAGCACGACTTCCGCGCGCGCATTGGCCTGGACGAGCCTGTTACCCTGGCGGAAGACGACCCCCGTCGCGCGGTGGCCGTCGAGGACGATGCGCTCGGCCTGCGCGTTCAGCTCGATATGCAGGTTCTTCCTGTGGCGGACCGGCTTGATGTAGGCATTGGCGGCGCTCCAGCGCACGCCGTTGTGGACTGTCATCGGATAGTGGCCGAACCCTTCCTGCTGGAAGCCGTTGATGTCGTCGGTGGCTGAATAGCCCGCCTGCACGCCAGCTTCGAGGAAAGCCCGGTGGAGAGGGTTGTGGAACTGCTGCACGGTCGTGTTCAGTGGCCCGCTCCTGTCATGATAGGCGTCGGGCTCGCCCTTCCATGCTTCGGAGCGCTTGAAGTAGGGCAGCACCTCCGCATAGGACCAGCCGCGCGCGCCGGCCTCGGCCCACGCCTCGTAGTCCAGCGGATTGCCGCGCAGATAGACCATCGCATTGATCGAAGACGAGCCGCCGAACACCCGTCCGCGCGGGCAGCGGATGCGGCGGTTGTTCAGCCGGGGTTCGGGCTCGCTGAAATAGGACCAGTTGTACTTGTCCGACGTGGCGGCGATGCGCAGGGCGGCCGGCATCTGGATGAAGACGCTGGAATCGGAGCCGCCGGCTTCGAGAAGCAGAACGCTATGGGACGGATTTTCGGACAGCCGTGCCGCAAGAGTGCAGCCGGCCGAACCCGCGCCGACAACCACATAGTCGAAATTACGCTCTTCCATGGCCCCTCTATCATGCGTTCGTTACGCGATGCCGCGTCAATGACTTGTACTATGTGATATGTTTAGTACAATGGGTTCCGCCTGTCAAAACCATTCCCACGACGTTTGGCCCCAAGGAGCATCAACTTGCATCGTTTCGTGCTGATAATCGACGGCGAGACCGTCACCGCCGAGCAACGCCCGGCCATAGAAGTCACCAACCCGGCAACCGGCGAGGTGATCGGGAACCTGCCCTGCGCTACCGTCGACGATCTCGACCGGGCGGCGGCGGCGGCGGCCCGCACTTTCGGCGCCTGGAGCCGGCTGAGCAGCGCCCGGCGCAGCGAAATCCTGCGCAAGGCCGCGCAGATCACCCGCGAAAGGGAGAGGCAGATCGCCGAGCTTCTCACCATCGAGCAGGGCAAGCCGCTCAAGGAGGCGCTGGGCGAGGTTTCCGGCATCTACGAGACGCTGGAGTGGTTCGCCGAGGAAGGCCGCCGCAGCTACGGCCGCATCGTTCCCTCCTCGTCGCAAAACATCGAATTCAAGGTGCAGCAGGTGCCGGTAGGCCCGGTGCTGATTCTCACGCCATGGAATTTTCCGGTCGCGGAAGTGGCCACGCATCTCGCTCCCGCCCTGGCCGCCGGCTGCACGGCGGTGATCAAGGCCACCGAGGAAGCGCCGAGCGCGACCGCGCTGCTGGTCGACATCCTGCACGAGGCCGGCGTGCCGCACGGCGTCGTCAACCTGGTCTACGGCGATCCCGCCGCCATCTCCCGGCATCTGATCAACTCGCCTGCGATCAGGAAGGTGGCCTTCACCGGCTCGGTCGCGGTCGGCAAGCAACTCGCGGCCCTCGCCGGGGCGGCCATGAAGTCGACCACGCTGGAGCTCGGCGGCAACGCGCCGGCGATCGTCTTCGACGACGTGGATCTCGAATCGGTCGCCACGCAGATCGCCTACAGAAAGTTCCGCAACGCCGGCCAGGTCTGCACCACCCCCAACCGCATCTTCGTGGCCGACAGCGTGTTCGACGGCTTCGTCGACCTCATGGCGACGCGTGCCAAGGCGCTCAAGGTGGGGTCGGGTTCCGATCCCGCCACCGAGATGGGCCCGCTGGTCAACTCGCGCAGGCTCGATGCGGTGCTGAAGACCGTTCACGACGCCGTGGAGCGTGGGGGCAGACTCGTCTGCGGCGGTCGCCGCTTCGGCAACAGCGGCTTCTTCATGGAGCCCACCGTGCTTGCCGACGTGCCGGAGGATGCGCTTGCCGTCCGCGAGGAGATCTTCGGCCCGGTGGCCGTCATCAACCGCTTCTCCGACATCGACGACGTGATCGAGCGGTCAAACAGCGTTCCGGTGGGTTTGGCCTCCTATGTCTTCACCCGGTCCCTGTCCCGCGCCCGCACGGTCTCGGAGGGACTTCAGTTCGGCATGGTCGGCATCAACACGCTGGCCATCAGCACGGCCGAATATCCGTTCGGCGGGACGAAGGATAGCGGGCTCGGCCGGGTCGGCGGCATGGAGGGACTGGCTCAGTTCCTCGAAGTCAAGACCGTCACCACCGACTTCTCCGCTTGAGGGCTGGACATGAACCATATGCTTGCACCCCGCATGTCCAGGGTCCGCCCCTCCGCCACCGGCGCGATCTCGGACCTTGCGCGGTCGCTCTCCGACCAGGGCCGCTCGATCATCAATCTCGGCGAAGGCGAACTCGACTTCGATACGCCCGCGCACATCAAGGATGTCGCCGTCGAGGCCCTGCGCCGGGGCGAGACGAAGTATACGGCCGTCGCGGGCACTGCCGCGATGAAACAGGCCATCATCAGGAAGTTCCATGACGAGAACGGGCTCGACTACACGCCCGCCGAGGTAATCGCCGGAACCGGCGCGAAGCAGCTCATCTTCAACGCATTGCTCGCGACGGTCGCCGAAGGCGACGAGGTGATCGTGCCCGCGCCCTACTGGGTCTCCTATCCCGACATGGTGGGCCTCGCGGGCGGCACGGCGAAGATCGTCTCGTGCGAGGAGAACAACGGCTGGAAACTCAGGGCCGAGGCATTGGAGGCGGCGATCACGCCGTCGACGAAATGGCTGCTGCTCAACTCTCCGGGCAACCCTTCGGGCGCGCTCTACACCCGCGACGATCTCGCCGCACTGGCCGAGGTCCTGCTTCGCCACGAGCGCGTCATGGTGCTGGCCGACGACATCTACGAGCACATCAGCTTCACCGGCGATTTCCACACGCTCGCCCAGGTGGAGCCTAGGCTCAAGGACCGCGTGCTGACGGTCAACGGGGTGTCGAAATCGTTCTCGATGACCGGCTGGCGCATCGGCTTCGCCGGCGGCCCGGTGTGGCTGATCGGCGCGATGCAGACGCTCCAGTCCCAGAGCACGTCCAATCCGAGCTCGATAAGCCAGGCCGCTGCGGTCGGCGCCCTGACGGGATCGAAAGCCTTCCTGGTCGAATGGGTCGAGGTGCTGCGGCAGAGGCGCGACATCGCCGCCGCGATCCTCCAATCCGCGCCCGGGCTGCGCTGCGCCGTCCCGGACGGGGCGTTCTACCTCTTCGTCAATTGCGCCGGTCTCGTCGGCAAGAAGGGTGCGGGCGGCAAGGCGATCGAAACGGATATCGATCTCGCCGCCTATCTGCTCGACAAGGCCGGCGTCGCCGTCGTTCCGGGCTCGGCCTTCGGCGTGCCGCTCTATTTCCGTGTCGCCTTCGGCGTGGAGACGGAGCAGCTCGAGCTTGCCTGCCGGCGCGTGGCCGATGCCTGCGCCGCCCTTCGATGACCTCATGCCCGGCGTCCAGGCGATGCCGGGCCTTTCGACCGGACCAAACAGAAAGGGGCCTTCGAGGCCCCTTTCTTCATCGAGCGATCGCTGAGTTCACATTACCGGCCGAGGCCCTGCCCTTGCCAGGGGTTGGCCGGTCCATGAGCACAACTAGGCCAGCGAGACCCCGGCCTCGGGCTGCTTTGCCAGCTGTTCCAGACAGGATGCGACCTCGGCCACGGCGGCATCCTTCAGGTCCGCCAGCGGTGCGCGGACGTGGCCGCCATTGAAGCCACGCAGGCGCATCGCCGCCTTGACCGTCTGCGGCTGGCCGTGACGCCGGGCCAGAGCGCGGAAGCCGTACCAGAGCTTGTGCAACCGCGTTGCCATGGCGAGATCGCCCTTCTCCAGCGCGCGATAGGTCGCCAGGATGACTTCCGGCAGGGCGCAGCTGTTGGTCGAGCTCAGGCCATGGAAACCGGCCGCGATCACGCCCGGGAAGACCAAGTCCGAAGCGCAGAAGAGCTTGCAGTCCTCCGGCACGGAGTTGGCGAGCGCGTCGATGACGGCCGGGGCCAGATCTCCCTGCTTGAGGCCTGCCACGTTCGGCAGCGCCGCGATGCGGCGGATCGCCGGGACCGACAGCGTTATGCCGATGCCGGGAGCGTTGTAGATCAGGATTCCCGTCTTCGACAGCGGCGCCATCTCGGCAAAGAAATCGATGATCTGCTCTTCCGTGACTTCCGACACGTAGGGCGGCGTCACCATCGGCAACCCGCCCAGGTCGCCGGCGAGCTGCGTGAGATCGCGGCAGGTCCGGGCATCCGAAGCCGCGCTGCACAGCATCACCGGAACCCGCGTTCCGACGATGTCCATGACACGGCGGAAGAGTTCCGCCCTCTCATCGGCGGACATCGCCGGGAACTCGCCATAGGTTCCACCGATCAGGAGGCCGTTGTAGCCGAGACCGATCACCCGCTCGATATTGGCCGCCAATGCGGTGAAATCGATCACGCCATCAGCCGCGAAGGGCGTTATCGCGATGTTGAATATGCCACGAAGACCTTCGCGGCTCTCTTCGACGCTTTTCATTTTCCAGATCTTGTCCTTCTTGCTGTCAGGCGCCAACCACGGTCATGCCGCGCTCGACGGAGCCGAGAACGCGACAGCCGTTCTCGGTGATGACGATGGTTTCGCTGACGCCGACGGTGAACTCGCCATAGATGCGAAGCGCCGGCGGGATGTGGAACGTCATGCCGGGCCGCAGCTCCGTGGTGACGCCGGTGAACAGGCTCAGGATCGCCCCCTCGCCCCAGTCCGGCGCGAAGGAGATGCCGATGCTGTATCCCGTGCGCTTGCGGTAGTTCTCCGTGTAGCCGTAGCGGTCGATGACGTTCTGGCAGGCAAGGTGGACGGCCTCGCAGGTCGCGCCCGGACGCGCGGCGTCCAGTGACGCCTGCAGGCCTTCTTCGCAAGCCTCGTACATGCGCAGCGCCGTATCCGACGGCTTGCCGACCCAGGCCGAACGCATGAGCCCGGCATGGTAGCGGTCATGGCAGGCGGCCATTTCGAGGAAGGCCGGATCGCCCTGCTCCAGCTTGCGGCGGCGCCAGGTTCCGTGCGGTATGCCGGTGCGCGGCCCCGCCGAAACGAGCGGTTCCATGCCGAGATACTCCGAGCCGTCGACGATGGCGGCATTCATCATCGCGGCGACGAGGTCGTTTTCGCTGGCGCCGGCGCGAACGGCCGCCAGGCCGGCCCTGAGACCAGCGTCGGCGTGCCTGGCCGCGGCTTCCATCTTCTTGATTTCCGCCGGCGATTTGACGGCGCGCAGCGATTCCACGATGCGGGCGCCATCGGCGATGTTGCCGAGCTTCGCCTGCAAGGCTTCGTAGATGGCGATCGGGAGGAACCAGCCGCGCTTGTCGATGGCGACGCGCCGGCCGCTCAGGCCGCGCTTGCGCAGCACGTCGGCCAGGAAGTCGACCGGATCGTCACCGTCGCCATAGGTCTCCACGTCCTCGATGAACGTGTTGGACCGGAAATTGAAGTATTCGAGCTGCCGGATGACGAAGACCGGGTCCTTGTCCACGGAAAGGACGAGCGCCTGGAACGTGTAGTAGCCTGGCGTCTGCTGGCCGGTCAGGTAGAAAATGTTCTCCGGGCTGGTGATGACCATCACGTCGATGCCGGCTTCCGCCAGCAGTTTCCGTGCGCGGGCGCTGCGCTGGTCAAGTTCTTCCTTCGGGAAAGCGGCCTCGCCGCCCTGTTTGACCCCGCTCATAGTGAAACCTCCATGATTTGATGCGCGTTTGATGTGTCCAAGGTGATCCCGAGCCCTGTCTCGCCACCCAGCCTCACAATTCCGTCGCCGTAGGAGACGCCCGAGACGGGATCGTTGGCGAGCCCGTCGGCCCCGTAGAGTTCGGCGCGGTCGGCGGAGATGGCGACGGCCAGTTGGAGAGCGGCTGCGGTGGCCGCGCCGCCCTCGTTCATCTGGCCGATCATGACGGGAACCCCGCTCGCCTGGATGCGTCGCGCGGCCTTGAGGGCAGCCCCGATGCCGCCCAGTTTCAGCAGCTTGACATGCGCCTCCAGCCTGCCGCCGATGGAGCAAATCCGTTCGACGTCGGACCAGGACGCCAGACTCTCGTCGAGCATCACCGGCAAGGGCGAACGCCTGGCCAGAACCTCGATCGTCTGCCAGTCCCCGGCGGCGGTCGGCTGCTCGGCATAGGCGATGTCGAGTGCCGCGAGGCTTTCCAGCCTGGCCAGGGCGTCGGCGGCAGGCCAGGTTCCGTTCGCGTCGACCGCGATCTCGACTTCCGCTCCGAAGGTGTCCCGCAGCCAGCGCAGGCGGGCGATGTCCTCATCGAAGGAGGCGATCCCCACACGCACCTTGAGATCGCGGAAGCCTCTTTCCACATAGGCGAGCGCGCGCTGGCGGAAATCCTCGAACGGACACCAGAACAGGGTCTGGTTGGTCGCCGCGGCCAGCAGCATGCGGCTGCCTGCAATCTTCTCCGCCACGCTTACGCCGGCTCGCCGGGCATCGAGGTCACGCAAGGCGGCGTCGATCATCATGCGCAGCGGTGCCGACGCGGCAAAGGAGCCTTCCGCCAGTTCGTCGAGCGTACCGCGGCTGTCGAGCCCGGCCGGCAACGAGCCGATGACCCGCTCGGCCTCGCCGAGAAGCGCCTCAGGCTGGAGGCCATTGAGATAGGCGGCATTGATGCGTGCCTCACCCACCCCCGAATGGCCGCCCTCCTCCAGCAGGAGATAGATTTCCTCCAGACGAGCCACGGCCCCGGACGAGGCCGTATGGACAGCCAGCCCGGATGCGTAGACGAGACCTGCCCTGAAGAGACGAATGCGCACGGCCAATGCTCAGCCGAGCAGCGAAAGGGCAATGTCGCGATAGATCAGGCTGGCAGCGCCAAGCTCGTCGATCGGCACGAATTCGTCCGGCTTGTGCGCCACGCCTAGATCGCCGGGGCCAACGACGATGCCAGTCGCGCCGAGCGTCCGGAAATGGACCAGATCGCACCCGCCCTGGAAACCGAAGGGCCCGGGGTTGACGGCGCCGTGCCGGCGGCTCGACTCGATGCCGGCCTTGACGATGGGCGCATCCAGGGCGGTCTCGGTCGGGCCGCCGGTGGTCGCGCGGAATTCGGCGATTTCGGCGCGAACCCCTTGCCTGCCCGCGCTATCGAGCAGGCGCCGGATTTCATTCGCGGCCTCTGTTTCGTCCTCGCCCGGGATCATGCGGCGATCGAGAAGAAGTTCGCAGCGATCCGGTATGACGTTGTCGGCGTGGCCGCCATGGATGCGTGTGATGGACAGGCTGGCGTTGCCGACCAGAGGATGCGAGCGCTTGCTGACAGCCTCCTCGTGGTGCTGCTCGATCATGCGTATGAGTTTCGAGGCTTCGTAGATGGCATTCAACCCCAGATGCGGCGTGCCGGAATGCGCGGTGCGGCCGTGGACGCAGACGAGCGGGCGCATGCTGCCCTTGTGCGCGGTGATCGTGGCGTTGGAGGTCGGCTCGCCGATCACGGCGAAATCGACATGCGGCCTGCCGGCCGCATAGTGCCGCGCTCCTTCCGAGGCGACCTCCTCATCGGCCGTGAAGACCGCCAGCAGCGTGCCGCTCCAGTCTGGCGAGGCCTTGAGCATGCGCAGCGCCTCGATCATCGAGGCCAGAGGACCCTTGGCGTCGCAGGCGCCGCGCCCGTAGAGCCGACCGTCGCGCTCCGTCAGCTTGAGCGGGTCCGTGCTCCAGCCATCGCCCACCGGCACGACATCGATATGGGTGTTCAGCGCGAAGACGGGGCCTGGCCCGCGCTCCAGGCGGGCGATGACATTGGTGCGCCCGGCCTTGTATTCGCTGAGCGAAGCATCGAACCCTTCCCGCGCCAGCAGGTCGGCAAGGTAACGGCCGGCCTCCGCCTCGTGGCCGGGCGGATTCTGGGTGTCGAAACCGACCAGCGCAGCCAGATCGGCCTTGATCCTCGAAATGTCAGGAGTCGCGGTCATTCTCACCCTCAACCGAACAAGATTGCTTCAAGTTATACAGTTAGTACAATTATAGCAAGCGGAAAATCCGGCAGTTATAGGCATTTCAGACGTTTGCAGGCGCTTGCCGGAAACTTCAATTGTATGTTAGCGCCATATGCATCCAACCGTGCAATCCGCCTGGGCGACAGCCGTCGCAGGAGGAAGGGGGCCACAGGTGACTGCGCGACAGAACCGGTATCTACTCGCAAACCAGATCATAGACCTGATCACCACGTTGCGGCTGAAGGACGGCCATCACCTGACCGAACAATTTCTCGCCAGGGAGCTTCAGGTATCGCGCACGCCCGTGCGCGCGTCGCTCGACCTGCTCGAGCGGGAGGGAATAATGATCTCCAAGCCGAACCAGGGATACTTCCTGGCCAAGTCATGGTCGGACATCGAGCATCTGACCCTCGACGTTCCCAGCACCGAGGAACAGAACGTCTATGCCGCGATCATCCGCGACCGGCTTACGGGCGAGGTGCCGGAGAAGATCAGCCAGAAAGAGTTCGAAATCCGCTACAACACGAATCGCAACACGCTTCTGCGTGCGCTGTCGCGGCTGTCGGACGAAGGACTGGTGGAACGCAGCCCCGGCCGAGGCTGGCGCTTCATGCCCACGCTGGAAGGCAACACGGCGCTGCGCGACAGCTACGCCTTCCGCACGGCGATCGAACCGGCCGCCTTCGCCATGCCCACTTTCGGCATCAACCCGGTCGTCCTGAAGCGCTCGCAGGCCGCCCACGAATATCTTCTGACCGGCAACAATCTTCGCAACGTGAATGCGCTGCAGCTCTTCGAGATGGACTCGGAGTTCCACGAGATGCTGGCGCGGTTCTCCAACAACAGTTTTCTGCTTCTTTCGGTCCAGCACCAGAACCGCCTGCGCCGGCTTCTCGAATTCCACACGTACACGAATTTTTCGCGCGTGCGCGAATGGATCCGGGAACATATCGTGGTGATCGACGCCGTCGCCAAAGGCGACCTCGAGACCGCAGCCGAGGCTTTGAGGCTCCACCTGCAGAACGCCGGCAAGAACGCAGTCCTCTCGCACCTGAAGCAAGCCGTCCCCCACTAGCCGCGTCGATCCACGCGCATTTCGGACCGCCGATCCGAATCAGCGCGGCTCGGCGCCGACCCGGCCCAGTCGTTCACGCGGTTTTTGCAGACAGCGGCAAAATATTTGATGTGACCACAGGCGCTCCGGCGGTTCGGAAACGACGCATCGGCCGACATGCGCAGATAGCGCGAAACGGCGCGGCCGCGGCCTTTCAGCCTGCAGATCCGGGTCCCGTCCCCTTTGCGACAGAGGCGCGCCAAACCGCGTGCGGACAGGCCGCGTTAACTTTTCGTTAACCATTTCGCCGATACATCTTGGCAACCGAAAATTTACCAAGATCAACACCGTGTTAACGAAACCCCGGCCCATCCGCCTCAAGGGGCGGTCCTTTCTCGCCCTGTCGCTTGCCCCGGAGCTGCCCTTCGAGGACTGGCTCGCCGGGCTCGACGACCTCGCCGCCCGCTCCGCCGGCTTCTTCCTTCGCCGGCCCGTCGTGCTCGACGTCGACGGGCTCGACATCGACAAGGCCGAGCTGCGGAAGCTGGTCGACGATCTCAGCCGGCGCAACGTCCGCGTCATGGGCATCGAGGGCGCGCGGCCTTCGCTGCTCGGGGCGGACAT
>JBQCHN010000017.1:0-2501 GCA_051954615.1 Mesorhizobium sp. | reverse complement strand
CTGCCCGGCCTGATCTCGGATTTCCGGCTCGATTTCGTCATCGTCAACGGCGAGAACGCCGCCGGCGGCTTCGGCATCACGGAAGAAATCTTCCGCGCCACCCTCGATGCCGGCGCCGACGTGGTGACGACCGGCAACCATGTCTGGGACCAGCGCGAGGCGCTGACCTTCGCGCCGCGCGAGGAGCGCTTCCTGCGTCCGGCCAATTTCCCGAAAGGCACGCCGGGGCGCGGCTCCGGCGTCTACCTGGCGAAGAACGGCGCGCGCGTGCTGGTCGCCAATGTCATGGGTCGCGTCTTCATGCACCCGGAACTGGACGATCCCTTCCATGCCGGCGAGCGCGAACTGGCCGCCTGTCCGCTCGGCGAGCAGGCCGACGCCGTGGTCATCGATTTCCACGCCGAAGCGACCAGCGAAAAGATGTGCTTCGCCCATTTCGTCGACGGCCGCGCTTCGCTGGTCGTCGGCACGCACACGCACCAGCCGACCGCCGATCACCAGATCCTCAACGGCGGCACGGCCTACATCTCCGACGCCGGCATGTGCGGCGACTACGATTCCTCGCTCGGCATGGACAAGGAGGAACCGCTGAACCGCTTCCTGTCGAAAGTGCCGAAGGGGCGCTTCGAGGCGGCCAACGGACCGGCGACGCTATGCGGCGTCGGCGTCGACATTTCCGACCGCACGGGGCTGGCCGAGCGCATCGCGCCGTTCCGTCGCGGGCCGCGGCTGGAAGAAACCGCGCCGGCCTTCTGGTCGTGAACTTGAAGTTTTCCGGCGGCGTACCTAATTGCCGGCAACCAAAGCCTGTCTGACGCCGCCACCTCCTGACCGGGACGACGCCATTGCCGCTAATCGAATTCCTTGCCCCCTATTTCGCCTTCGTCCACGATCCCACCGCATGGGCGGCACTCCTGACGCTGGTGGTGCTGGAGATCGTGCTCGGCATCGACAACCTGATCTTCATCTCCATCCTCACCAACAAGCTGCCGAAGGAACAGCAGGTGCCGGCGCGGCGCCTCGGCATCTCGGCAGCGCTCGTCATGCGGCTGGTCCTTTTGGCGACGATCTCGATCATCGTCCAGCTCACCACGCCGGTCTTCACCGCCTTCGGCCACGGCTTCTCGTGGCGGGACATGATCCTCATCGCCGGCGGCCTGTTCCTGGTCTGGAAGGCGACGAAGGAAATCCACCACACCGTCGACCCCGCCGAGCACGACGACCCCACGCTGGCAAAAACGCTGCAGCTGACCCTGGCCGGCGCGATCTTTCAGATCCTGCTGCTCGACCTCGTCTTCTCGATCGATTCCATCATCACGGCGGTCGGCATGACCGACGAGATCGCCATCATGTACATCGCCGTCATCGTCGCGGTGTCGGTGATGATGCTGGCGGCCACGCCGCTCGCCAATTTCATCGAGAGGAACCCGACCATCGTTATGCTGGCGCTCGGCTTCCTGCTGATGATCGGCATGACGCTGATCGCCGACGGCTTCGGCTACCATGTGCCGAAAGGCTACATCTACGCCGCCATGGGCTTCTCCGCCCTGGTCGAAGGTCTCAACATGCTGGCGCGCAACCGCAAGGCCAAACGCGGTGGTCCCGAACACGGCGGGCACTGAAAGCCGGGACTGCCGTCAGCGAGGCTTCCAGCCCTCGACCAGCATGTCGGGGTGACGATCCTCGACAAGCTTCAGGTTGAGGCCGTGCTCCAGCCACGCCTTGGCCCCTGCGACGACGAGCGAGAAGCCATCGGTGCTATCGACCAGTTGCTGTACCTGCTTGTCGGGCTCTCCGGTAAAGCCGTGGTTCCGGATGTCGACGACGGTAGCGCCGTCGGCCCGTGGCACGAACAGCCATTCGACGATGCTGGCATGTTCGGTTCCGGCATCCCAGTCGATGACGATCTTGTGACCGGGGACCAGTTCCTTGACGTCGATCGTGGAGGAGACTCCGTACATGCCCCAGGTCCAGATCACCTGGCGGCCGGCATCCAGCCGGTCGCTGCCGGCGGAGAACCAGAATTTCGAGGTGATGGCGGGATCGACGAAGGCCTCGTAGCAATCCAGCGCCGGCCGGCGGATCAGCATGGCGGCACGGGCGACGAGCGGCTGCGTGACTTCCATTTTCTCCTCCGATCTTTCCACTTCAGGGCAGGTTGATCTGCCACGACACGCCGAAGCGGTCGTTCACCCAGGGAAGCGGCGGCTGAAGCCATAATTGTCGAGCGGCATGAGGGTTCCGCCGCCTTCGCCCAGTGTCGCGACAAGTCGCTCCTGCTCAACCCCGGACGCGCAGTCGACGAACAGCGAAAGCGCCGGCGTGAAGGTGAAGGCGTGGTGGACCGGGCTGTCGAAGGCCATGACCTTCAGCCCGGCGATCTCGGCACGCGCCATGCTGACGCTGCCTTCCTTGCCCGGTCCTTTCGCATCGTAGCGCTGCAGGTCGAGGATGCGGCTGCCGGGAACGGTCTCGCAATAGAAGGTCAGCGCCTCCTCGGC
>JBQCHN010000016.1:0-12011 GCA_051954615.1 Mesorhizobium sp. | reverse complement strand
CCGAGCAGGAGCCTTAGGCCAGCACTTCCTTCGAGGCGACCGTGGAATCGGCGTTGAGCCGGTAGACGATCGGCACGCCGGTGCCGAGTTCCATGCCGACGACCTCTTCGCCGGAGAGCCCGTCGAGCGCCATGATGAGGGCGCGCAGCGAGTTGCCGTGCGCGGCCACCAGCACCGTGCCGCCGGAAAGCACATGCGGCTGCAGGTCGTGCAGGTAGTACGGCCAGACGCGCGCGCCGGTGTCCTTCAGGCTTTCGCCGCCGGGCGGCTGCACGTCGTAGGAGCGGCGCCAGACGTGGACCTGTTCTTCGCCCCATTTCTTGCGCGCATCATCCTTGTTGAGGCCGGAAAGATCGCCGTAGTCGCGCTCGTTCAGCGCCTGGTCGCGCACCGTCTTCAGGTCGCTCTGGCCGACGCCGTCGAGGATGAGCTGGCAGGTCTTCTGCGCCCGCTTCAGCGCAGAGGTGAAGGCGATGTCGAATTTCAGGCCGCGCGCCTTCAGCTTTTCGCCGGCGGCCTTCGCCTCGGCCACGCCCTGTTCGGTGAGATCCACGTCGCGCCAGCCGGTGAACAGGTTCTTCAGGTTCCATTCGCTCTGGCCGTGGCGCACGAGCACGAGGGTTCGCGACATTTTATCTCCCTTCACGATTGCGCGGGCGTCAGCTCAGGCCGAGCACGTCCCGCATCGAATACAGTCCCGGCTTGCGGCCGCGCGCCCACAGCGCCGCCTTGACGGCGCCGCGCGCGAAGATGGCGCGGTCCTCTGCCTGGTGCGTCAGCGCGATGCGCTCGCCCGGCCCCGACAGATAGACCGTGTGCTCGCCGACCACCGAGCCGCCGCGCAGCGAGGCGAAGCCGATAGCGCCGGTGCGGCGCGCCCCGGTGATGCCGTCGCGTCCGCGCTCGCTGTTCTCGCCAAGGGCGATGGCACGGCCTTCGGCCGCCGCCTCGCCGAGCAGAAGTGCTGTGCCCGACGGCGCGTCGACCTTGTGGCGATGGTGCATCTCCAGCACCTCGATGTCGAAATCCTCCGGAGCGAGGGCGCGTGCGGCCTGTTCCACCAGCACGGCGAGCAGGTTGACGCCGAGGCTCATATTGCCGGACTTGACGATGGTGGCATGGCGCGCTGCGGCGGCGATCGCCGCGTTGTCGGCGGCCGAGCAGCCGGTGGTGCCGACGACATGGACGATGCGCGCCTGCGCGGCGTAGCCGGCGAATTCGACCGACGCGGCGGGCTGGGTGAAGTCGAGCACGCCGTCGGCTTTCGCGAAGGCCGGCAGCGGATCGTCGCCGATGACGATGCCGTTGGCGCCGATGCCGGCAAGTTCCCCGGCGTCCTTGCCGAGCGCCGGCGAGCCGGCCCGCTCGATGGCGGCGGCGAGACGCGCACCGGGGATGGCGGCGATGGTGCGGATCAGCGTCTGGCCCATGCGTCCGCCGGCGCCGACGACGACGAGGCCCATGTCTTCGGGGCCCATGTCTGCGGGAACGGTGTCGGTGGCTTGCGGCGTGGCTTCCCGGGGGCTCATGCCTTGCTCCTTGCGGTTCTGCGGCTGCGCCCCTGCTCGGGGACCTGCGGTGTCGGCTCCTCGGCCGCCGCGCGATCGTCGACGAGGTCGAGCCCATGGCCGCCTTGCAGGCGGTGGAAGCGGGCGTAGACTCCGTCGGCGTCCGCCAGCAGCTGCGCGTGGGTGCCCTGTTCCGCCAGCCGGCCCTCTTCCAGCACGACGATATGGTCGGCGTTGACGACGGTCGACAGCCGGTGGGCGATGACGATGGTCGTGCGCCCCTGCATGATCTCGCCGAGCGCCTGCTGCACGCGCGCTTCCGATTCGTTGTCGAGCGCCGACGTCGCTTCGTCGAGCAGCAGGATCGGCGCGTCGCGTACGAGGGCGCGCGCGATCGACAGCCGCTGGCGCTGGCCGCCAGAAAGCGTGACGCCGTTTTCGCCGACCTCGGTGTCGTAGCCCTGCGGCTGCTGGCGGATGAACTCGTCCGCCGCCGCCAGTCCGGCCGCCTGTTCGATCTCCGCGTCGGTGGCGTCGAGACGGCCGTAGCGGATGTTGTCGCGGATGGTGCCTTCGAACAGGTAGGGCTGCTGCGAGACATAGGCGATGGCGCTGCGCAGCGACTTCTTCGTCACCTTCGAGATGTCCTGCCCGTCGACGGAGATGGCACCGGCGTCGACGTCGTAGAAGCGCTGCAGCAGCGCCACCAGCGTCGACTTGCCGGCGCCCGAGGCGCCGACGATCGCTGTCGTCTTGCCGGCGGCGGCGACAAAGCTCAGGTCGCGCAGCACCGGCGCGTCCTCGGCATAGCCGAAGCGGATGGCGTCGAAGCGCACCTCGCCGTTCTTGACGTGCAGGGCGGTGGCGCCCGCCGAATCGCCCTGCTGCGGCTCGAGGTCGAGGATCTCGTAGATCATGCGGGCGTTGACCAGCGCGCGTTCCATGCCGACCTGCACGCGTGCCAGCCGCCTCGCCGGGTCATAGGCGAGCAGCAGCGCGGTGATGAAGGCGAAGATCGTCCCGGGCGGCTCGCCGGCGACGGTGGCGCGGTAGCCGGCATAGGCGATGACGCCGGAAACGGCGAAGCCGGCGAGGATTTCGGCGATCGGGTTCAGCCGCTCGGAGACGCGGGCGATGCGGTTGGCGCGCTGTTCGGCGGCGCTTACCAGTTCGCTGATGCGCCGCGACAGCACGTCCTCCATGGTGAAGGCCTTGACGATGGCGATGCCCTGCGTCGCCTCCTGCATGGCGCCGATCAGCCGCGAATTGATCTGCACGGCCTCGCGCGTCGCCCGCCTCAATCGCTTCATCAGGTAGACGACGGCATAGATCAGCGGCGGGCCGATAAGCAGCGACATCAGCGACAGGAACGGGTCCTGCACCACCATCACCGCGATCAGGCCGACCAGCGAGACGGCGTCGCGGGCGATCGAGGTCAGCGTCATGGAGAGCAGATCGCGCACGCCGTTGACGTTCTCGTTGATCTGCGCGGCGAGGCGGCCGGAGCGCGTGTCGTTGTAGAAGCCCATGCCGAGGCGCATGAGGTGGTCGAACAGGCGCCGCTGGTAGCGGGCGACGAGATTGTTGCCGATCTTGGCCAGCGTCACCGCCTGGCCGTAGGTCGCCAGCCCCCGGATGACGAAGGCGGCGAAGAGCGACAGGCAGATGATGGCGACGAGGTCGCCGCGCTGCCGATAGAAGATCTCGTTGATGACGTCGCGCATGATCCAGGCGGTGAAGGCCGTCGTGGCGGCCACCGCGACCAGGCAGACGATGGCGAACACATAGTGCCAGACATAGTCGCGGCCGTTCTCGGCGAGGATGCGCCGGATGACCGTCGCGATCTCGCGGGATTTCGTCTGCGGTGCCTTATCTGCGTTCAAGGAGCCGTTCCGTGTCTTGGGCAGCGGCGCCCCTCATAACGCCCCGGGAGCGGATTGCCTATGCCCTGAAAACGAAAAGCTCAGGCCCGCCAGCGGCGGCCGTCGGTCTGGACGCCGAACAGCGACGGCGCGCGCGCATAGGCGGCGAGACCCAGCAGGGCGGCGAGCGGATGGGTGATGACGTAGACCGGCATGTCGCGCATCAGCGCGCAGTGCGGCGCCTTGTCCTCGAAAGCGGCGCGGAAGTTGCCGGCCTTCAGCGCCGGCACGATCTTCTGGGCGATGCCGCCGGTGAGGAAGACGCCGCCGCGGCTCATGAACACCAGGGCAAGATCGCCGGCGGTGCGGCCGAGGCAGGTGACGAACAGCGCCAGCGCTTCCTCGGCCACCGTGTCGGTGCCGGCGAGAGCCGCCGCCGTCACTTCCGACGGCTTGGTGAAGGGCGCGTCCTTGCCGTCCGCCGCCGCCACGGCGCGATAGACGTTGACGAGCCCGCGCCCGCACAGGATCTGCTCACCCGAGATGCGCCCCTCGATCGTCTCGATGTGCGGGAAGACCTCGAAGTCGCGCGGCGTGCGCGGGCCGATGTCCATGTGCCCGCCTTCGCCCGGCACCGGGATCCAGTGGCCCAGCGCGTGCACGAGCCCGGCGACGCCGAGGCCGGTGCCCGGTCCCAGCACGACGCGGCCGGCATTCGGCTCGGGCGTGCCGCCGCCGATCTTTTCCATGTGCTCCTCGCCGAGCGCCACCACGGCCAGCGCCTGCGCCTCGAAATCGTTGAGCACGACGATGTCGGTGAGGCCGAGATTGGCGATCATCTCCTTCGGCCGTACCACCCACGGGCAGTTGGTCAGTTCGATCTCGTCGCCGTCGACGGGGCCGGCGACGGCGAGCACGGCGGATTTCGGCTGGACCGAAGAGCGGTCGAGCACGGCGGCCTGGATGGCAGCGTCGATGGTGGGAAAGTCCGCCGTCTGCACTATCCGCGGCTCGCCGGCCTCGGAATTGGCGTCGAGCACGACGGAAAACCGCGCATTGGTGCCGCCGATGTCGCCGATCAGGATCGGAAACCGCAGGCCCGTTCCGTCCTCGCTCGCGCCCTGCATCCTGTCCCGCTCCATGGTTCGCTTTCGCGTCGCTATAGCCAAACCAGGGCCGCTGCGGAAGACGCCTCGCTCACGGACCCGGCCGCGGACGCGGCACCGGCACGCCGATCTGCGGCGTTTCGGCAAAGGCGTTGACGGCCGGCAGGCCGGTCGCGCCGGCCAGAACGGGTGCTGGCGGCGAGGCGGGCTCGGGCACGACAGCCTCCGGCGCCGGAGCGGTGGCCACCGCGATGGGGGCGCGGCCACCTTTGAACAGGGCCGCCTCGAAGGAAGGCGGGCTCGGCTGGGTCAGCACCGCCTGGCACTGCTTCGGCAGCGCCGCCATCGTCATGATGTCGCGCGCCTTCGGCGCGTCGGGGTTCTTCGCCGGCCGCCACGGCTCCTCGGTGAACCACCAAGCAAGCTCCTTGCCGCAGCCGTCGCCCCTGCCGGTATCGTGCTGCGGCTTGCAGTTGGGCGAGCCCGGCTGGCAGCCGATGCGGACGTGGAAATGCTCGTCATGGCCCCAGAACGGCCTGATCTTGTTCAGCCAGCTGCGGTCGCCGGTAACGGTGTCGCACAGCTTCTTCTTGATGCCGGGATGCACGAAGATGCGCTCCACCTCCGGATAGCTGGCGGCGCGTTTCAGCAGCCGGGCGCGCGACTCGGTCCAGCGCCGGTCGTCGACGACGAGCGATTTCGGTTTCAGCATGGAGACGGCGCCGATTTTCTCGCGCCCGCTCATCGAATAGGGCTGGTCCGGCATCGGGCTGAACCAGATATCGGCGTCCAGCCCGAGCTGGTGTGAGGCGTGGCCGGTGCGCATCGGGCCGCCGCGCGGCTGCGAGATGTCGCCGACCAGCAGGCCGCGCCAGCCGTCCTGCACCGCATCGCGCGACAGCTTTTCCAGGAGCCCGACCATCGCCGGGTGGCCCCAGTTGCGGTTGCGCGAAGGGCGCATGACCTGCCAAGTCGGCCCGTCCAGCGGCAGGCCGACGCCGCCGGCGAAGCAGCCCTTGGAATAGAAACCGTAGGATTGCGGGGCCACCGCCGAGGGCAGCGCCTCCGCGCCGAACAGGTTCTTCGCCAGTTCGGCCGCGCCGGCCGTGTCCGCGCCGGACGACAGGCCGGTCAGCGCCACCGTCATCGCCAGCAGGACCGACCGAGGCGCGGAGAGCAATTTCGATGTCGTCATGCGATTTCCCCTGCCTGCCCGTCCGCCGCAAGTCGCCGCCGAAGCGACCGGTTCGCGAATCATAGCACGGCCGGCACCGTCGGTGCGATCACGACCGTTTCATCGCGCTGCGCGCCGCCCCGTCGGCCCAGTCGCCCGCCGCCCACAGGGCGTCGAAGGCGGCGTGGTAGTCTGGGAAGCGGAAGGCATAGCCCGTCTTCCTGATCGCGGCGTTCGAGACGCGCTTGTTCTCGCCGTAGAATGACCGCGCCATGGGCGAAAGTTGGGCGGTTTCGAAGGGAATTTCCGGCGGCGGCTCCACGCCCATCAGCGCGGCCGCATAAGCGACGACGTCCTGCGGCGGCGCCGGCAGGTCGTCGGTGACGTTGAAGACGCCGCCGAGGTTTCGCTCGGCCAGGTGCCGCAGCGCGCCTGCGATATCTTCGCGGTGGATGCGGTTGAACACCTGGTCCGGCTTGACGAGGCGCCGGGCGGTGCCGTCGCGCAGGTTGACGAAGGCATTGCGGCCCGGCCCGTAGATGCCGGAGAGCCGAAGCACCGCCACCGGCAGGCCGGCGCGCTGTCCGAGCTCCAGCCACTGTCGCTCCGCTTCCAGCCGGCGGCGCGAGCGCTGCGACACCGGCCGGCATGCGCTCTCCTCGTCTACCCAGCCGCCGCCATGGTCGCCATAGACGCCGACGGTGGAGAGATAGCCGATCCATTGCAGCGCCGGCAGGCTCTCAGTGAGCCCCGCCGCGACGACGGCGAGCGCCGGGTCGCCGCCCTCGTCCGGCGCGATCGAGACGACGACGTGGGTGGCTTGCCACAGTGCCGCGAGCAGTTCAGGCGTCGAGGCGCCCTCGAACAGCAGCGGCGTGATGCCGGCATCGCGAAGCGCCGCGAATTTTTCCGCCGAACGCGTCGTGCCGACGATGGTGGTGCCCGCAGGCAGCGCACGGGCGAAAGCCTGGCCCGAATAGCCGGCGCCGAAGATGAGGATGTTCGTCGCTGTCATGCCTGCGTCTCCAGCATGTGTTGCTTCGCGGTCCGCCATTCGTCCAGCACCGCCGCGTCGGTTTCATCGTTCATCGCGGTCTCTGCGAGACCGGCGAAGGCCGATGCGGACGCCAGCCGCGACAGCGCCCATACGGCAGCGCCTCGCACCAGCGGCGAAGGATCGCCGAGCAGGCTGCGGACCTGTTTCGTCAGTGCGCCGTCGCCCGAATTGCCGGCGGCGATCAGCACGTTGCGGACAAAACGGTCGCGGCCGATGCGCTTGACCGGCGAGCCGGAAAACAGCGCGCGGAAAGCGGTGTCGTCCAGTTCGAGCAGCACGGCCAGCTTCGGCGCGCGCAGATCGTCGCGTGCGGCGAGCTTGGCTTCCGAGGCCGCCTGCGCGAACTTGTTCCACGGGCAGGCGGCGAGGCAGTCGTCGCAGCCATAGATGCGGTTGCCGATCGCCTCGCGGAATTCGGCCGGGATCGGCCCCTTGTTCTCGATGGTCAGGTAGGAGATGCAGCGGCGCGCGTCGAGCCGGTAGGGTGCCGGGAAGGCGTTTGTCGGGCAGGCGTCGAGGCAGGCGCGGCAGGAGCCGCAATGGTCGTCCTCGCGGCTGTCCGGCTCCAGCTCCGCCGTGGTGAAGATCGAGCCGAGGAACAGCCAGGAGCCGTGGGCGCGGCTGACGAGGTTGGTGTGCTTGCCCTGCCAACCGAGCCCGGCGGCTTCCGCCAGCGGCTTTTCCATCACCGGTGCCGTATCGACGAACACTTTTACGTCGCCGCCGGCACGCGCCGCGATCTTGCCGGCGATTTCCTTCAGCCGCCCCTTCATGACGTCGTGGTAGTCGCGGTTCTGCGCGTAGACCGAGATGGCCGCGCGGTCCGGCCGGACGAGAATTTCGCGCGGGTCGCTGTCGGGACCGTAGTTCATCGCCAGCACGATCACCGAGCGCACCTCGGGCCACAGCACCGAGGGGTCGGCGCGGCGCGCCAGCGTCTCCTCGATCCAGCCCATCGAGCCGTGAAAACCGTCGGCGACGAAGCGCGCCAGCCGGGCCGGCGCCTGCGGGATGGCGTCCGGCCTTGTCACCGCGACGGCGGCGAAGCCGGCGGCCCGCGCCTCGCGCTCGATCAGCTCGCGCAGGCGTTTCGGGTCAGAAATCGAGGTCCGCATAGTGCGACACCGGCGAAAGGCCGCGAACGCGGTCGGCCAGCAGCGGCCGGAACGACGGCCGCGACTTCAGCCGCGTATACCATTCGCGCGCGGCGACGTGCTCGCGCCAGTCGATCTCGCCCAGATAGTCGAGCACCGAAAGCGTGGCGGCGGCGGCGAGGTCGGCATAGGTGAGCCGCGATCCGGCCAGCCAGTGGCGCGTGCCGGCCAGCCAGTTGGTGTATTTCATGTGCTGGCGGATGTTGGCGCGGGCGGCGCGGATGGCGGTCGAATCGGGCGAGCCGCCGCCGGCCTCGGCCGGCATGTGCGGCTTCAGCGCGCGCTCGCGCACAAGGTGCCGCGTCACCTCGCTCTCGGCCTTGACGAGGTACCAGTCCGTCAGGCGGCGGATCTCGGCGCGCTCCATCGAACCTTCCACGAACAGGCGCTTGTCGCGCTTCAGGACGCCGCGCGTCTCGTCGAGATACTCGGCGATGACGGAGGCGCCGACGATCGGCACGTCGCCCTCGGCCAGAAGCACCGGAAGGTTGCCGGCCGGGTTCAGCGACAGGAACTCCTTGCGCCGCATCCACGGCTTTTCCTCGATCAGCGCCAGTTCCTCGCCGTATTCGCCGAAGGCGAGGCGCACGAACCGGCAGGAGGCGAACAGGGGATGATGAAAAAGCGTCAGCATGATACCGCGATTGACATGCGCTCTGGCGAATCGCCCGCCGCACCGCTAAAGCTTTGCCGCGACGGGTCGGGGCCGGCAAGGGTGCTGCGACCTATAGGGTGGTTCCCGCGCCGTGACAAGCAACGCCTTTTCGAACCCCCGACGCCAAGGACGCCCCAAAGGACCACCATGGACAGCCAGACCCTGATCGAAGCCCTCCTGCTCGGCCTGCTGGAGGGTTTTACCGAATTCCTGCCGGTGTCCTCCACCGGCCATATCCTGCTGGCCGGCCACTTCCTCGGCTTCAATTCGACCGGCAAGGTGTTCGAAGTGCTGATCCAGCTCGGCGCCATCCTCGCCATCCTCTCCATCTATGCGAACCGTTTCTGGGATTTCATCAGGCGCCCCGACGCCTTCGCCCGTCTGGTCGACGTGGCGGTCGGCGTGGTGGCTGCCCTGATCTGGCTGGCCGGCTGCGCCTGGGAACTCCTGGTTTCGGTCTTCCGGCGCAAGCGGCCGAACCTGTTTTTGCCGCCCGAGCGCTCGTCCGACCATTCGGTCAGGCTGATGGTCGCCGTGGTGCTGGCCTTCCTGCCGGCGGCGGTGATCGGCGTGATCCTGCACGATTTCATCAAGACGGTCCTGTTCGAGACGCCGAAGCTGATCTGCATCATGCTCATCCTCGGCGGCATCGTGCTTCTGTGGATCGACCGGCTGGACCTGAAGCCGCGCATCCACGACACGTCCGAACTCTCCATTCCGCTGGCGCTGAAGATCGGCCTGTTCCAGTGCCTCGCCATGATCCCCGGCACCTCCCGCTCCGGCGCCACCATTGTAGGCTCGATGCTGATGGGTGTGGACAAGCGCGCGGCGGCGGAATTCTCCTTCTTCCTCGCCATGCCGACCATGCTCGGCGCTTTCACGCTCGACCTGCTCAAGAACCGGCATCTGCTGTCGGCGGCCGACTTCCCGATCATCGCCGTCGGCTTCATCGCCGCCTTCATCACCGCCGTCATCGCCGTGCGCAGCCTGCTCGGTTACGTCTCGCGGCACGGCTACGCGCTGTTCGGCTGGTGGCGGCTGGTCGTCGGTGGGCTGGGGTTGATCGCGCTGTACGTTTTCGGGTGAGCGGTCGGTTCGCGCCCTGAGCCGTAGCGAAGGGCCGGGCAGTGGTGCCGGCGCTTCCCTTACGCCTCGGCGTTGCCCGCCGTGTCGCCGCGCTGGAACTGGCCGGCGGCACGGAAGCGCCACAGGTAGCTGGGCAGGATGGTGCCGAGCGCCTGCGGCTGGATGCCGAGCCCGGCCAGCGTACGGCCTTCCTTGTCGGCCTTGTCCGAGACGACGTTGTGCTCGCGCAGCTGCGCCACCTGGTCGCGGGTGAGCAGCGGCTTCGGCAGCATGCCGAGGATCGAGGCCTGCAGGTTGGCCAGCCACCACGGCACCGGCACCAGCATGCGCTTGCGGTCGACGACGGCGAGCAGTTCCTCCATGCACTGGCGGAAGGTCAGCACCTGCGGCCCGCCGAGTTCGTAGGCGCGGCCGCCGGCCACCTGCCCGTCCACCGCGCGGGCGATCGCCTCGGCGATGTCCACCACGTAGACCGGCTGGAATTTCGTCTCGCCGCCGCCGATCAGCGGCAGAACCGGCGAATAGCGCGCCATGTTGGCGAAGCGGTTGAAGAAGGTGTCTTCCGGGCCGAAGGCGACGGAGGGGCGGAAGATGACGGCGTCCGGCAGCGTCTCCAGCACCGCCTTTTCGCCCAGCGCCTTGCTGCGCTGATAGGCGGAGGCGGACTGGGCGTCGGCGCCGAGCGCCGAGACGTGGGTCATCCCGGCGCCGACGGCGCGCGCGGCCTCCGCCACGGCGCGGGCGCCGAACGTGTGCACGGCGCCGAAGCGCTGACGGCCGCTCTCGTGCAAAATGCCGACGAGGTTGACGACGTGGGCGGCGCCCCGCACCGCGTTGTCGACCGACCAGCGCACGCGCACATTGGCCTGCACCGGCTGAATTTGGCCGACATTGCCGAGCGGCTGCAGGTGGCCGGCGAGGTCGGGCCGGCGGCAGGCGGCGCGCACGCGGTAGCCGCGGCGGGCCAGCGCACGCACCACGTGGCGCCCGAGGAAGCCCGAGCCGCCGAAGACGACGACCAGCGGGGGTGTTTGCAGGATTTCGGTCATGGCTGGCTCCGGCAGGGCAGTTCGAGGCGTGGCTTTGCCGTTTCATAGTCGCTTTCGCGGCGAAGGCAAAGGGACTTGGACGGGCCGCCGAGGGTCATCCTTCCGGCCTTGCCTCAGCCGCTGCCGCGTCAGGTATCGCTTTTGCCCAGTTCGTGGAGGAAAGACATCATCATGATCATCCGCCGGACGGCTTGCGGCGGCATGGGGCCGGCCAGGCAAACCAGGCGCGAATCCTCCAGGCGAACGTGGCAGCGGCCTTCGCGGCGGCAGGTGCGGTCTGGACAGCGTGACGGCGCCTCGTCCTCTTCCAGAGCAAGGCGCATGGCGATTCGGCAGGAGCGGGCGAACCGTTCCTTCTCGTCGTCGTCCCACTGATCGTAGGGCAGGTCGGGATCGTATTCGCCGACGGGCGCGTCCGCTAAGGCAGGCAGGTTGTCCATGGCTGTTCCTCCATTCCGATCGTGGGTGGGTCGCCGCACCGCACGCGGCGGAAATCGTTGCCACGCCCGGCTTGCCGCCGTCTGGCCTTTGTTCGTCGCCGCCTTCCGAATACTGGAAGCGGAAGGGAAGCGGGGCGCGGGACCGTGCCTCTTTTTGTTGTTTTTCGTGGCGCGAACCTCGCGCCCCGCCGGCCGCTTGCCTCCCCGAGGGTCGCTGCCGCACGCGCGGCCCGCTGGCTCGGTCGAGGCCCGGACCAGGGGGTTCATCGCCCAGCGGCGTCACCGCGACGCCACCGGCCCGGAGCCGCCGTCCTCACCCGATGTCCGGTGCGCACCGGGTTTCCCGCGAGGACGGTCAGACGATTATGAGTAAGACCGAAGTGACGGGGATAACTCGAAGCGAAAGAATCGCCGTCGACGGCACAAGCCGTTGATCCGGCTTGACGATATCTTGGCATGCGGGAAGCGGTTGTTCACGTCGTCCTGTCCGCCCGTGGCCGAACGGTCTTCCCGCGGCTGTCCTTGAATTGGTGCGACAGGGATGGCAACCAATAGGCGAGGCTTTCAACCCTTCAGGATGCGCTGCGTGCCGACCTTTCCGTTCTCCGAAGCCGACCCGATCCGCTATCCCGGCCCGCCGCCGAAGGCGTCCGAAGTGGTCGTCGTCGGCGGCGGCGTCATCGGCGTGACGACGGCGCTGTTCCTGGCGCAGCGCGGCATTCCGGTGACGCTTCTGGAAAAGGGGCGCGTCGCCGCCGAGCAGTCCTCCCGCAACTGGGGCTGGGTGCGCAAGCAGGGGCGCGACGAGGGCGAACTGCCGATCGCCATCGAGGCCGGCCGCCTGTGGCGGCAACTGGCCGAGGAATGCGGCGAGGACATCGGCCTCGTCGAGACGGGCGTGACCTATCTGGCGGAAACCG
>JBQCHN010000015.1:0-5319 GCA_051954615.1 Mesorhizobium sp. | reverse complement strand
GACAACCTCGCTGCCGGTGCCTGGCGGTGCCGCAGCCGCGCAGGCCTCGCCGCTTCTGATGCGCCAGATCCAGTTCATCTGGCTCGCCATCGCGTTGGTCATCGGCATGCTCGGCGTGCTGATCGTGCGGCAGGGCAGTTTTCTCTCCGATACGACGGCGGCGGAAGCCGAGGCTTCGGAGGCCACTGCGAGCATCAAGGCGGCGTCCGCCATGGAGGCCCTCCCCACGGTCTACCTCGCCGTGAAAGCGGGCGGAACGGAAGCAGACAGGGTCGCCGCCGCCCTGCGCGCCGGCCTGACGAGCTTCGAGACGATCAGGTTCATCGGCCGCGACGTCACCGCTGACCGGGACCGTTCGGCCGACGCCACCAGCTTCGTCTACGAACTGCTGCCCGGCCCGGAGGCGGGTGGCGTCACCATCGAGTTACAGAACGTCGCGACCGACCGCGTCCTGCTGTCGCGAAAGCTGAGCCGGGCCGATGCGGCTCCCGCCGTGGTCGAGGACCGCATCGCCGACTTGCTGAGCACCACCGCTCCGGCCTCAGGCACCATCTACACGGCCATCGAGGAAAGTGGCGCGCAGACCGGGCTGGTGCGCTGTCTCCTGCTCAACGAGGACTATTACCTCGACCAGAACGAAGAAACGCACGAGGCGGCCTACCGCTGCCTGCAAGCGCTCGCCGACCAGAACGCCAAATCCTCGCTGGTCTATGCGGAACTGGCCTCGCTGCATGTCGAGACAGTGACCGACCGCTACCTCTATCCGCCTAACGCCACCCTCGAACAGGCAATGGTGCTGGCACACAAGGCGGTGCAGAACGGCGCCACCAGCCCCGACGCGCACAGGATCTACGGCTACGTCAATGCCCGGCTGGGAAAGACCGACGAGTCGATCCGCTGGATGCGCAAGGCCTACGAGCTCAACACCTACGACCTGTCCATGGCCGCGTCCTACGGCTATGCGCTGATCTTCGCCGGCCGCTACCGTGAAGGCACGCCGATCGTCACCCGCGCGGTCGAAGCTTCCAGCAGCCATCCGTCATGGTGGGATTTCGGCCTGTTCGTCGGCACCTTCATGCAGGGCGACATGCGGCGCGCGGGCGACGCCGCCGAGGCGCTTACCAGCGCATCCACCAAGTCGCACTATCTCGCGGCGCGCCTCATCGTCGCCGATGCCGCTGGCGACGACAAGGCCAAGCGCACGATCATGGCTGAACTGACGAGGGATTATCCCAAATTCGTCGCCGACCCGCGCAGGACCTTTATCCAGCGCAAATATCCCGCGGACCTGACCGACCGCTTGGTGGACGCCTTGCGCTTGGCAGGGCTCGGAGGCGCCTCTTGATGCGACCGCCCCTCTCCTGCCAGCGGCTCTGACCATCCCATGACGGCATCGCTTTTCGCTTCCGACCGCGGCACCGGCAGCCGCACGATCGTCCTGCTGCACGGCTTCGGCGCCTGTCACCGCGTGTGGGACGGTATCTCCGCCGATCTTAGCGGAACGGCCCGCATCTTCGCCTACGATCTTCCGGGCCATGGCGCCTCGCTCGACGTTCCCGATGCCGGATCACCGCGCAAGGCCGCGCTGGCAATCGCGGCGGATATCGCCGCGCGCGGCCTGCCGCACGTCCATCTCGTCGGCCACTCCATGGGCGGCGCGGTGGCCATGCTGACGGCTTTGACGGCGCCCGGGCACGTCGCCTCGCTGACCCTGCTGGCGCCGGGCGGCGTTGGACCGGAGATCGACGCCCCGCTGCTACGCCGCTACGCCCTCGCCGACAGCGCAGGAGACCTGGCCGCGTGCCTCGCCGCCATGTCCGGGCCGGACGCCAAGTCCCCTGCCGCGACCGTCGAGGCCTTGCTGGCGATGCGCGGCGTGCCGGGCCAGACTGGCAGGCTGGCGGAGATCGTGGCGGCGATCACCCGCGACGGGCGCCAGGGCGTCATCCCGGCAGATCTTCTCGCATCGCTGGCCATGCCGGTGCAGGTGTTGTGGGGAACGGACGATCCCGTCCTTCCCGCCACGCAGGCGGACCGGCTTCCGGCCGGCTTCGCCGTGCGCCGGCTGCCGCGCGCCGGCCATATGCTGATCGAGGAGGCGCCGCAAGCCGTCGTCGAAGCGATCCGCTCTGACCTGTCGCAAACCGTGCCCTGACCGCCATGACGAGTGCATTGGCCGCGCTTCTGTGTTAACTCTCCGTTAACCGAACCGCGAGGCAGCCCGATGCAGGACGCAGGCGAGAATGTGACCCCCATCGATCCGTCGCGAAAGCTTTCCGACGCCGTGCGCGAGGTGAAGAACGCCCTCGCCGACCGCGACGACGTGGTGGTCGACCTGCGCGAGGCCCACCGTATGCGCCTCGACCTGCTCGCCGCCGAACTGGCGCCGGTCTTCGCCGACGTGCCGGCCGACAACGACAGTTTCGATTTCGCCGTCTCCTCGGGCCTGCAGCCGAGATTGTGGATCGACGCCGTCACCCATGTCGCCATGGGCCGCGACCGCCGCACCTACCGCTTCCTCAAGGATACCCGCATCGGCCGCGTGGTGCTGGCCGAATCGACTGACATGAAGACCGTCGCCGACCAGGTGACGCGCTATGTCGCCGAACGTGTGGTGGAGCGCGAGCGGCTGATGGAAGGCGGCGCCGACCCGGCAGCGGGTCTTTCCCGACCGCCGGTCGCCGAAGCCGAGCCGCCGATGCGACTGGCCGGCCAGGGGAACGCCGGCTTCTGGCCAACCGTCTTCTCCACCCTCGGCGTCGTCACCGCCGGTGCCCTTGTCGGGCTGGCGCTTGCCGCGCTCCTGTTCTGGGACCGGCTGTCGGCGATCAAGGTCAGTTTCTGACCCCCTCAGGCTCGACGCCGAGTTCGATCGTCTCGAGATCGGCCGGCGGCAGCGCCGGACCGGAAAGGCCGCGCCGTGTCAGCCGGATGCGCCAGGCGTCCGGCGATCCGTCGATCTCGATGAGATTGTATTGTGAGGCCGGATGCCTGCCTCCCGGCGCCTGCCCGGCCGCCGCCACCCCGACGACCGGAATGCGCACGCCGCGCCTGCCCATCCAGCCCAATGTCGGCAGGTGCGAATGGCCGTGCAGCACCAGTTCTGCGCCATGGCGGGCCAGCGTCTTCTGGAAACGGGAGATGCCGAACAGGCGCTTCTGCGGCGACACCGCCCCGCGCAGCGGCGGGTGGTGGATCATGACAACGCGGAAAAGACCCCGCCGCCCCGTCTCTTCCAGCATCGTTCCCAAACGCGCCGCCTGCCCTTCCTTGAAGAAGCCGTTGGCCATGAAGGGTGCGGTGGCGCGCGCCGTCGAGATGCCGATCAGCGCCACCGGCCCGCGCACGCGCAGATAAGGAAAGCCGTTGCGGTCGACCGGCGTATGGCCGTCGTCGCCGGTCATCCACGCGCCCCAGGCCCGGCAGGCCTTGTGGAAGGCGCCCGGGACATAGGCGTCGTGGTTGCCCGGCACCACCGACACGTCGGTGGGAGAACCCAGCGTTTCCAGCCACAACCGCGCCATCTCGATCTCGCCGTCCAGGGCGAGGTTCACCAGATCGCCGGTGACGGCAAGATGATCCGGCCCGGCCGCCCTGATGTCGGCCACCAGCGTCTCAAGCACGCTGTCGTGCATGTGCCGGCGCCGGTTGCGCTGCCAGTTGACGTAGCCGACCACCCGCTTGGAGGCGAGGTCGCGATAGGTTACAGGAGGCAGGGGGCCGAGATGGACGTCGGAAATATGCGCAAGCCGGAACATATCCCTTTCTTACGGGACGGATGCGCGCCTTTCCACACATGGTTTCGCATCCGATGACGGATACGCAACCGGAAACGGCCTTCCGCCAGACCGGCTGGCCGGGCCTGCGCGCGAAACTGTTCCATCTCTATTTCGTGCTGAGCCGGCCGATGACGCTCGGCGTGCGCGGCCTGATTTTCGACCGCGCGGCGAACGCGGTCTTCCTCATCCGTCATACCTACGTGCCCGGCTGGCAGCTTCCCGGCGGCGGCGTCGAGCGCGGCGAGACCATGGAGGAGGCGCTGACGCGCGAGATCGCCGAGGAGGCCAATATCACGCTGACGGCACAGCCCCAATTGCGGTCGATCCATTTCAACCGCCGCTCCAGCCCGCGCGACCACGTCGCCTTCTACCTCGTCGAGGCTTTCAGCCAGCCGTCGCCCAAGCTGCCGGACCGCGAGATCGCCGAAGCCGGTTTCTTTCGGCTCGACAGCCTGCCCGCCGGCGTCACCCCGGCGACGCTAAGGCGCATCGCCGAGGTCTTCGGCGACGCGCCGCCCTCGCCGGATTGGTAGTAGGCCTACTGCTCAACCGGCGAGCAGGCGGCCACGGTCGTGCGGCGCCGCATAGTCGACTTCCGGTCCCACCGGCACGATGCCGGTCGGGTTGATGGTTTTGTGGCTGCCGTAATAGTGCCCCTTGATGTGGAGAAGGTTCACAGTCTCGGCCACGCCCGGCACCTGGTAAAGCTCGCGCAAATAGTTCGACAGGTTCGGATAATCGGCGATGCGACGCAGATTGCATTTGAAATGGCCGACATAGACCGGGTCGAAGCGCGCCAGCGTCGTGAACAGCCGCCAATCCGCCTCGGTGATGCGGTCGCCGACGAGATAGCGCTGGCGCGACAGCGTATCCTCGATCCGGTCGAGCGTCGAAAACAGCTCACGGAAGGCCTCCTCGTAGGCTTCCTGCGTGGTGGCGAAACCGGCACGATAGACGCCATTGTTGATCGCCGGATAGACGACCGCGTTGATGGCGTCGATGTCCGCACGCAATGCTTCAGGGTAGAGGTCGATACCGGCATCGCCCCATTCGTCGAAGGCCGAGTTCAGCATGCGGATGATCTCGGAAGACTCGTTGTTGACGATCGTCTGTTCCTTTTTGTCCCACAGCACCGGCACGGTTACGCGGCCGGAATAGGCCGGATCGGCCTTGGTGTAGATCTGGTGGAGGAATTCCAGACCGTAGAGCGTATCGCCGGTTGCGCCCTCCTCAGCCAGGAACGTCCAGCCGTTCTCGCCCATGTGGTAGTGGACGACGGAAACGGAAATGACGTCCTCGAGCTTCTTGAGCTTGCGGAAGATCAGCGTGCGGTGCGCCCACGGGCAGGCCAGCGAGACGTAGAGATGATAGCGCCCCGGCTCGGCCTTGAAGCCGCGCGTGCGGCCCTCGGCCGGCTTGCCGTCGGCCGCCACCCAGTCGCGCCATTGCGACTGGCCGCGCACGAAGCGGCCGCCGCTCTCCTTGGTGTCGTACCAGCGGTCCTGCCACTTGCCGTCGACCAGAAGGCCCATCGTCGTTT
>JBQCHN010000014.1:0-5885 GCA_051954615.1 Mesorhizobium sp. | reverse complement strand
GGAAACCAACATCCTGCGCAACACGATCGCCTGCTTCGCCGCCGCCACGGGCGGTGCCGATTCGATCTCGATCCTGCCGCATACGATCGCGCACGGCCTGCCGGCCGGCTTTGCCCGCCGCGTCGCCCGCAACACGCAACTCGTCATGGCACGGGAGAGCCATGTCGGCTTCGTCGCCGACCCCGCCGCCGGCTCGGGCGGCATCGAGGCGCTGACCGAGAGCCTGTGCGAAGCCGCATGGGAGGAGTTCCAGCGCATTGATGCCGAGGGCGGCGTTCTTGCCAGCCTGCGCGACGGACACATCCAGTCGCGGGTGAAGGCAGCCCGCGAAGAACGCGCCCGGGCCGTGCAAGCCGGCGAGCACGCAATCGTCGGCACGACGCTGCATCCTCTGCGCGACGAACGGCCGGTCGAGACGCTGGGCGCCGACAGGCGCGCCGGACCAAGCGAAGGCGTGGTGTTTTGCGAGGCCATGGTGCCCATGCGTCTCGATCAGCAGATGAGTGAGACGCCATGATCCCCGATTTCAGTAATATGAAATGGGAAGCGTCGCACCGCGCCGCCAAGGTGCCAGGCGGCGCGCGGTGGCAGACGCCGGAAGGTATTCCGGTCAAGCCTCTCTACGGCGAATCCGACCTCAAGGGCCTGCCGGACCTCGACACATGGCCCGGCTTGCCGCCCTTCGTTCGTGGCCCCTACCCTACCATGTACGTCCAGCAGCCGTGGACGATCCGGCAATATGCCGGTTTCTCGACGGCCGAAGAATCGAACGCCTTCTACCGGCGCAACCTGGCCGCCGGTCAGAAAGGCCTGTCGATCGCTTTCGACCTCGCCACCCATCGCGGCTACGACAGCGACCATCCGCGCGTTGCCGGCGACGTCGGCATGGCGGGCGTGGCCATCGATTCCATCCTCGACATGCGCCAGCTTTTCGACGGCATCCCGCTCGACCAGATGACCGTTTCCATGACCATGAACGGCGCGGTGCTGCCGATCCTGGCGCTCTACATCGTCGCGGCGGAAGAACAGGGCGTGGCGCAGAAGGATCTCGCCGGAACCATTCAGAACGACATTCTGAAAGAGTTCATGGTGCGCAACACCTACATCTATCCGCCGAAGCCCTCGATGCGGATCGTGTCGGACATCTTCTCCTACACGTCGCGCAACATGCCGAAGTTCAACTCGATCTCGATTTCCGGCTACCACATGCAGGAAGCGGGAGCGACGGCAGACCTTGAGCTCGCCTACACCATCGCCGACGGCATCGAATACACCCGGGCCGGCGTCGCCGCCGGGCTGGATATCGACCGCTTCGCGCCGCGCCTTTCCTTCTTCTGGGCGATCGGCATGAACTTCTTCATGGAAGTCGCCAAGCTGAGGGCCGCGCGCCTGTTGTGGTCAGAGCTGATGGCGAAGAACTTTTCGCCGAAGGACCCGCGCTCGCTGTCGCTGCGCACGCATTGCCAGACGTCCGGCTGGTCGCTGACGGCGCAGGACCCCTACAACAACATCGTGCGCACCATGATCGAGGCGATGGCGGCGACTCAAGGGCACACGCAATCGCTGCACACCAATTCCTTCGACGAGGCGCTGGCGCTGCCGACCGACCATTCGGCGCGCATCGCCCGTAACACGCAGATCATCCTGCAAAAAGAATCCGGCACCACGCGCATCATCGACCCGTGGGGCGGTTCGGCCTATGTCGAGCGGTTGACGCACGACCTCGCCCAACTCGCCATGCGCCACATCGAGGAAGTCGAGAAGCTCGGCGGCATGGCCGCGGCGCTGGAAAAGGGCATTCCGAAACTGCGCATCGAGGAAGCGGCGGCGCGCACGCAGGCCCGCATCGATTCCGGCGAGCAGACGCTGGTGGGCGTCAACGCCTTCCAGCCGGAAACGGACATCGAGGTCGACGTTCTGAAAATCGACAACGCCGAGGTCCGCGCCCGGCAACTGTCGAAGCTGCAACAGTTGAAAGGCACGCGCGACGTCGCCGCCGTTGAAAGCGCTCTGGACGCGCTGACCCGCGCCGCGGCCGGCAACGAAAACCTGCTGGAATTCGCCATTCGCGCCGCCCGCGCCAAGGCGACGGTCGGTGAAATTTCCATGGCGATCGAAAAGGCCTTCGGTCGCCATGTCGCCACCGTGCAGACGATTTCGGGCGTCTATCGCAAGGCGCTGGGTGAGAACAAAAGCGTCGACCGGTTCGAGGAGAAGCTCGCGGCCTTCGAGAAGAAGACCGGCGGCAAGCCGCGCATCCTCGTCGCCAAGATGGGACAGGACGGCCACGACCGTGGCCAGAAGGTGATCGCCACCGCCTTCGCCGATCTCGGCTTCGACGTCACCGTCGGCGCCATGTTCCAGACACCGGAAGAGATCGCCCGGCTGGCGACCGAAAACGACGTGCATGTCGTCGGTGCCTCCTCGCTGGCCGCCGGCCACCTCACTCTCATTCCGGAACTGAAGGCGGCGCTGAAGAAGCTCGGCCGCGAGGATATTCTGATCGTCGCCGGCGGCGTCATCCCGCCACAGGATTTCGACGCCGTGCGCGCCGCTGGTGCCGTCGAAATCTTCCCGCCTGGCACGGCGATCCCGGAAGCGGCGGAACGCCTGATCGAGCGGCTGCTTTCATAGACGAACTGCGTGGGGCGAATCCCTAGCGCTACCCATGCCAAGCTGGAAGCGACCTAATCCCGTGTCGTCAGCTTGACGATTTCCCATTCCTTACCATTGACGGTGACGAGGTCGCCGACGCCTTTGCCGAACAGCGCCTGAGCCATCGGCGAAACGTGCGAGATGGAGCCTTTGGCGGGATCGGCCTCGTCCTCGCCGACGATCTTCCAATGCACCTTGCCGCCCTCCTCGCCTTCCAGCGTGACCCCCATGCCGAAGCGCACGACATCGCTGTCGGCTTCGGGAACGGACAATTCGGCGCTTTCGCGACGGGCCGTCCAGTAGCGCAGGTCGCGCGAGGCCGTGGCCAGGCGTTCCCGATCCTCCTGCCGCTCGCCCTTGCCGAGTTCCTTGCGTAGCCTTTCCAGTTCGGCTTCGATCTGCGCCAACCCTCGTTCCGTCACCAGGTTGCGGTGCGGGGAAATGGGCCGTTCGCCGATATCGGCAATGGCCTCGTTGTCTTCTTCGCGGGTGAAGGCTCTACTCATGTCAGGAGCTTAGGCCGTACCTCGACCCGCCACAAGCCATGCCGGGAAGACGGAAACTGGCACGGTTCCTGCGTCGCGCAGACAAACCGCTGGAAACTGTGCCAATGTTGAACAGACGTGCCCTGCTTGCCGGTTGCGCCGGCCTCGCGGCAACCGGCTTCCCGCTTGCCCGGGGGACGGCGAAGAGCCTCGAAGGCATCGAAACCGCGTCTTTGCGCGGCTCGATCAGCGCCACAGACTTGGGCGTGCGGCCCGGCACGTCCAACGACCAGAGCAAGGCGTTTTCGCGCATGCTGCATGACGCGGCCAAGCGCGACCAGCCGATCTTCCTGCCCGCCGGCACCTATGTCGTCTCCAATCTTTCGCTGCCCGGTCGCGTGCGCCTTTCCGGCGTGCCGGGCGCCACGCGCATTGTTTATGGCGGCGGCGGCCATTTCATGCGCGGAGAAAAACTCGAGCATCTCGAATTCACCGGGCTGGTGCTGGATGGCGCCAATCAATGGCTGGCCGACTATACGGAGGGCCTGCTGGACCTGCGCGGCGCCGCATATCTGGCCATCGACAATTGCAGCGTCACCGGCAGCGCCAAGAACGGGCTGGCATTGGAGCGGGCGGGCGGCCGCGTCGAGCGTTCGGCAATCTCCGGCGCGGCGGACGCCGGCATCTGGTCGGTCGAGGCGGCCGGACTGACCATCGCCGGCAACACGGTTTCGGATTGCGCCAATGGCGGTATCCTCGTGCATCGCTGGCAGGCGGCAGGAGACGGGACGATGGTGACCGGCAACCGGGTCGAGCGCATCGGCTCGCGCAACGGCGGCACCGGGCAGAACGGCAACGGCATCAACGCCTTCCGCGCCGCCAACGTCGTCATCTCCGGCAACCTGATTTCGGATTGCGCTTTCTCCGCCATCCGCGCCAACAGCGCAAGCAACATCCAGATCAACGGCAACACCTGCCTGCGCTCCGGCGAGACGGGCCTCTATTCGGAATTTTCCTTCGAGGGCGCAATCATCGGCAACAACATCGTCGACGGCGCCGCCAACGGCATCTCCATCGTCAATTTCAACGAAGGCGGCCGCATGGCCGTGTGCTCGGGCAACATCGTGCGCAACCTTTCGACCGTTGGCCCCTACCCCGCCGAGAACGGCGGCTTCGGCACCGGTATCAGCGCCGAGGCGGACACCACCCTCACCGGCAACGTCGTCGAAAACGCGCCGCTGGCGGGCCTGCAACTCGGCTGGGGTCCGTTCCTGCGCAACGTCACCGCCACAGGCAACGTCATCCGCAAGGCCGGCACCGGCATCATGGTCAGCGTGGTTGAGGGCGCCGGTTCGGCAGTCATCTCAGACAACGTCATCGACGGCGCCCAGCATGGCGCCATCATCGGCCACCGCTGGGCGGACCCGGTGACGGGCGATCTCGCGACACTGGGCAATGTCGGTTACGCGCACCTCACGGTCGAGCGCAACCACGTCAGCTGATCCCCGCTCAGGCGAGCATGGCGGTCGGGCGCAGTGCGCCGACCTTCACGCCCCTGCGGTTTTCGATGGCCGGGTTGGCAAGTTCGGTGAGTTTTGCCGCCAGCGCCCCGTCGGCTTTCAGCAATTTTCCCAGCACCGCCGCGATCATCACCTCGGCACCCCGGCCGGCGCCGTCGTCGCATTTCAATGAAATACCGAGACCCAGTTCCGGCACGGCGGCGCAGTAGACGCCTTCCGCCCCGGTCTTGACGAAGATGCGGCCCGGGGCGGCCTGCATCAGGGCTACGTCGGCGCGGTCGGTGCCGGCGACCAGAAAGGGTTCGGCCATGCAGGCCTTGAGCAACCGTTGCGCCGCCTTCGCGCGCTCGGGCGGCAGGCCCTTTCCCGTCGCCATGCGGGCGAAGCCAAGGGCATAGCTGCGCAGGGGCACGGCATAGGTCGGGATGGAGCAGCCATCGATGCCGCGATGATCGGCATCGTGGACGACGCCGGTGACGCTCTCCATCGCCTCGCGCACCATCTCCTGCTCAGGGTGGCCGGCCGCGACATAGCCGCGATGGTCGATGCCGAGATGCCGGCAGGTGCAGAGAAATCCCGAATGCTTGCCGGAGCAGTTGTTGTGCAATGCGCCGGGCGAGCCGCCGGAGCGGGCAAGCGCAATCGTCGCTTCATGGTTCGACGGCCAATGAACGCCGCATTCCAGCGCCGTTTCGTCCAAGCCGGCCTTTGTCAGCATGGAGCGCGCCAGTTCGACATGCGCCGGCTCGCCGGAATGGGAGGCGCAGGCCAGCGCCAGTTCCTTTTCGCCGAAACCGTAGGCGTCCGCCGCGCCGCTTTCGACGAAGGGCAGCGCCTGGATCGCCTTGACGGCGGAGCGCGGGAAGACAGGGTGCGCGGTATCGCCGATCTCCAGCAGCGGCCTGCCGTCCGCGTCATAGACGGCCACCGCGCCGCGATGGACGCTCTCGACCACATTGCCGCGGGTCACTTCGACCAGAACAGGGTTTGTCATTGTCATGCCCGGAAACGGAGACTGGAGACCTTATTCCTGCAACGGTTCCGCCGGATAGACAAGCCGGTCCGGCGGCTGGCAGCGGGCGCCCGGCGTCATGGTGGCCGGCTCCATGCGGTCGTCGCCCATGAGATGAAAGACCGTCTCGCCGCCGCACAGCAGGTAGTCGGCGACGATCCGGCGATGGCAGCGCCACCAGACGGCCTCCGAGCACATCATCGCCGTTCGCCG
>JBQCHN010000013.1:0-11582 GCA_051954615.1 Mesorhizobium sp. | reverse complement strand
CGGGCGCTTGTGGCGGGAGACGGTGCCGGGCTGGTCGTCTGCGGTAGGCGGCTGGGTGATGAACCCCCAAGTCCGGGCCTCGACCGAGCCAGCGGGCCGCAAGGCAACGACCCTCGGGGAGGCAAGAACACCGGCGGGCGCGGGAAGCCGCGCCATATCTTAACTTAGCAGGCACGGTCCCCGCGCCCGCTTCCCGACCTCAAGCAGTGAGGTCAGCTCTTTGACAATGGCCAGACGGAAGGGATTCCGGGCGTGGCAAGGATGAAGTCCGTCGATACTCAGCTTCCGCCGCGCCGCAGGTGCTCGTCCAGCCTCGGCATGATCTCGACGAAGTTGCAGGGCATGTGGCGGTAGTCGAGCTGCGCCTTCAGAATGCCGTCCCAGGCGTCGCGGCAGGCGCCGGGCGAGCCGGGCAGCACGAAGACGAAGGTGGCGTTGACGACGCCGCCGGTGGCGCGCGACTGGATCGTCGAGGTGCCGATCTTGTCGAAGGAGATGCGGTGGAAGACTTCCGAGAAGCCGTCCATGCGCTTCTCGAAGATCGGCTCCAGCGCCTCCGGGGTCACGTCGCGGCCGGTGAAGCCGGTGCCGCCGGTGGTGATGACGACGTCCACGCCCTCGTCCTTCGACCATGCCAGAACCTTGGCGCGGATCTTTTCGCGGTCGTCGGTGACGATGGCACGGTCGGCAAGCACGTGGCCTGCCTCGGCGATGCGGTCGGCCAGCGTCTGGCCGGACTTGTCGTCGGCCAGCGTGCGCGTGTCGGAAACGGTGAGCACGGCAATGCGGACGGGAATGAAGGAGCGCTCAGCCATGGTTCGCCTCTTCGCTTCGACCCGGCGAGGGCATGCCGCGCGTCGCCGCCACGAACCAGCCGGGATGCTTGGCCCTGATGGCGAGCGCGGCGCGCTTGGCGACGTTACCCGTTTCGAACAGGCCGAAGCAGGTGGCGCCCGAGCCCGACATGCGCGAAAAGCCGGAGCCGGCCTTGTCCAGTGCCGCGAGCGCCTGGCCGATGGCCGGCTGGATTTCGCGCGCGGCGGGTTCGAGGTCGTTTCGGGTGGTTTCCAGCCAGTTCCGCAGCGAATGGAAATCGATCGTGCCGGGCAGGGGAGGCAGGCCTTCGCTGTCGCGCCGGGTCAGCCGGGCGAACACCTCGGGCGTCGCCACGGCCGCGCCCGGATTGACCAGCACCAGCGCCAGCGTCGGGAAATCCGCCACCGGCTCGACGATCTCGCCGATGCCTTTGGCGACCAGCGGCCGGGCTGCAAGGCACATCGGCACGTCCGCGCCGAGGCCGGCGCCGATCTCGGCAAGCGCGCGGTCGTCCAGCTTGCTGTCCCACAGCCGGTTCAGCGAGCGCAGCGCGGCGGCCGCGTCGCTCGATCCCCCGCCGATGCCAGAGGCAATAGGCAGGTTCTTTTCAAGCCGGATGGTGACGGGGGCAAGCGCCTGTCGCGCCGGTGCCGGCAGGGCCTGCCGCAACGCTTCGCGGGCGCGGAGGACGAGATTGTCGGCGCCGGCGTCAAGCCGATCGGCGAACGGACCGTCGATGGCAAAGCCGTCCTCTGCCGCCGGCTCGACATGCAGCCGATCGCCGAAGCGGGTGAAGACGACGAGGCTTTCAAGCAGGTGATAGCCGTCGGCGCGTCGGCCGGTCACATGCAGTGCGAGATTGAGCTTGGCCGGCGCCAACTCGGTGACGGCCAGATCGGCGGGGGCCGGATCGGTGGGGGAAAGCGCGATGTCCACGGTATGCGGTCGGCCGAAGGCTCAGTCCTTGGCCAGCCGGTATTCGCCCGTCTTGGGATCCTGCACCAGCGTGCCCATGGTGCCGTTGGCCTGCTGCTTCTCGGCGCGGCGGACCTTGGCGGTCACCCGTTGGGCCTCGCGCACGAACGACCGGTAGCCGACATAGGCGGCGACGCCGACGATGGTGAACAGGATGAGTTGCGGCATGTCGATGCTCCTGCCTCAGGGGCGGTTACGCGGCCAGCAATGCGATTTTCGCCCATGCTAGACCTTTCATGCGGCTTTTCAAAGGCCGTAACGGCCCCAAAGGGCGCGCTGCTCCGCCGCATCCGCCAGACCGCCGGCGGCTGCGGCCGCGATGTCGGCTGGTTCCGCCTTCGAGCCGAACAGGCCGAAGCGGGCGAACAGGCCGCGCGGCTGGCTGATCAGCTTGAGACGGGTCTTGGCGCCGTAGCGCTGCTTCAGCACGCCGCGCATGTCGCCCAGCGCGTCGACCAGCCCGAGGTCGAGGCCGCGCTTGCCGGTCCAGAACAGGCCGGTGAACAGGTCCGGATCGTCCTTCAGTTTCGACCCGCGCCGTTCCTTGACCATGTCGATGAAGGTTTCGTGCACCTCCAGCTGCAGCGCCTTAAGTCGCTCGACGTCTTCCGGCTTTTCCGGCCTGAACGGGTCGAGCACGGACTTGTTCTGCCCGGCGGTGTGGACGCGCCGCTCGACGCCGATCTTCTTCAACAGTTCGGGAAAGCCGAACGAGGCCGACACCACGCCGATCGAGCCGACGATGGAGGAAGGGTCGGCGATGATCTCGTCGCCGGCCAGCGCGATCATGTAGCCGCCGGAGGCCGCTACGTCCTCGACGAAGACCAGCACGCGCTTGTTCTTTTCCGCCGCCAGGTCGCGGATGCGCTTGTAGATCAGCCGCGACTGCACCGGCGAGCCGCCCGGCGAATTGATGGCAATCGCCACCGCCGGCGCCTCGAAGGCGAAAGCCTTCTCGATCAGTCCGGCCGTGGTGGCGAGCGACAGGCCCGGCCGAAACTGGCTGCCGCCGGCCATGATCGCGCCCTGCAGTCGGATGACGGGGATGATGACGGCGTCGGAACGCCAGGATTTCGGCAGCAGGCGGTTGATGAGACGGCGCAAGGTGTTCTCCGGCAATGGCTGAAAGCATGTAGGCATTCGCCGCGCGGCGGCAATATCAAAGAGGCGTCAATCGCCGAAAAGCGAGGCCAGCCCGTTGTTGATGGCGTCGGCGCGGGCCGAAAAGCGGCCGGAACCGGCCTCGTGCAGCAGCAGCGGCGGCCTGAGCGACAGTTTTGCCCGCGAGCCGCGCCAGGCGCGCAGCACGATGCGGATGGCGGCGTCGTCGGCACGCGGATGGATGGCGAGGATCTCGGCGCCGCCGAAGCGGCCCGAGACGGCGGCGAGCAGCTCGGCGAGCTGTTGGGGCCGGGCGATGACGGCCAAGCCGCCGCGCGGTTTTACGACAGCTGCGGCGCTGCGCACCCAGCGCTCGAACAGGCCGTCCTCCATGACATGCGCGGCCCGCTTCAGCGCGTCCGGCGTCGCGCGGTCGGCGCCGGCGTTGAAGGGCGGGTTCATGACGACGAAATCGAAGCCGTTGTCGGCGAGGCCTGCCGCCACCCGCGCCCGTCCGGTCAGCGTCACGTCGGCTCCGAGAACCGAAGCGCGGCTCCGCAGGGCGGCGTTGCCGGGATGCGTCAGCGTCGCTTCGGCGAAGGCGGCCATCTCGGGCGAGCGCTCGACCAGCACCGCCTCGGCGCCAGCGCAGCGCGACAGCACGGCGAGGCCGGCGGCGCCGGCTCCGGCACCGAAATCGGCCAGCCGTCCGGCAAAGGCGGAAGGCACGCTTGCGGCCAGCATCATGGCGTCCATGCCGGCGCGGTGACCGCTTGCGGCAGGCTGGACAAGGAAGAAGCGTCCGCGATGGAAGGCGTCGACTGTCTGCGCCGTTCCGGCGGGAAGTGCGTTCATGGCCGAAGGCTCACGGAACGCGCATCTCGTGGGCGATGCCGGCGTCGGTGAGGATGCGGCGCGCCTCGTTTGCCCGGTCCTTTTCGACCAGGATGCGGCGTGGCAGGACGCCGATCGAACCGTCGAGCACGCTCATGTTCTGGTCGGCCACCAGGAAGCCGATGCCGGCGTCGCGCATCAGCGCTTCGACGAAGGAGATGATGACGACGTCATTGGTGCGGACAAGCTCGATCATGGCGCGAAACTCGCAGCTTGGCGCGACGATGTAAATGACGGTCGCATCGGCCTCACTTCCCAGCGAAATGCGCCTTCAGCCTCGCTATGTCTTCCGGCGTCCATTGCAGTCCCATCACCGCGACCCAGGCGTCGATATAGTGCTGCGGCGCGTAGACGTGGCCGTGCCCCATCGGCGTGGTGGTGGCGAAGGCGAGATCGACCAGCGATTGCAGGAAGGAGACGATCGGATACCAGCGCAACTGGTCCGAAACGTCCGGACCGCGCGGCCGGGTCATCCATTCGGGGGCCCGGTAGAAGGAATAGGGATCGAAGAAGGTGACCGAATCGCTGGCATATTGCAGGTAGACGACGCGCAGCGGCCCCCATTGCGCGCCTGGAATGTCGAGCGCGTTCTTCTGGCTGGTGAAGCGCACATAGGAGCCGTCGCGGAATTGCGGCAGCCAGAACGGCGTGCCGGCGTTGCGGCGTTCGGTGATCGAGCGCCAGATGCGGCTGGCGAAGGGCGGGCCGGCCCACAGCGCGCCCTGGTAGGGATCGCCCAGCACCTCGAACAGCTCGTTCGACAGTTCGGAGTTCATCGCCCCGAGGCTCAGGCCGTAGAGATAGAGCCTGGGCCGATGATCCTTCGGCAGCGTGGTCCAGTAGCCGTAGACTTCGTGGAAAAGCGCGCGGGAGGCGTCGCTGCCGTAACCGGGTTCGACCAGCAGCGACAGCCAGCTTGCAAGGTAGGAATACTGGATGGCGACGCTGGCGACGTCGCCGCCTTCCAGATAATCGAGCGTGTCGGCGGCGGCCGGATCGACCCAGCCGGTGCCGGTCGGCGTGACGATAACCAGCGTGGATTTCTCGAAAGCGCCGACGCGCTTCAATTCCTCCAGCGCCAGCCTCGCGCGCTCGGCGGGCGTGTCGGCGGACCCCAGTCCGGCATAGACGCGGATCGGCTCCCGGGCGTCGCGGCCGAGGAAGCGACCGATATCCTGCGCCGACGGCCCGCTGGAGATGAAATCGCGACCAGCGCGGCCGAGCCCTTCCCATGTGAGCAGCGAAGCCGTGCTGCCGGTCTTTTGCGGATCGGCCGGCGGGCTCGACCCGTCTTCGATCAACTCGTCCATGGCGCGATAGGACGAATCGGCCACGTGCAGCGCGTAGCGCAGCAGGACGCCGTTCGCGACGCCGACGAAGAGGATCGCCGCAACCGCGCTGCCGGCGACGGCGGCGATGCGGCGCGGCACGAACGGGCGAAGCCTTCGCGAGGTCATGCGTCCGGTCAGCCGGAACAGACGCGCCAGGCCAAGCAGCACCACGAAGACGACGAGCGCTATGAGGCCGACCTGGAACGGACGCACGCTGTCCACCGGCTCCATGCCCATCAGGCTGCGGATGGAATTCTGCCAGGCGGAGGCCTGCCACAGGAAGGCCAGTGCGATGGCGGCGCAGGCGGCAGTCGCAACCTGCTTCGCGATGCGCGCGCCACGCGCTTGCGGCAACGGCAGTTCCAGCCACGTCCACAGCCATTGGCCGAACACGCCGATGCCGTAGCCGGCGCTGAAGGCGATGCCGGAAAGGACGCCCTGGACCGTGAAGTCGCGCGGGATCAGCGACGGCGTCAGCGAAGCGGCGAAGAACAGCGTGCCGGCAAGCAGCCCGGCCAGCGACAGGGTCCGCCAGAACCGCTCGATCCAGTCTCTCGTCATCGACACCTTTCCTGATCGCTCCGGAGTGGGACGCACAGTCGCGATCATCGCCACAGTAGCCATGCCGGCGCTTCGGGCAAGGGTGCCGTCGCAGCCTGTGATCCGCGCCAATTCGCCCCTTGCCGGGCTTGCGGGCGCCGCCTAGACTCCTTGCGGTTCGAAAGAACGCGGGCGAACAGCGGGACGCGGAGTTTTTAGTGGGTGTCGTAGTCAACCTCGAGGACGGAAAGCGGGAAGCCGCCTCCATCAAGCACCTGATCGACCTGACGGCGGCCGACATGGCGCGCGTCAACGAACTGATCCTGTCTAAGGCCGGTTCGGACGTCGAGATGATCCCGCAGGTCGCCAACCACCTGATTTCCTCGGGCGGCAAGCGCCTGCGCCCGATGGTGACGCTCGCTGCCGCGCAGATGTTCGGCTATTCCGGCGACGGCCATGTCAAGCTCGCCATGGCGGTCGAGTTCATGCACACCGCCACGCTCCTGCATGACGACGTCGTGGACGAAAGCGGCATGCGTCGCGGCAAGAAGACGGCCCGCATGATCTGGGGCAACCAGGCGAGCGTGCTCGTCGGCGACTATCTGCTCGGCCAGGCCTTCCGCGTCATGGTCGACGTCGGCTCGCTCGACGCGCTGGACATCCTGTCGAGCGCCGCTTCGGTGATCGCCGAGGGCGAGGTCATGCAACTGGCCGCCGCCAAGAACCTGGAAACAACCGAGGACGAGCACTTCGCCGTCATCAAGGCCAAGACGGCCGCCCTTTTCTCGGCGGCGGCGGAAGTCGGGCCGGTGATCGCGGGGGCCACGCGCACGGATCGCGCCGCGCTGCGCTCCTACGGCATGAACCTCGGCCTTGCCTTCCAGCTCATCGACGATGCGCTCGACTACGGCGGATCCTCGAAGGATCTCGGCAAGAACGTCGGCGACGATTTCCGCGAAGGCAAGGTGACATTGCCGGTGATTCTGGCCTACCGGCGCGGCACGGCGGGCGAGCGCGCCTTCTGGAAGAAGGCGATCGAGCAGAATTCGGCCGACGATACCGGCCTGGAGCAGGCCATCGGGCTGATGAAGCGGCACGCGGCGATAGCCGACACCATCGGGCGCGCGCGCCATTTCGGCGAGATTGCCCGCGATGCGCTGGCGCCGCTGGAGGCGACACCGCAGAAATCGGCGCTGGTCGACGTCATCGATTTCTGCATCAGCCGGGTTTCGTGAACGATGCGGCGGCGTCGTGGTTTGCGCTTTGTTAATCGGGCGTCCGGATTGTAAAAATCGGGCGTGATCGAGGCGTGACCGCAAAATGGCCATGCTTCGCCCCGAAGAACGCTCGCTGGAATAGCCCTTGCCATGGCAGGGGCCGCGCCCTGTCGGAAAGGAAGACAATGCGGCATAGACGCGCTCGCTGGCTCTCGGGCCTCGCAGTCCTCGCGGTGCTCATGGCCTCTGGCCAGCCGGGCCGGGCCGAGGACAAGCAGGCCCCGCCGATCCAGATCACTTCCTTTTCGGGCGCATTCCTGGCCGCCCGCATTGCCGAAGGCGACAACGACCTCGACAGCGCCATTGACTACTACAAGCAGGCCTTGGCCTTCGCGCCCGACGATACGGCGCTGCAGCAGAGCCTGATGCTGACGCTGGTCGCGCAGGGCCGTTTCGAAGAGGCGCTGCCCTATGCCGACAAGCTCAAGGAAGTGCCGGACGTCGAGCGCTTCTCGCGGCTGGTGCTCGCCGTCGATTCGTTCAAGAAGAAGGATTACGACAAGGCCCAGTACTGGCTGAAGCTGTCGCTGGCGGCCGATATCGACAAGCTCATTACCGGCATCATGACCGGCTGGGCCAAGGAAGGGGCCGGCCAGGGCGCCGACGCCATGGCCTTTGTCGAGAAGCTCGACGGACCGGAATGGTTCGACCTGTTCAAGTCCTACCATCGCGCGCTGATCGCCGACGCTGCCGGCCTGACGGACAAGGCGGGCGAGATTTATGACGAGACGATCAAGGACACGGCCGCCGGCAGCGCCGCGCCCGAGACCTGGATGCGTTGCGCCGAGGCCTACGCCTCGTTCCTGGCGCGCCAGGGCGACAAGGACAAGGCGCTCGCCGTGCTCGACCAGGCCGAGGGCTTTGCCGCCGGCAAGCCCGAAATCGTCGCCCTGCGCGAGGAGATCACCAAGGGCGGCAAGCCGCAGCCGCTGGTGGTTTCGCCTGCCGATGGCGCATCCGAAATCCTGCTCGACCTCGCCACCGCGCTCAACCGCGGCGGCGGCGAGCCGTTCGTGCGGCTTTACCTGGAATATGCGCTCGCCCTGAAGCCGGACAGCGACGCGGCCCTCATGCAGCTTGCCGCCGTTGCCGAGCAGCTGAAGGACGGCAAGCGCGCCATCGAACTGTACCGCCGCATTCCCGCGACCTCGCCGCTCAAGGAGGTCGCCGACCTCCAGCTTGGCCTCAACCTCGCCGATATCGGCCAGAAGGACGAGGCCGTCGCGCATCTCAAGACGCTCGTCGACGCCCATCCCGACGATATGCGCGGCTACCTGGCGCTCGGCGGCGTCTATTCGGTGAAGGAGGATTACCGCTCCGCCGCCAACCTCTATGACAAGGCGGTCGAGCGCCTGAAGACGCCGACCAAGGCCAACTGGAACATCTTCTATCAGCGCGGTATCGCCTATGAGCGGCTGAAGGAATGGCCCAAGGCCGAGCCGAACTTCCGCAAGGCGCTGGAGCTTTATCCCGACCAGCCGCAGGTGCTGAACTATCTGGGCTATTCCTGGGTCGATCAGGGCACCAACCTCAAGGAAGCCCTGGAGATGATCCAGAAGGCGGTCGATCTGAGGCCGAGCGACGGCTACATCGTCGATTCGCTCGGCTGGGCCTACTACCAGCTCGGCCGCTACGACGACGCCGTGCGCGAGATGGAGCGCGCCGTCTCGCTGAAGCCGGAGGATCCGGTGCTCAACGATCATCTGGGCGATGTCTACTGGCGCGTCGGCCGCAAGCTGGAAGCGACCTATCAGTGGCGCACCGCGCGCGACCTAAAACCCGACCCGGACGTGCTCGCCACCATCGAGCGGAAGCTGCGCGAGGGTCTGCCGCCGGTTGAGAAGAACACCGCGCAGGAAGTGCAGAAGCCGAAGCCGGCTCCGACGCCCGCGCCGAAGGGGTGAGATGGCGGTTCGTCCTGCGGGCAAATTGAACGCCCGGGAGGTGCCGAAGGCAGCGGGACCCGGGCCGGGCGCCGCTCCGCGTAGGGCGGCAATCTGCAAGCGCCGGCGCTTACATCGCACCGGCTCCGCTGGCACTTGTCCCCGGTACGGCCAGCCGTCCTCGCCTCAGAACATCTTCCGATAGACCACGAAGCCGGAATGTTCGGCGACCTTGTTGTAGAGCGCCTGCGCCGTGTGGTTGGTTTCGTGCGTGAGCCAATAGACGCGCGGCGCACCGGCGGCTGAGGCCCGTTCGTAGACGGCTTCGATCAGGGCGCGGCCTACGCCTTGACCGCGCGTGGTCTCGTCGGTGAACAGATCCTGCAGATAGCAGTTCGGCGCGATCGATATGGTGCTGCGATGGAAGAGGTAGTGCACGAGGCCGACCAGCCTGCCGTCCTTTTCCGCCACCAGCGCATGAACCGGCTCGTAGGCATCGAAGAAGCGTGTCCAGGTCGTCCGCGTGATCTCGTCCGGCAGCCGGGTGTCGCCGGCCCGTCCGTAGAAGGCGTTATAGCCGTCCCACAGCGGCAGCCAGTCGTCGAAGTCTGCCCGCGTGACCGGGCGGATGACGAGACGATCGGACATCGGATTTTTCCCATTGAGAACCGTCCTGGCCCTAGCCGTCGATTCGAGTGACGGCAATGAGCCAACCGGCGGCAAAGAATTCGCCTTGGACACGTTCGCTTGACGCTTCCCGGCGTGCCCTCTAGGGAATGGCGCACCCAGCCATTGCCTCGAGGCCGTTTCCGTGACCGCCGTACCTGTCCATATGCACCCCAGCCGCTCGTTCCAGGGGCTGATCCTGACGCTGCACGACTACTGGGCGAACTACGGTTGCGTCGTGCTCCAGCCCTACGACATGGAGGTCGGCGCCGGCACCTTCCATCCGGCCACCACGCTCAGGGCGCTTGGGCCGAAGGCGTGGAACGCCGCTTACGTACAGCCGTCGCGGCGGCCGAAGGACGGCCGCTACGGCGAGAACCCGAACCGCTTGCAGCACTACTACCAGTATCAGGTCATCCTGAAGCCGAACCCGCCGAATTTGCAGGAACTCTATCTCGGTTCGCTGGAGGCGATCGGCATCGATCCGTTGCTGCACGATATCCGCTTCGTCGAGGACGACTGGGAAAGCCCGACGCTGGGCGCCTGGGGGCTCGGCTGGGAATGCTGGTGCGACGGCATGGAAGTGTCGCAGTTCACTTACTTCCAGCAGGTCTGCGGCATCGAATGCGCGCCGGTGGCGGGCGAACTGACCTACGGGCTGGAGCGCCTCGCCATGTACGTGCAGGGCGTCGACAACGTCTACGACCTGAACTTCAACGGTCGCGAGGGGACCGAGAAGGTAACCTACGGCGACGTCTTCCTGCAGGCCGAGCAGGAATATTCACGCCACAACTTCGAATATGCCGACACCGCACGGCTGTTCCGCCATTTCGAGGACGCCGAAAAGGAATGCTTGGCGCTTCTGGCGGCCGGCGCGCCGAAGGACAGCGGTGCGCACCGCATGGTGCTGCCGGCCTACGACCAGTGCATCAAGGCTTCGCACTGCTTCAACCTGCTCGACGCGCGCGGCGTCATTTCGGTGACGGAGCGGCAGAGCTACATCCTGCGCGTGCGCAACCTTGCCAAAGCCTGCGGCGAGGCGTTCCTGCTGACCGAGGCCGGCGGCTTCGCAGCCTAGCACCAAAACTTTCAAGGGCACGGTTCGAGTGGTGCCCAATCGATGCCGGAATGGCGAACCGTAGCCGCCTGATTGCCTGAATTGCAGAAGACGGGCGAGGACTGGGTGCCGATGATGCGCAGTGCTTGGCGCACGCCCGGCATGGTGATGGCTCCATGCACCTGGGCTGCGAGCAGGGCGCCGAGGGCGATGGTCTGGAGAAGTGAGGAGGCGGTCTTCATGGCCGTTTTGCCCAATAGCTTCCTGCCTGAGCGTCGCCGCTTCAGTGCGTCGTTCCTGTCGATGTGTGTTGTGCCCCTAGGACGCGCGGGCCGGACCGAAGCCGACAGGCCTGCGAAATTTTTGTCGTTCCGACCCGCAAGGGTGACAGCGGCAAGCTGAGTTGCTATGCCGCGCCGCGACAGTCCTTCGCCAAGAGCCCACCATGCCAGACCTTCTGCTTGAACTCCGCTCCGAGGAAATTCCCGCGCGCATGCAGAGGAAGGCTGCCGGCGATCTGAAGAAGATGATCACCGATGGCCTAGTCGACGCCGGCCTGACCTATGAGGCCGCCCGCGAATACTGGACTCCGCGCCGGCTGGTGCTGGACGTTCGCGGCCTGACCGCGCGCTCGAAGGATGTGCGCGACGAGATCAAGGGCCCGTCGACGAAGGCGCCCGAGCAGGCGATCCAGGGTTTTCTTCGCAAGGCCGGGCTGGCTTCGATTGCCGAGGCCGAGATCCAGTCCGACCCGAAGAAGGGCGATTTCTACGTCGCCCACATCGTCAAGGCGGGCCGGGCGGCCGAAGAGATCATTGCCGAGCTGGTGCCCGCGGTCATCCGAGCCTTCCCCTGGCCGAAATCGATGCGCTGGGGTGCTGCCTCGGGGCCGAAGGGCCGCTCCTACGGGGGCGTCGAGGGGCGCGGCGGCGAGGCGCTGCGCTGGGTACGGCCGCTGCAATCCATCGTCTGCACCTTCGGGCCGGAGACGGAGGAGCCCGTCGTGGTCGATTTCGAGATCGACGGCATCCGCTCCGGCAAC
>JBQCHN010000012.1:0-13303 GCA_051954615.1 Mesorhizobium sp. | reverse complement strand
GGCCTGTCCCCAAGCGGCCTGTCATCGTCGTCGAGCACGCTCATCTTGGCGTGGGTGAAGGCCTTGCGGTTGCCGGGCCAGTAGGCATAGGCGACCACGCACAGCGAAAAGCCGACGAGGTAGAACAGCCCCCAGCTCTTGGAAAAGGCGACGACGGCGTCGTGGGCGATCTCCATGGCGCTACTCCCCTGCCTCTGCCGCTGCCGACTGCTTGTAGGGAGCCTCGGTCAGCCGGCCGAGTATCTGCAGGTAGGCGACCAGCGCATCCATCTCGGTGACGCGGGCGGGGTCACCGTCGAAGGCGCGGACCTGGGTGGCCGCGCCATAGCGCTCGCTGACGCCCGAAGCGGCATCGGTGTCGGGCGTCGCCTGGCCGTAGGCGTCGCGCGTGGCGTTGTCGACCATCTCCTGCGTATAGGGCACGCCGACATCCTGCTGTGCCGCCAGATGCGCGCCGAGATCGTCTATGCGCAGCTCGTTTCGCGCCAGCCAGCCGTACTTCGGCATGACCGATTCCGGCACCACGTCGCGCGGGTTGATGAGATGGCGCACATGCCAGGCGTCGGAATACTTGTCGCCGATGCGGGCAAGGTCCGGCCCGGTGCGCTTCGAGCCCCACAGCATCGGGTGATCGTATTTGGATTCGACCGCCAGCGAATACGGCCCGTAGCGCTCGACCTCGTCGCGCAGCGTGCGGATCATCTGCGAATGGCAGGCATAGCAGCCCTCGCGGATGTAGATGTTGCGGCCGGCCAGCTCCAGCGGCGTGTAGACGCGCATATCGGGCGCCTCCTCGACCGTCTGGTGGATGGTGAACAGCGGCGCGATCTCGACCAGCCCGCCGATCGACGCCACGGCGACGATGGCAACGACGAAGCCGATGGCGTTGCGCTCGATCTTGCGGTGGAAGAACTCCGGCATGATTATTCTCCCGCCTGCATGGCGCCGCTGCCGGCCACGATCGGCACGTCGGCACCCGCCTCGCCCGCCGCCGCTTCGGCATGCGCGGCGCGGATCGTCATCCACACATTGTAGGTTCCCACCACCGCGCCCGACAGGAACAGCAGGCCGCCGAAGGCGCGCGCGATGTAGTAGGGGTGCATCGCCACCATCGAGTCGATGAAGGAATAGGCGAGCGTGCCGCCGTCATTGTAGGTGCGCCACATCAGGCCTTGGATGATGCCCGAGTTCCACATGGCGAAGACGTAGACGATGGTGCCGGCCAGCGCCAACCAGAAGTGGACCTCGACCAGCTTCGGCGAATACATCGTCTCGCGTTTCCACATCCACGGCACCAGCTGGTAGATCGAGCCGAAGGTGATCATCGCCACCCAGCCCAGCGCACCCGCATGGACGTGCCCGACGGTCCAGTCGGTATAGTGGGACAGCGAGTTGACCGGCCGGATCGCCATGAACGAGCCCTCGAAGGTGGACAGGCCGTAGAACACCGCCGCCACCATCATGAAGCGCAGCGTGGCGTCGTCGCGCACCTTGTGCCAGGCGCCGTTCAGCGTCGCCAGCGCGTTGCCGGCCGAGGCCCAGGACGGCACCAGGAGCATGATCGAGAAGGTCATGCCGAGCGTCTGCACCCATTGCGGCAGCGCCGTGTAGTGCAGGTGGTGCGAACCCGCCCACATGTAGAGGAAGGTGATGCCCCAGAACGAGATGATCGACAGCCGGTAGGAAAAGATCGGCCGCCCCGCCCGCTTCGGCAGGTAATAATACATCATGCCGAGGAAGCCGGAGGTGAGGAAGAAGGCCACTGCGTTGTGGCCGTACCACCACTCCGTCATGGCGTCCTGGACGCCGGAGAACAGCGAATAGCTCTTGGCGTGCGCGAAGGAGACCGGCACGGCCAGGTTGTTGACGATATGCAGCACCGCCACGACCAGGATGAAGGCCATGTAGTACCAGTTGGCGACGTAGATGTGCGGCTCCTTGCGGCGCACCAGCGTGCGCAGATAGAGCAGGAAATAGGCCACCCACACGATGACCAGCCAGATGTCGGCATACCATTCGGGCTCGGCGTATTCCTTCGACTGGGTGATGCCCATCAGGTAGCCGCTGGCCGCCACGATGCAGAACAGGTTGTAGCCGATCAGCACGAACCACGGCGTGAACTGGTCCGGCAGGCGCGCCCGCGACGTGCGCTGCAGGACGTGGAAGGAGGTGGCGATCAGCGCGTTGCCGCCGAAGCCGAAGATGACGCCGGACGTATGCACGGGCCGCAGGCGACCGAAGCTCGCCCAGGCGGCGTCGAAGGTCAGGTCCGGCCAGGCAAGCAGTGCCGCCACCCATACACCGACGGCCATGCCGATGACCGCCCAGATCATGGTGAGCACGATGCCGACCTTGGTCGGGTCGTCGTAGTAGCGCGACAGCCGGCTCTCGTCCGGCTCGGGCGCGTAGTAGCCCGACATCACCGCGAAGCCGAGGCCGACGGAGAAAATCATGACGATGAAGCCCTGCGCGCCCATCGGGTCGCCACGGCCGGCCGCGGCCATCGCCAGGCCGATCAGCGAAAGGGCGAGCAGCACCACAAGGGCGACCTGCCGCTCCGTGACCGTCAATCCCGAAACAAATCTGACCATTGGCGTTCCCCTCGGTCCGTCAGGCAGCTTGCAGGCCGATGCCGGGCAGCGGCATCGACGCGGATTCACCGGAAACGATACCCGGCAGCGACTGTTTGTCCAGCCGCAAGCGAGCCGCAGACCCGGCGGCGCGGAGCGTTTCCGTTGCTAAAAGATACATTCTAGATACCACTTTCATCATATCTCATGTCAATCGCATCGGCGCCGGACATTCGGCCGCATGCCGTGCGGAAGCCGCGGCCGTGCCCTTGCGAACGCCCGCCCGCTTCGTGTTCAGCCTCAGCGCATTGGCGATCACCAGCAGGGACGAACCGGACATGGCCGCGGCCGCGATGAGCGGCGTGACGTATCCAAGTATGGCGATCGGCACGGCGATCAGATTGTAGACGATGGCGAGCGCGATGTTCTGACGGATCAACTGGCCGGCGCGGCGCGCCACGCCGACAGCCAGCGGCACCGCTTCCAAACTCTCGCGCAGGAAGACGAAATCGGCGGCGTTGCGGCCGATATCTGCGGCCGTCGCCGGCGCCATCGAGACATGTGCAGCCGCCAGCGCCGGCGCGTCGTTCAGCCCGTCGCCGACCATCAGCACCTTGCGGCCCTGCCCCGCCAGTTCGCCGATGCGGGCGACCTTGCCGGCCGGCAGCAAACCGGCGCGGACATCGCCGATCCCGATTCGTTCGGCAACCGGCCGGCAGTTGCGCGCGCTGTCGCCCGACAGGATCGCCAGCGCCTTGCCCGCCGCGCGCAGCACGGCCGCCGTTGCCGCCGCGCCGGGCCGTAACTCGTCTTCGGTCTCGAAGCGGGCCTTCAGCCTGCCGTCCAGCGCAAGCACCGTCCCCTCGCTGTCCCCGCCGGCGGCCAGCGCCCATTCCGCACGGCCCAGCCGCCAAACTGCGCCGTCGCGCCGGCCCTCCAGCCCGCAGCCGGGAATTTCGCGCACATCGTCCAGAACGGCCGTCCGCGACGACGCCGCGGCGATGGCCTGCGAGACGGGATGGCGCGAGCCGGCAGCCAGCCCGGCAGCGATCTCCAGCAGGTCGGGCGCGATCGCCGCCCTGTTGATGAGGCGTGGCCGGCCGAGCGTCAGCGTGCCGGTCTTGTCGAAGACGATCGTGTCGATCTCGTCCAGCCGCTCCATCGCACCGCCGTCCTTGACCATGATGCCGTTCTCGAACAGCCGGCGCGCCGCGACCACCTGGACGATCGGCACGGCAAGGCCGAGCGCGCAGGGGCAGGTTATGATGAGAACGGCGATGGCGATGGTCATCGCCTTGCGCCAATCGCCGTCCACCGCCATCCAGCCGAGGAAAGTCGCGAGCGCCGTCAGGTGGACGACCGGCGCGTAGAGCGACGACACGCGCTCGGCGATGCGCCGGTAACGCGCGCGGCCGCCCTCTGCCGCCTCCATCAGGCGCGTCATCTCGGCGAGGAAAGAATCGCCCGCCGCCCTCAGCGCCACCAGCGTCAATGGTCCGGTGAGGTTGAGCGTGCCGGCGCGCACCTCGTTGCCGTCGCCGACCGGCTGCGGCGCGCCCTCGCCGCTGACCAGGGAGCAGTCGAGATCGGAGGTGCCGGCAACGACGACCGAATCCACCGCAATGCGCTCGCCGGCGGCGACCAGCAGGCGCGTTCCCGGAACGATTTCGGCGACCGGCCGATAGCTGCGCGTGCCGTCGGCATCGAGCACAACGGCACCCTGCGGCGCCAGCCGCGACAGGCCGAGCACCGCCGCGCGCGCCCGGTTGCGCATGACATGGTCGAGCGTGCGGCCGATCAACAGGAAGAACAGCAGCGTCACGGACGCGTCGAAATAGGCGTGCTCGCCGTGGTTGATCGTCTCGTAGAGGCTCATCGCATAGGCGAGCGTCACGCCGATGGCGATCGGCACGTCCATGTTCATGCGGCCATGGCGGAGCGCGTTCCAAGCCGACCGGTAGTAGACGCGGCCGGAAAAGATGAGCGCTGGCAAGGCGATGAAGGCCGATATCCAGTGGAAGATGTCGCGCATGGAAGCATCGGCGCCCGACCACACCGACACCGACAACAGCATGATGTTGGAGGCGGCGAAGCCCGCCACCGCCGTGGCGACGATGAGCGAGGACAAGGTGCCGTCCCTTTGCACCGCCCCCTCGTCGAACAGATGCGCCGGGTAGCCGATGTCGGCCAGCGCCTCGGCAATCGGCGGCGGCGTCTCGCCCTGCCAGCGCACGCTGACGCGCTTCGTCGACAGGTTGACCCGCGCTGCCGTTACGCCAGAAAGCCCGGCCAGCCGCCGCTCGACGGTCTGGATGCAGGCGGCGCAATGGACGGTGGGGACCGAGAGTTCGACCTGATAGGCGCCGTCGCCGAGCGCGCGCGCGCAAAGCCCGATCTCGCGTGCGGATGGTGACGTTCCCTCAATGTCGAGCGCCGCTTCGGTTCCCGGCGCGCAGCAGCTCATGGGCCACTCCGTTGCTGACGACGACGCCAGGCCTCTGCCTGCTGCGCCGCCTCCCTTTGCGATTCCCGTGAATCGAAGGTGGTTTCGTCCCCCTTTAGCCGCAGGCAGGCATCGCCTCTTTGATCCAGATCAAACTGGCGTCGCACAGAAAGGATACCCACGAACGGCGTTGAGCGCAGAAGACCGCTCAGGCTCCGGCCAGATCCGCAAGCCTTCCCATGTCGAGCAATTCGACCCGGCGGCCCTTGACGCTGATCAGTCCATCTCGGCCGAGCCTGGTGAGCTGGCGGCTCACGGTCTCGATCGTCAGGCCAAGGAAATCGCCGATATCGGCTCGCGTCAACGGCAGGTCGAACGCCGCAGCCGGCGCAACTTCCTCGCCGAGCGTCGGATCGATGTTGCGCGCGATCAGGAGCAGGAAGCTGGCGACCTTCTCGGCCGCCGTCTTGCGGCCGACGGTCATCATCCAGCCGCGCGCCTCGTCGAGTTCGCGCAATGTCTGCATGAGCAGCCGGCGTTCCAGGCCGGGCGTATCTTCTATCAGCCTCTGGATCGTGCGGCGGGGAAACGAGCAAAGCGACACCGGCGTCGCCGCCTCGACCCCGATGGCGCTCTCCTCGCTGAACGGCCGGCCAAGAAAGTCCGGCGCGAATTGCAGGCCGACGATCTGCTGGCGCCCGTCGGGCAGGCTCTTGGTCAGCTTGACGACGCCCGAAAGGATGTTCGCGTAGGTGTCGATCGGTTCGGCGTCGCCGATCAGCTCTGCGCCTTCTTCCAGCACATGCTTGGTCGATGCCCTGGCCAGCTCGACGAGCTGGATCGGCTCCAGCGCGCCGCAGATGCCGCGATGGCGGGCCTCGCACGACACGCACAGCACCGGGATGCCGCTTGTATGGATGTCCTGACGCACCGGTCTCGTTTTCCACTTGTTCCGCCGCTGCCTATCACGACCGACAACCATGATCGCCGTGTCAGTTTGTCCAACAGGCGCCCGTCAGGCAATCCCGTTCGCCGTCCGGTCGCGACCAAACGTCTCGCCGGACGCAGCTTCCGGCGTATCCCGGCAGCGTGCCTGCGGCGATGGCGCCGGTTGAAGCCCGCGCGCGCCGATCCTAGAAAGGCGCCATCCGTGACTTGTGGAGCGGCCCATGCCCATCCTGACGCGACGCACCCTGCTCAAGGCCTCGGCCGCCGCTGCCGGCGGTTTCGGGCTCGGCGCGATGGGAAACATGGTTGGCGCGGCGCTGGCCGTTCCCGATCCTGAAATCCTCCGGACGACGAAGACCACGGCCAGGTTGACGCAGGCCGGACCGACCCGCGACGTCCTGACCTACGGCGAAGCCGGCATGCCGCCCGTCCTGCGCATGACCAGGGGAAAACCCTTCGCGGCGCGGCTCGTCAACGGTCTCGACGAGCCGACCACCATCCACTGGCACGGCATGCGCGTGCCGAACAAGATGGACGGCGTGCCCTTCATGGTGCAGCCCTACGTCTACACCGGCGATCATTTCGACTACGCCTTCACGCCGCCGGACGCCGGCACCTTCTGGTATCATCCGCACTGCAACACGCTGGAGCAGATGGGCCATGGCCTGACCGGCGTGATCGTGGTGGAAAATCCGCAGGACCCGGCGTTCGACGCCGAAGTGGTGCTCAACCTGCGCGACTGGCGACTCGGCGGCGACGGCCAGTTCATCGCCCAGTTCCGGCCGCGCGACGCCGCCCGCTCCGGCACCTACGGCACGGTGCGCACCGCCAACTGGCAGGTGGAGCCACGCTATGACGCGCCGGCCGGCGGCCTGGTGCGACTGAGGATCGCCGTCACCGACGTCACCCGCATCCATGCGCTCACGCTGGAGGGCGCGGCCGCCGACGTCATCGCCCTCGACGGCAACCCGGTGCCGCAGCGTTTCGCGCTCGACATGGTGCAGATCGGGCCGGGCCAGCGCCTCGACCTCGCCGTACGCATGCCGGACGACGAGGGCGCCGTGGTGACGCTGAGGGACATCCGCGGCACGAAGAAGGCGGCGCTGGCGACGCTGCGCGCCACCGGCCCTTCGCTGAAACACGACCTGCGCGACCTCGCGGCGCTCGCGCCCAACCCGGTCCCCGCTCCCGACGTCGCTGCGGCCACCCGTATCCCGCTGGCGCTCAGCGCCACGGCGGAGAACGTCGCCGCCAACAGCATCTGCGGCTCGCTCGGCTACAGTTTCTGGGCGATCAACAAGGTGCCGTGGGCGGGCGACACGCCCGACCCGACCGCGCCGCTGGCCGAGCTGAAACTGGGCAAGAGCTATGTCTTCGACATGGAGAACCTGACGCCGCACGCCCACCCGATCCACCTGCACGGCATGAGCTTCACGACGCTGTCGTCCTCGGCGGGGCCGGTGATGCCGCTGGTGTCGGACACCTACCTTCTCCAGCCCGACGAGAAGGTGCAGCTCGGCTTCGTCGCCGACAATCCGGGCGACTGGCTGCTGCACTGCCACATCATCGAGCACCAGAAGACGGGCATGACCAGCTACGTCCGCGTCGCCTGAGGCGACGCTATTTCACCGGGGCGTAGGCGACCGCCTCGATCTCGACCTTGATGTCGAGCATCAGGCGCGATTCCACCGTGGTGCGGGCCGGCGGCTCCTTGGCAAAGAAGGAGCCGTAGACCTTGTTCATGCCGGAAAAGTCGCGCGCATCCTCGATCCAGACGGTGGTCTTGACCACGTCGTCCATGGTGGCGCCGGCAAGCGCCAGCGCAGCCCTGACGTTTTCCAGCACCTGCCGCGTCTGCGGCTCGATGCCGCCGTCGACGATGCTGCCGTCCGGCCTCACAGGCACCTGGCCGGAAACGTAGACGAAATCGCCGGCCCGGACGGCGGGCGACAGCGGCACATGGGAAGCCCCGAAAATCTGCTTGCGCGACATGACGAAATCTCCTGACAAGCCCCGGCATTAGCGTGGCGCGACCTGGCGGTCCAGCGCCGTCATTGCGATCCTGGACCAAAGGTCTTGAAAAGCTGCGCCGCATCAAGCAAAGCCTCGACGTGCTCAAAGCGCACATCCGCAGCCATCGCGCGGCGGCAGATCATTTGGGTGACGGACATGACCGACAGACCGAAAACCATCGACGACATCGACACCCCCGCCGTGCTGATCGACATCGACCGCGCCGCGAGAAACATCGCCCGCGCGCAGGCCGCGGCCGACGCCGCCGGCGTGAAACTCAGGCCGCACATCAAGACGCACAAATTGCCCTTCTTCGCGAAAAAGCAGGTCGAGGCCGGCGCGGCCGGCATCACCTGCCAGAAGATCGGCGAGGCCGAGGTGATGGCCGACGCCGGCCTGACCGACATCTTCCTCCCCTACAACATCCTCGGCCGCCAGAAGCTCGAACGGCTGAAGGCGCTGCATGGCCGCGTCACGCTTTCGGTCACCGCCGACAGCGCGACCACGATCGAGGGGTTGGCCGGGACGTTCCGTGATGCCGATCATCCGCTCAAGGTGCTGATCGAATGCGACACCGGCGGCGGCCGCTGCGGCGTCCAGACAGCGGACGAGGCGCTGGCGCTGGCAAGGCAGATCGACGCCGCGCCCGGTCTTGCCTTCGGCGGGCTGATGACCTTCCCTGCGCCCAACAAGGCGGCGGAAGCCGAAGCCTGGCTTGCCGCCGCGCGCGAGCTGCTTGCCGCGAACGGCCTCGCCTGCGAGACGATCACCAGCGGCGGCACGCCCGACATGTGGCGCGAGCCGGAAGGCCACGTCGTCACCGAATACCGGCCGGGCACCTACATCTACATGGACCGCTACCAGATGGCGAAAGGCGCCGCCACGCTGGACGATTGCGCCGCCACCGTGCTCGCCACCGTGGTCAGCCGGCCAACACCGACGCGCGCCATTCTCGACGCTGGTTCCAAGGCACTGACCAGCGACACGCTAGGTCTTCCGGAATACGCCGAACTGGTCGGGGAGCCGGGCGCCAAGGTGGTCGGCCTGTCGGAGGAGCACGGCAAGGTGGACCTGCCGGCCGACAGCCGGCTCAAGGTCGGCGACCGCGTGCGGGTCCTGCCCGACCACATCTGCCCGGTCATCAATCTTTACGACGAAGTCTATCTCGTCTCCGGCGAGCGGGTGGTGGACATCCTGCCCGTCGCCGCGCGCGGCAAGCTGACCTGAGGCGAAGGAAGCATGACCGCGAGGAACCCGTTCCCGACTGACCCGGACCGCGCGTTCATCTGGGACATGCTGATGCCGCGCGACTTCGAGGCTTTCGCCGCGCAGGATTGGGCAAAAGTCGCGGACGATTTCGACGCCGACCGTTTCCTCGGCATCCATGCCCACAACTCACCGAACCAGGACGACTGGGATGCCGCCTTCCCGACGCTGGAAGTCTATCGCAACGAATGGCTGAGGCAGGCGGCGGACTCGGCGAAGATCGCCTATGGCGAACCGCTGGTCCCTGCCCTGCTCAGGGCGGTGTCGATGGACCGCATCGACATCAACGGCGACGTCGCCGTCGCCCACAAGAAGTTCGACGGCACGGTGAAACTCGCCGACGGCAGCAATGACCGGCTCAACTGGCAGACGCTTTACTTCTGCCGCAGGAGCGACCGCTGGCGCATCACCGGCTTCATCGGCTACATGAAGTACCGCTGACGGGGCGGACCCGCCAGCGGCAATGAAAACAACGCCTTAGGGCGCGATCGTGATTCGACCCTTCATGTTGGGGTGGAAACGGCAGAAATAGTCCACCGTATCCTTAGCCGTCATGACGCGGCTCGCCGTCTTCTTCGGCGGGATCATCACTTCCCAGCCGCCCTTGACGGTGGCGGTGTGGGCAAGCGCATCCTTGTTCACCCACTCCACCGTGTCGCCGGCCTTGACGCTGATTTCGGCCGGAGAGAAGACCAGCTTGTCGATCGTCACCGTGATCGTCTCGGCGGAGGCCGAGGCAACGCCGGCGGCAAACAGCGCGGCTGCCGCCGGCAAAAGCCATGCGAAGCGCATTGCCGCCTCCTACTTCAGCCCGGCCGCGACGTGCTCGGCATGCATCTCATGACCCTGGAAGATCTTCAGGCCGGTTTCCAGCAGGCTTTTCAGCTCGGCGTTCTGCGCGGACGGGATGAGCAGCGTCTCCAGCGCGCCGTCGACCTGCTTGTGATAGGCGACCTCGTTGTCGATATAGGCCTTGTCGAAGGCGGCGCCCTTGAGCTTCTTCAGCTTGGCGCGCTCCGTCTTGGCAGCCTTGGTCAGCGCCTTGGACGTGTCGTTGTCTTCCGGCGTGACTTTCAGCTTCTTCACCAGGTCGAGCGCCTGTTTGTTGACCGCTTCATGGTCGCGCAGCATGTCCTTGGCGAAATCGACGATCGCCTTGGTCTTCGACTTGGAGACGGCGAGCTTGGCCGCCTCGATGTCGATGACGCCGGCGGTGTAGGCGATGTGGGCGATCTGCGGATCGGTCGGCTTGTCGGCGGCGTCGGCGAAGGTCGGAGCAGCGAGAACGCCCAGCATCGCAAGGGCGGCGAAAGGACGGATGAACATGGAACCTCCTTGCCCGGACGCGGGGGCGCCGGGCTTGTTTGCTTGACGTCGATTGGATGTCGCGGCGGGCGGGAGGTTCCCGAAAAATCAGCGCCTTCGATCAGCTTCCTGAATCGGCGCTTTCGAGGCCGAGGCGCTGCATGACCGCATCCTTCAGGCGGTCGCAACGGCGGCCGGCGAAGGGAAAGGCGTCCATCAGCACCGGGCCGATCTGCGCGTCCAGTTCCTTGCGCACCATCTGGCGGGCACGGTAAAGCCGCGTCTTCACCGTCTCCGGCTTGATGCCGAGCAGCTCCGCCGTTTCCTCCATGCTCAGCCCCTCGATGACCCGGGCGACGAACACGGCCCGGAAGGTGGAGGGCAGATGGTCGGTGGCCTCTTCGACCAAGTGCAGGATTTGTCGTTGCGCCATGGTCCGCTCCGGATCGTCGCTGGCGTTGCCGGGAAACTGGATGATTTCGGCCTGGGCCGCCTCGAGGTTCGTCACCTTGCCTTCGCGTTTTTGCTTGCGCAGCCGGCCGAGCGCCTCGTTGATGACGATGCGCGACAGCCAGGTCGACAGCGCGGAATCGCCACGGAAGGTTTCGAGGCTGCGGAAGGCGTGCACATAGGCTTCCTGCACGACGTCCTCCGCCTCGCTGGCGCGGCCGACGATGCCGCGTGCCAGCCGGTAGAGCCGCTGGTTGTAACGCGTCATGATGATGCGGAAAGCCGCGCCCTCGCGCCGCAGCGCGCGGGCCACGAGGTCCGCGTCGCTGGCGGCCTCAAGCGGGATCGGTCTGGTGTTCAGCGCGGGCATCGCAGCCTCCTTGTCCGCCGCTTGGATGCCGGCAGCGAGGAAAGGTTCCCGGCGCCTACGCTACGCCCGGAAAATCCGCCGCGCGAGCCTGTTTGCGGGCCGGCGCGGCGGTTGGCATGGCCTCGTGTCAGTCGATGTCGAAGGACACGCCCTGCGCCAGCGGCAGCGCGGTGGAATAGTTCACCGTGTTGGTGGCGCGGCGCATATAGGCCTTCCAGGCGTCGGAGCCGGACTCGCGGCCGCCGCCGGTCTCCTTCTCGCCGCCGAAAGCGCCGCCGATTTCGGCGCCGGAGGTGCCGATGTTGACATTGGCGATGCCGCAGTCCGACCCTTCCGCCGACAGGAAGCGCTCCGACTCCATGATGTCGCGCGTGAAGATCGACGACGACAGGCCGGCGCCGACCGCATTGTGCAGTTCAAGAGCCTCGTCGAAGTCCTTGTATTTCATCACGTAAAGGATCGGCGCGAAGGTCTCCTCCGTCACCGGCGAAACCTGGCTCGGCATCTCGACCAGAGCCGGATGGACGTAGAAGGCATCCGGATGACCGTTCTCGACGCGGGCGCCGCCGGTCACCTTGCCGCCATGCGCCTGCGCTTCCTTAAGCGCCTTCTGCATGCCGTCGAAGGCCGCCTTGTCGATCAGCGGACCGACCAGCGCCTTGCCTTCCAGCGGGTTGCCGACCGACACGCTCTCATAGGCCTTCTTCAAGCGCGGCACGAGCTGGTCGTAGACGCTTTCATGAACGATGAGGCGGCGCAGCGTGGTGCAGCGCTGGCCGGCCGTGCCCATCGCTCCAAAAGCAATCGCCCGCAGCGCCATGTCGAGGTCCGCCGTGGGCGTGACGATGCCGGCATTGTTGCCGCCGAGTTCCAGCACCGCACGGGCGAAACGCTTGGCCAGGCGCGGGCCGACTTCCCTGCCCATGCGCGTCGAGCCGGTGGCCGAGACAAGCGGCACCTTCGGATGATCGACCATAACCTCGCCGACGGCGCGGTCGCCGATCAGCACTTTCAAAAGGTCCTTCGGCGCATCGGCGCCGAAGCGCGTGACGGCGCGGGCGAAGATCGCCTCGCAGGCAAGCGCCGTCAGCGGCGTCTTTTCCGACGGCTTCCACACCACCGAGTCGCCGCACACCAGCGCGAGTGCCGAGTTCCACGACCACACCGCAACCGGGAAATTGAAGGCCGAAATCACGCCGACGACGCCGAGCGGGTGCCAGGTTTCCATCATGCGGTGGCCGGGGCGCTCGGTGGCGATGGTCAGGCCGTACAACTGCCGGGACAGGCCGACGGCGAAGTCGCAGATATCGATCATCTCCTGCACTTCGCCCAGGCCCTCGGACGGGATCTTGCCGACTTCGATCGATACCAGCCGGCCGAGCTCGGTCTTGTGGGCGCGCAGTTCCTCGCCGAGCAGGCGCACCAGTTCGCCGCGCTTCGGGCCGGGCACCAGCCGCCACGCCTTGAAAGCCTCATGCGCGGCGTCGACCGCCTTGCCGGCCTCCGCCGCCGACATCTGCTTGAGCGACGCGATCGCCTCGCCCGTCACCGGGCTCCTGACCTGCAGGTCGCCGCCCGAAAGCACCGCCTTGTCGACGCCCAGCTTGCCAAGCAGGTCCGCCGTTTCCTTCGCAACCGTCATTGTCTCGTCCTCTTTGGATTGGGTTGGCGCGCGCAAGCGCCGTTGGGCGTGCCAATACAGGTTTCGCGATCCTTCCGCCACCCCCGGACGTTGAGCCAGTACCAACCCCTCTCCAGCGTGAGCTTCTTCGTTGCCACGCCCGGATTCTCGTCCGTCTGGCCATTGTCAAAGAGCTGACCTCTTTTGGCTGAGGTCGGGAAGCGGGCGCGGGGGCCGTGCCTGCTAAGTTAAGGTATGGCGCGGCATCCCGCGCCCGCCGGTGTTCTTGCCTCCCCGAGGGTCGCTGCCTTTCGGCC
>JBQCHN010000011.1:0-5776 GCA_051954615.1 Mesorhizobium sp. | reverse complement strand
TCGTGCAGACGGCCGGGACCGGACATGCCCAGCTCGAACGAGGTCTCCAAGAGCGGCATGCCGGAATCGAGCAGCCGCCGCGCATGGTCGAGCGTGACGGCCTGCAGGAAGGCCTTGGGCGACAGGCCGGCCCAGCGGGTGAACAGCTTCTGCAGGCCGTTCGGCGTTTCCCCGACGGCTTCTGCCAGAACCTCCAGCGAAGGCTGGTCGCGATAGTCGAGGCTGATCTTCTCGATGGCGCGGCGCACCACCTCATAGTCGCCGCCTTCCGGCGTGATGTCCCGTTCGAGCACGGGTTGCGGCTTCATCGTCGGCATGGAAGCAGTCATAGACATATGGGCGTTCATGGCAATGTCTCCTTGGGTACCGAATATCGGTTTTCCGCCGGTCTTCCTCCACCCGAAACTTGCCTTCCAGGCCATCGCGTCCAGATTGCCAGCCTGCGCGAAGGAGAAAACGAATGACCGCCGAAAAGGTCCATCTCAGCAAGGAAAAGGAAACGCTGCTGATCACGCTCTACGGCAAGGCGCTTGAAAGCCGCCGGCCGGATTCGCTGCTGCGGGACCGTTTCGCCGACGAGGCGGTCGGCAGGATCGACTACGATTTTCCCCGGCTGGGCGTCGACCGCAACCTGGCAGCCGGCCTGGCGGCGCGGGCGCGCATCATGGACGACTGGGTGCGTGATTTCCTCACGCGGAACGCGGACGCCGTGGTGCTGCATCTCGGCTGCGGACTGGATACCCGCGTCCAGCGGATCGATCCCCCGGTGGGCGTGGACTGGTTCGACGTCGATTATCCCGAGGTGATCGACCTGCGGCGAAAACTCTACCCGGCAAAACCGAACCATCATCTCGTGCCGGCGTCGGTCGTCGAACTGGAATGGCTCGATGCCATCCCGAAGGACCGTCCCGCGATGGTCGTGGCGGAAGGACTGACGCCGTATCTGCAGCCCGATGCGGGCCGGCGGCTGTTTGCGGCATTGGTCGAGCGCCTGCCGCGTGGTGAAATCGTCTGCGAGGTCTACAGTGGACTCGGCTTGAAATTCGTCAGGAACAGTCCCGCCTGCAAGGCCACAGGTGCCGAATTGCACTGGGCGATAGACGATCCGCACGAGTTGGAGCAGGCCGCGCCCGGCCTGCGGCTGGTCGAGGATCGGTCCGCCTACGATGCGGAAGCGGCGGCGCGCATGACGCTGCCGGCCAGGATTTTCATCTTCTTCTGGGGACTGATCCCGGCGCTGCGCCGGATCGGCCGCCTGTTGCGGTTCGCCTTTGGGCCGGCGTGAGGTTCAGCGCGCCTTGGCGCGCGCCAGCGCGCGCGAAAAGGCGGCGGCGAAACTCTCGCGGTCGTCCGGGTTGAGGAAAGTGCCAATGGCAACGTCCTGGCCCTGCGCCTCCACGGCCATCCGGGTGATGCCGATCTCGGTGTGCCGCGCGACCGAGAACTTCGCCCAGAACGGATTGAAGTGATGCGACTGGGCCTTGCCCGACGGCGCGACCTTCAGGATATCCAGCGCCGTGCGCGACACCGACACTTCCTCATGCGCGCGGGCGGCGCGGTAGTTGACGCGGAAGGCGAGATAGAGGCCGAGCACGTCCAGCCCGAAGAAGCCGAACACCGGCCAGGCGCCGTGCGAGAGCATGAAAATGCCGGTCACCAGCCAGCCGAACAGCAGCGCGCCCATCAGGATCATGAAGCCGGTCCGGCCGAGAGACCGGTGCGGGGTCAGGAAGGCGTGGAAGAACGGCTCGTCGGCGGCGAAACCGGCAGCAGGGGACGAGGCGTTTGTATCGCTCATGATCCTTGCATTATAGGAGCTTGCATGAGCACCCCCAAGCCAAAAGATCGCCGCACCCCCAAAGCCGCTCCGAAGGGCGGCCGGCGCGACGGCTCCAACGGCGTCGTCCGGCCGCGGCCGGCCAGGCCGTTCTGCCTCTACAGCCAGGCCGAGGTGCACGAGATATTCCGCCGCTTTTCGGTGCAGCGGCCGGAACCCAAGGGCGAACTGGAGTACGTCAACGCCTTCACCCTCCTGGTGGCGGTGGTGTTGTCGGCGCAGGCGACGGATGCCGGCGTCAACAAGGCGACGCGAGCGCTGTTCAAGACAGCCGACACGCCGGAAAAGATGGCGGCGCTCGGCGAAGAAAAGATCGGCGCCTATATCCGCACCATCGGGCTGTGGCGCGCCAAGGCGAAGAACGTCGCCACCCTTTCCGAGATGCTGGTCCGCGACCATGGCGGCAAGGTGCCGGAGACTCGCGACGAACTGGTCAAGCTGCCCGGCGTCGGCCGCAAGACCGCCAATGTCGTGCTCAACATCGCTTTCGGCCAGCACACGATGGCGGTGGACACTCACATCTTTCGCATCGGCAACCGCATCGGCCTGGCACCCGGCAAGACGCCGGAGGAAGTTGAGAAGCGGCTGATCGAGGTTATCCCCGACGAATATATGCGCCACGCCCATCACTGGCTGATCCTGCACGGGCGCTATGTCTGCAAGGCGCGCAAACCCGACTGCCCGGCCTGCGTTATCGCCGACATCTGCAAGTCGGCCGAGAAGACGACCAGCATCCCGGCCCCCCTGGTCGAGATCGGGCCGCTCGGCCCGGTGCCGGGAGAAACCGTCGCCTAAAGCATGTCTCCCGAAAGTGGGACCCGGCTTCGGGACAAAGACATGCGCAAAATCAAGGATCTGAAGCGTGCGGAGCGAATCTGAAAGATCGCGACACGCTTTAGAAGCCGTAGCCGCGCGCCATGGCGGCGGCGAAGACGGGAATGGCGAGAAAGACCGCAGCCTCGGCGCCGAGCGTGGAGCGCACCGAGGCGAGTTCCGCTTCGGGAACGCGCCAGTCCGCATCGGCCCCGGCCTGCCGGCTCCATGCCAGGAAACGCATCGTCGGTTTGATGGATAAGAGCCCAACGACGAGGAAGGCCGCCATCTTGGCCCAGAACACCCAGTTGTAGACGTAGAATTCCCAACCCTTCAGGCCCCAGGTGACCCTCGCCGCACCAACGACGATCACCAGCATGGCAACCATGCCGTAGTGGCGGTCGATCCGCGCCAGCCGCCGCACGGTCGAGGCGCTCATGTCGTTGCGGACGAGCACGAATTCGGCCGCGATGATGCCGGCCAGCGAGAAAACCAGCAGGTGGTGCAGGATGGCGAGGACGAGATCGGTGGTGTCCATCTGTTTCTTCCTTCGATCGGCGGCGCAGCCTACCACCGCCCCGGCGGTGATCGCAGCCGCCCGGTCGACGCCGCTGACGTCTCCTGACAAACGGCGAAGTGAAAGTGTTGCCTCTCCGCAAGGGACATGCTGAACCTTGCGGTCGCCCTTCCAGGCCGGCATCTGGCAACAACCAAAAAGGAGACTGCATGGGGACGATCCACAAGAGCGCGCCGGTGCTGGAAACCGAACGGACGCTGTTGCGTCCGCACCGGCTGGAGGATTTCGATGCCTATTGCGCCATGGGCACCGATCCGGCCGTCTTCCGTTTCATTGGCGGCAGGGCGCGCACCCGCGAGGAGACGTGGCAGCGACTGCTGCGCCATCCCGGCATGTGGTCGCTGATCGGCTTCGGCTTCTGGGCCATTGAGGACAGAGCGAGTGGCCGTTTCATCGGCGAGGCCGGCTTTCACGACCTCAAGCGCGCCATCGAGCCCTCGATCGAGGGATTGCCCGAAGCCGGATGGTCACTCACTTCCGACATGCATGGCAAGGGGCTGGGCGGCGAGGTCCTGCGGCGGATGCTGGAATGGGTGGACAAGGACCTGCGAGCGCCGCGCACCGTCTGCATCATCGATCCCGAGAACGCCCCGTCGCTCGGCGTCGCCCGCAAGTGCGGCTATCGCGAATACGCCCGCACGACCTACCACGATGAGCCGACCATCCTGCTGGAGCGGACAAACGGCACCTGAGCCGGTCCCTGCGCGGTGTTTTCGTTGACAGCGCGGTTTCGATCTGCTCGATTTTTGTCGAGGCGCGTCCGCTGTCGGGTAGCGTTGAGACAGGCGCCGGATGGCGCCGCAATCGGGAGGAACCATCATGCTGAACAGACGCGCATTTCTGGCAAGCACCGCCGCCGTCGGCCTTGCCGCCTCCACGCTGCCGGTTTTCGCGCAGAACGCGCCGCAGCTTGAACTTTTCGTGCCCGCGGCGCCCGGCGGCGGCTGGGACCAGACAGCGCGCACCATGGATCAGGTATTGCGCACGGATAAGCTGATTTCCGGATCGCAGATCACCAATGTCGGTGGCGCCGGCGGCACGGTCGGCCTGCCGCAGTTCGTCAGCCGCTACAAGGGCAAGGGCAACTCCCTGATGGTCGGCGGCATGGTCATGGTCGGCGCCATCATCGCCAACAAGTCGGCCGTCAAGCTCGATCAGGTGACGCCGATCGCGCGGCTCACCGGCGAGTTCGAGGCGCTGGTGGTGCCGGCCGCCTCGCCGTTCAAGACCGTCGCCGACTTCATCGCCGCGCTGAAGGAAGACCCGACCAAGGTGCCGGTCGCCGGCGGTTCCGCCGGTGGCTCGGACCACATCCTGTTCGGCCTGATGGCCAAGACGGCCGGCGTCGATCCCACCAAGATTTCCTACGTGCCGTTCGCCGGCGGCGGCGAGGCGCTGGCTGCCCTCCTCGGCAACCAGGTGGCCGGCGGCATTTCCGGCTACGGCGAATTCTCCGAACAGGTCAAGGCCGGGACGCTCCGGGTGCTCGCAGTCTCGGCCGACAAGCGCCAGGAAGGCATCGATGCGCCGACGCTGAAGGAATCGGGCATCGATGTCGAACTGTTCAACTGGCGTGGCGTTTTCGCTCCGCCGGACATCTCGGATGAGGATAAGGCGGCAATGGTCAAGCTCATGGAGGACATGACCAAGAGCCCGGCCTGGGCCGAGGAATGCAAGAACCGCCAGTGGACGTCCATCCCGCTCACCGGCGAGGCTTACGAGACGTTCCTGAAGGAAGACATCGCCCGTATCGAAGGTATCCTCAAGGACCTCGGACTGGCCTGAACCTGACCGGAGGGGGCGGCTCCGGCCGCCCCTTTTCACGGACGCCGGGGGGAGAACGGCGGCGCGGGCAGATGCGGTGAAGGTCCAGGGACCCCAGGGGAGGACAGATGAGCACCAGCGACGAACAGGCGGCCCCGCAGCGGGTCGCCATACCCGAACTCCTGATCGGCATCGGCATGCTGGCCGCTGCCGGCGCCGTGCTGTGGCAGACGCTGGCAATCCCGGTGTCCCCGCTCTATTCCAAGGTCGGGCCGACCGTTTTTCCCTACATCACCACCGGCGGCATGCTGGTCCTGGCATTGCTGCTCATCAAGGCCGCCGTGCAGGGCGGCTGGCAGCCCGAAGAGGAAAAGGAAACGCCGACCGACTGGAAGTCGATGGCCTTCGTCGTCGCCGGCCTCGTCGCCAACATGCTGCTGATCGGCCCGCTCGGCTTCACCGCCGCCTCTGTCATCATGTTCGTGCTGGTCTGCTACGGCTTCGGCAGCCGCAGGCCCCTGCGCGACCTCGGCATGGGCCTCGTCCTTTCGCTGGCGGCCTATTTCGGTTTCGCCAAGGCGCTGGGCGTCAACATCGGCGCCGGCTTCGTCGAGGATTTCGCCAACGGCGCGATCGCCACCGTCGCAAGCTGGTTCGGAGCCTGACACCATGGACACGCTCGCCCAACTCGCCCACGGTTTCTCCGTTGCCTTTTCACCGGTCAACCTGTTGTGGTGCCTGCTCGGCACGACGCTCGGCACCGCCATCGGCGTGCTGCCCGGCCT
>JBQCHN010000010.1:0-5130 GCA_051954615.1 Mesorhizobium sp. | reverse complement strand
CCTGCCCCTAACGTTCCGGTAAGGCCGTTCTGCTAGCTGTTGCCTTGACAAGCAAAAGCCGGGCCAGTTTGATCCGGCCGGCTTTGCAGACGAAGGCAACCGTATCCCGATCATGGCGCTGGCGGCCAAACTACAGCTCAGACAATCCCAGTCGCTGGTGATGACGCCGCAACTCATGCAGTCGATCCGGCTGCTGCAGCTCACCCATGTCGAGCTTGAGCGTTTCATCGAGGAGGAGATGGAGCGCAACCCGCTGTTGGAGCGGGCCGAGCAGCAGGACGAGCCGGGCGAGCCCGAGCCGCAGGCTGCGGAACGGGTCGATGCCGCCGAGGGCGACTGGTTCGACGAAAGCGAGTCGGCCTGGAGCGCCGAGGCAATGTCGGAAAAGCTCGATTCCTCGCTGGAAAACGTCTTTCCCGACGATCCGGGCACCGCCGAGCGGCTGGCGCCGGACCTCGCCGCGCAGTGGAAGTCGGTCGGCGCCGGGGGCGGCAGTGGCGACGGCGTCGACATGGAGGACCTGGCGGCGGCGCGCGTCAGCCTGCGCGACCATGTCGGCGAACAGATCGCGCTGACCTTCGCCGATCCGGCCTCGCGGCTGATCGCCGGCGAACTGGCCGACGGACTGGACGAGACGGGCTACCTGAGCGCCGACCTTGCCGAAATCGCCGACCGGCTGGGCGCTGACGCTTCGACGGTGGCCGCGGTGCTGGCGCAATGCCAGGCGTTCGAGCCTGCCGGCATCTTCGCCCGTGACCTCGCCGAATGCCTGTCCTTGCAGCTTGCCCAGCGCGACCGGCTCGATCCCGCCATGCGCGCGCTTCTCGCCAACCTGGAACTGCTTGCCCGCCGCGACTTCCAGGCGCTCAGGCGCCTGTGCGGCGTCGACGAGGAAGACCTGCTCGACATGATGGCCGAGATTCGGGCGCTCGATCCGCGCCCCGGCATGGCCTTTTCCGGCGGCGCCAGCGACGCCATCGTCGCCGACGTCGAGGTGCGCGCGGCCAGCGACGGAAGCTGGGCGGTTGAACTCAATGCCGACGCGCTGCCGCGCGTGCTGGTCGACCAGGTCTATTTCAACCGGGTGTCGGCAAAGGCGCGGGACCAGGCGGAGAAGGACTTCCTCTCCGAATGCCTGCAGAACGCCAACTGGCTGACCCGCAGCCTCGACCAGCGCGCCCGAACCATCCTCAAGGTGGCGTCGGAAATCGTGCGCCAGCAGGACGCCTTCCTCGTCCATGGCGTGCGTCACCTGAAGCCGCTCAACCTCAGGACGGTGGCCGAGGCCATCGGCATGCACGAATCGACGGTCAGCCGGGTGACGTCGAACAAGTACATGCTCACCCCGCGTGGCGTGTTCGAGCTGCGCTATTTCTTCACCGCCGCGATCGCCTCGGCCGAGGGCGGCGAGGCGCATTCGTCGGAGGCCGTGCGCGACCGCGTGCGCCACATGATCGAGGCGGAAGCGGCCGACGCGGTGCTTTCCGACGACGCCATCGTCGATCTCCTGAAAGCGGACGGCGTCGACATCGCCCGGCGCACGGTCGCCAAGTACCGTGAGGGCATGAACATCCCGTCCTCGGTGCAGCGGCGCCGGGAAAAGCGGGCGCTCGCCGTGGCGGGACGTTAGGAGCCGGCCGTCTCTCCCAAGATTTCCACAGTTTCGTGGCTTCGTTGACAAGCCATGGGGAAGTGGCTAGAAGCCCGCCCGCAAGAGGACGGGCGAGGCCCGGTGCGGATGGTCCGTCGGCGTGCCACCTGGAAACGGTTGCCAAAAGGCGACCGGCGGGCAGCTTGTGATCAGCCGCAGGTTCGGATGTAAAATCGGCGCAAAGGGCGCCGCAAAGCTTGTGCGCACGGGCCACGGGTATAAACTCCCGAACAGTGTGAAACCTGAGCAGGGAAGGTCGATCTTCGAAATGACGCTGCGCATATCGGGAAAACACATGGACATCGGCGATGCGTTTCGCACGCGCATCACCGACCGCATCGGCGAGGCGATCGGCAAGTATTTCGATCGCGGATTCTCGGGCCATGTAACGGTGGTCAAGAAGGGGTCGCGCTACAGCGCCGACTGCATGGTGCGGCTGGATTCAGGCGCGTCGTTGCAGGCGACCGGCGAGGCGCAGGACCCGGCAATAGCCTTCGATGCCGCAGCCGAACGGCTGGAGACGCGGCTGAGGCGCTACAATCGGCGGCTGAAGTCGCACACCTACGGCGCTGCCAACGGCAAGGACACCGACGTCGCCTATGCGATCATGGAGCCGCTGGCGGACGACGATGAGGAGATGCCGGAGAATTTCGCTCCGGCCGTCGTCGCCGAATCGACGGTGACGCTGAGAACCATGTCGGTCGCGTCCGCCGTCATCGAACTGGACACCAAGGACAGTCCCGTCTTCGTTTTCCGCAACGCCGGGAACGACCATCTCAACATCGTCTATCGCCGGCCGGACGGCAACATCGGCTGGATCGACCCCTCGACCGCCAAGGTCGCGCAGGGATAACGACCGGCCGCGACGGGTGTGGGGACCGGTCGCGGCGGGCGAAACGAAGGATTTTCACATGGATCTCAGTGATCTGATCGACGTTCCGGCTATCATGCCGGCGTTGAAGGCTAACTCCAAGAAGCAGCTTTTGCAGCTTCTGGCCGAGCGGGCGGCGGCCATTTCGGGGATTCCGGAGCGCGAGGTGTTCGACACCATCCTGCAGCGCGAGCGGCTCGGCTCAACCGGCGTCGGCAACGGCATCGCCATTCCGCACGGCAAGCTGGCCGGGGTGAAGCGCATCACCGGCGTGTTCGCGCGGCTGGAGACGCCCGTCGATTTCGAGGCGCTGGACGACCAGCCGGTCGACATCGTCTTCCTGCTGCTTGCGCCCGAGGGGGCCGGCGCTGACCATCTCAAGGCCCTGTCGCGCATCGCGCGCGTGCTGCGCGATTCCGACACGCTGGCCAAGATCAGGGGCACGCGCGACGCGGCGGCGATCCAGGCGCTGCTGTCGCAGACGCCGGCCTCGCACGCGGCATAATTCGCTTCGGATTTTTGGAACAAAGCTTGCGGGGCCGCCGTCCAGGCGGCCCTTTCGTTTCGGTGAACCCCGACGCGCCTCAGTGCAGGGCGACGGTGGTCAGTTCGTTCTCGATCGCGCCGGCGAGCGCGCGGTCGCGCGCATCCGACAGCAGGATCGGCTGGCCGTTGGCGCCGAACAGCGCCCACAGCTCAAGGCCGGGGGCGATTTCGCTCAGCGCCGGGAAACGGCCGCGCAGGTCGTCGCTGGAGACCTTGCGCAGATAGGCGACATGGCCTTCGCCGAGATGGGCGAATTCGCCAGTGGTCATAGGCGTTACGTCTAGTCTGGTCATTTCAGCCTCCTTTCAGCGGAGCGCCGGTCCCGGCCGTCCCGCGTGAGAGCCATCGGCAAAGGTCAGTCTTTCACCGATATGTTTATTTTCCGTACCAGCCTTTCGGCTTCCGGCCGGTCGAGGTCGATCGACAGGAGGCCGTTCTTCAACTCCGCCCCGATCACCCGCATGCCGTCGGCCAGCACGAAGCAGCGCTGGAACTGGCGGGCGGCGATGCCGCGATGCAGGTATTCGCGTTCGGTGTCGTCGCTCTGGCGGCCCCGCACCACCAACTGGTTCTCCTCGGTGGTGACGTCGAGGTCGTTCTCGGCGAAACCGGCCACCGCCAGCGTGATCCTCAACCGTTCGGCGCTGCCTTCGGTTCCACGCAGGCGTTCGATGTTGTAGGGCGGATAGCCGTCGCCGGACTTGGCCAGGCGTTCGAGCGTCTTTTCCATGGTGTCGAAGCCGAGCAGCAACGGACTGGAAAAGGGCGTCATTCGCGTCATGTTACAGCGTCCTCCTTGGAGCGACATAAACCGGAAAAACCCGACTGGCATTTTTCCCGATAGCCTTGATATGGTCCGCCCCGGGGCCAAGTTCAAGCCGATTCACCGCCAACCCGCACCCGCCCAAAAAGACTTTTCAGATCAAGGAAATGCCATGACCGCCTCACGGCTTGCCGCGCGCAAGATCATCATCGACACGGACCCCGGCCAGGACGATGCCGTCGCCATCCTGCTGGCGCTGGGCAGCGCCGAGCTCGACATCGTCGGCATCACCGCCGTCGCCGGCAACGTGCCGCTGAAGCTGACGGAGATAAACGCCCGCAAGATCTGCGAGCTGGGCGGACGGCCCGACATCAAGGTTTATTCAGGCGCCATCCGCCCGCTGGTGCGGCCGCTGGTCACCGCCGAGCATGTCCACGGCAAGACCGGGCTCGACGGCCCGGTGCTGCCGGAACCGGCCATGAAGCTGCAGGACCAGTATGCCGTCGACTTCATCGTCGAAACGCTGATGAGGGAGGAGGCGGGCACCGTCACGCTGTGCGCGCTGGGGCCGCTCACCAACATCGCGCTGGCGCTGATCCGCGAGCCGCGCATCGCGCCGCGCATCAGGGAAATCGTGCTGATGGGCGGCGGCTTCTTCGAGGGTGGCAACATCACGCCGACGGCCGAGTTCAACATCTATGTCGATCCGCACGCCGCCGAGGTGGTGTTCCGCTCGGGCGCGCCGATCGTCGTCATGCCGCTCGACGTCACCCACAAGGCGCTGACAACGCATAAGCGGATCGAGGCGATGCGCAAGCTGGGCAGCAAGGTCGGCGACGCGGTCGCCGCCCTGCTCGACTTCTTCGAGCGCTTCGACGAAGAGAAATACGGCACCGACGGCGGGCCGCTGCACGATCCCTGCGTCATCGCCTGGCTGCTCAGGCCGGAGCTGTTCACGGGCCGCCATTGCAACGTCGAGATCGAGACGACTTCGGAGCTCACCATGGGCATGACGGTGGTCGACTGGTGGGGCGTTACCGACCGGCCGAAGAACGCCCTGGTGATGCGCGATCTCGACGCCGACGGGTTTTTCGCCCTGCTGACGGAGCGGCTGGGACGGCTTTAGCGCCCTTCCCTCCCCTCAAGGGGGCGGGGAACGCGCCTTCACCGCGCCCTCGACAGGGCCAGCCAGACCCCGCCGCCGACGAGGAAGCCGCCGCTTATCTTCGACAGGAGCTTGATGCGGCGGGCCGACAGCATGTGGCCGGCGCGGCCGGCGGCGAGCGCATAGGCGGCGTC
>JBQCHN010000009.1:0-6282 GCA_051954615.1 Mesorhizobium sp. | reverse complement strand
CCGCCCGGCGTGGCGATCTCGTAGGGGCTCATCGAGGCATCGCCGACGAAGACGACCTTGTAGTCCGGTCCGTATTTGTTGAGCACGTCGAAGGTCGGCAGCGTCTCGGAAAGGCGGCGGCGGTTGTCCTTCCATACGCCTTCGTAGAGGCAGTTGTGGAAATAGAAATATTCCATGTGCCGGAACTCGGCGCGGGCGGCGGAAAACAGTTCCTCGACGGCCTTGATGTGGTCGTCCATCGAGCCGCCGACGTCGAAGAACATCAGAAGCTTCACCGCGTTGCGGCGTTCCGGCCGCGTCCTGACGTCGAGATAGCCGTGCTCGGCGGTGGCATGGATGGTGCCGGGCAGGTCGAATTCCTCCTCCGCGCCCTCGCGCACCCAGCGGCGCAGGCGCTTCAGCGCCACCTTGATGTTGCGGGTGCCGAGCTCGACCGTGTCGTCGAAATTCCTGAACTCGCGCTTGTCCCACACCTTCACCGCGCGGCGATGGCGGCTTTCGTGCTGGCCGATGCGCACGCCTTCGGGGTTGTAGCCATAGGCGCCGAAGGGCGAGGTGCCGGCGGTGCCGATCCATTTCGAGCCACCCTGATGGCGGGCTTTTTGCTCTTCCAGGCGCTGCTTCAGCGTCTCCATGAGCTTGTCGAAGCCGCCGAGGGCCTCGACCAGCTTCTTTTCCTCGTCGGTCAGATGCTTTTCGGCGAGCTTGCGCAGCCAGTCTTCCGGCAGGTTGGCGATATCGATGCCCGCGTCGCCCGACAGCGCCTCCAGCCCCTTGAAGACATGCGAGAAGACCTGGTCGAAGCGGTCGATATGGCGCTCGTCCTTCGCCAGCGCCGAGCGGGCGAGGTAGTAGAACCCCTCGACGTCGTAGTCGACCAGCCCGGCCTCCAGCCCTTCCAGCAGCGTCAGGTATTCCCTGAGCGAGACGGGGACCTTGGCCGCTTTCAGTTCGAGGAAGAAGGGGAGGAACATGACGCCATCATAAGAAGGTTGGATTTGCCGCGCCATAATGGCGTGAACCGAATTTCATGTCCGGCGTTGAACCGGAAAGGGAGTTTTTCCATGAACACGCAGCCGGTCGTTCCCGACAACGTCGTCTATCTGAAAATCAGGGGCAAGCTGGATGCCGCCGCGATCCGGGAAGCGGTCGCCGAGGTCGAGGCCAAGCTTGCCCGATACGACAAGATCGGCATGGTGTCCGATCTCACGGAGTTCGAGGGCGTCACGTTCGGCGGTGCGCTGGAAGACCTGCGGCAGGAACTCAGCTATCTCGGCAAATGGCATCGCTTTCCTTATCTCGCTCTCGTGGCAGGCGAAGGCTTCGTCAAGGCACTGGCTGAAACGGCCGCGCCTATCATGCCGGCGGTGACCATACGCGTCTTCGCGCCGGGCGAGACGGACCAGGCCATCGCTTTCGCCGCGCAGGCAGGCAAGACGCCTAGTTAAAGCAGATCGTACTCGATGAAGCCCGTCCGCCGCGCCACGCGGTCGTAGAGTTTTCGCGCCGTGGCGTTGGTTTCATGCGTCATCCAGTAGACGTTGGCGACGCCGATCTTCGCCGCCTCCTGCTTGACCGCTTCGATCAATGCGGCGCCGACGCCCTTGCCTCGCGCGTCCGGGTCGGCGAACAGGTCCTGCAAATAGCAGTTGTTCACCAGCGACCAGCAGGAGCGGTGGTAGAGATAATGCGTCAGGCCGACGGCCTTGCCATCGAGCAGGGCGATGAAGCCCTTGGGCTCGAACTCACCGGCCGTGAACAGCCGCTTCCACGTCGTTTGGTAGACCTCTTCCGGCACGGTCGTCTTGTAGAATTCGAGATAGGCCGTCCACAGCCGGCGCCAATCGGCGTGGTCGGATTCCTGCAAGGGACGCACGGTGATGGCGGACATGGCTTCCTCCCGATTGACAATCTGTTCTAGCGACCGTGGCCGCATGCGGCGATGGGGCAGGGCAGGCATTTCCGTTGCCACGCTGCCTTTCGGCCCTGGCCATTGTAGAAGAACTGGCCTCACTGCTTGAGGTCGGGAAGCGGGCGCGGTGGCCGTGCCTGCTAAGTTAAATAATGGCGCGGCTTCCCGCGCCCGCCGGTGTCTTGCCTCCCCGAGGGTCGCTGCCTTGCGGCCCGCTGGCTCGGTCGAGGCCCGGACTTGGGGGCTCATCACCCAGCAGCGCACCGTTACGCTGCCAGCCCGGCACCGTCTCCCGCCACAAGCGCCCGGTTCGCGACCCGCGTTCCCGCACAGGAGATGGCGAGGAGTATGAGGCGGCTTCGGAAGAGGAGGATAAGTTTGGCAAGATTTTTCGCGAAAGCGGCCACCGTCACCTTCGCCATAGGATGATGAAGATCAGGCAGCGTCCCGGTTGTTTGTCACCCCTGCCTTCTCGCCATGAAGGCCAGTCGCTCGAACAGATGCACGTCCTGCTCGTTCTTGAGCAGGGCGCCGTGCAGTTTCGGCAGCGCGTTCTTCGGGTCTCCGCGCAGATCGGCGGGATCGACGTCGTCGGCGACCAGCAGCCGGATCCAGTCGAGCGCCTCGGAGGTCGACGGCTTCTTCTTCAGGCCCGGCACCTCGCGGATCTCGTAGAACGGGGTGAGGGCCGCCCGCACCAGGTTCTGCTTGATGCCGGGATAGTGCACGTCGACGATTTTTTGCAGCGTCTCCATGTCCGGAAAGCGGATGTAGTGGAAGAAACAGCGGCGCAGGAAGGCGTCCGGCAGTTCCTTCTCGTTGTTGGAGGTGATGATGACGATGGGGCGGTTGTCGGCGCGGATCGTCTCGCCCGTCTCGTAGACGAAGAACTCCATGCGGTCGAGTTCCTGCAACAGGTCGTTGGGGAACTCGATGTCGGCCTTGTCGATCTCGTCGATCAAGAGCACGACCTTTTTGTCGGCGGCGAAGGCGTCCCACAATTTGCCGCGCTTGATGTAGTTCCTGATGTCGTTGAAACGCTCGTCGCCCAACTGGCTGTCGCGCAGGCGCGAGACGGCGTCATATTCGTAGAGGCCCTGCTGGGCTCGGGTGGTGGATTTCACGTTCCATTCGATCAGGTCGAGGCCAAGTGCGGCCGCCACCTGCCGGGCCAGTTCAGTCTTGCCGGTTCCGGGCTCGCCCTTGACCAGCAGCGGCCGCTCCAGCGCGATCGCGGCATTGACCGCCACCATCAGGTCCTTGTCGGCGACATAGGCGGCCGTGCCTTCGAAACGCATTCCTGAACTCCATTCTCAACGTCCAACCGGTCTAGAAGCAGATGGCGGTCGGCGCAACCGGCACGTTCGAGAGGTGGCGTCGCGCAGCGGCGACGGAGAGGGGAAATTCGATGATGCCACTCGTTGTCGCTGGCGAACGGTCGCGCCACGCTCTATATTGGATCTCGACGGTCTGCGCCTCGCGGCAGGAGAGACATTTCCCCGGGGCCTTATTGATCCCTAGGGAGCTGTCCCTGGCTAGGCCCGTGGGCTTGGACATATGGCGCCCACCTACTTTGTAGGTTCCCGGGATCGACTTCTCCACCGGTTGCGTGGATCGTCACTTTTCCAAAGCGGCAATCCAGGTCCAAATCTATCCGGCCTGCCGCGCGGCGCTTTCCTGCTCGTGCCGCAGCGTGGCGATGAAGCGCTTGGTGCGCTCGCGCTGCGGGTTGCCGAAGACCTCGGCGGCCGGGCCTTTCTCGACGACGATGCCCGCCTCGAGGAAGATCACTTCGTCGGCGACCTTGGAGGCGAGGCGCAAATCGTGCGTCGCCATCACCATGGTGGTGCCTTCCTCGGCCAGCCGGTCGAGCACGTCGACCACTTCCTGCGCCAGCTCGGGATCGAGCGCCGAGGTCGGCTCGTCGCACAGAAGCACGCGCGGCGAGGGCGCCAGCGCGCGCGCGATCGCCACGCGCTGCTGCTGGCCGCCCGACAGCGTCGCCGGCCAGGCATCGGCCTTGGCCGTCATGCCGACCTTCTCCAGCAGTTCCATCGCCCGTTCGCGTGCCTTGGCTTCCGGCCATTTCAGCACCACGGTCAGGCCTTCCATGACGTTCTCGATCGCCGTGCGATGCGGGAAAAGCTGGAAATTCTGGAACACCATGCCGGTCTGGCGGCGCAGGCGCTGGATGTCGCCGGTGGCGACGCGCCGGCCGGTGCCGAAGGTAAGTTCTTCCTCGCCGATCTTGACCGTGCCGGCATTGGGCAGTTCCAGAAGGTTGATGCAGCGCAGCAGCGTGCTCTTGCCGCCGCCCGAAGGGCCGACGAGCGCGGTGACGCTGCGCTCGGCCATGGTGACGGAAACGTCCTTCAGCACGACGTTGTCGCCGAAGCGCTTTTCGATATCCTTCAGCTCGATCATGCGCGCGCCTCCAGGAAGCCGCCATAGCGGTTGAGCCGTTCCTCCAGCCGGACCTGCAGGGCCGACAGCACCGAACTCATGGCGAGATAGAGAAGCGCGGCCTCGATGTAGAGGATCAGCGGCTCGTAGGTGGTGGCGACGATGCGTTGCGCCGCCTGGAACATTTCCGGCACGGTGATGGCGGCGGCGAGCGAGGTGTCCTTGACCAGTGAGATGAAGGTGTTGGAGAGCGGCGGCACGGCGGTGCGGGCCGCCTGCGGCAGGATGGTGCGGCGCATAGCCTGGCTCCAGGTCATGCCGATGGAATAGGCCGCCTCCCACTGGCCGCGCGGAACCGAGGCGATGACGGCGCGGATGATCTCTGACGAATAGGCGCCGATGTTCAAGGTGAAGCCGATGAGTGCGGCGGTGAAGGAGTCGAGCAGGATGCCGGCGGAGGGCAGGCCGTAGAAGATCAGGAAAAGCTGGACCAGAAGCGGCGTCCCGCGAAAAATCCAGACATAGAAGCGCGCCACCGCCACCAGTGGCTTCGCCCCGAACAGGCGGGCGAGCGCGGTCATGAGACCGACGGCGAGCCCGAGGACGAAGGACAGAAGCGTCAGCGGCGCGGTGAAGAGCAGGGCCGCCCACAGGAGCGTAGGCAGCGAGTTCAGCATCAGTTGAAGCCAGTCCGGCACTCTATCGTCTCCTGTGGATCGCGGCCTGCGCCACCGTCATGCGAAAAGCGGCGGCCGGGAGCCGGCGCGCCGCTTCGATCGTACGGGCAGATGCGCCCGCTGGAAATGCCCGTTCCCGCCAGACGTCCCGTTTACTGCGAAACGTCCTGGCCGAAATAGGTGTCGGCGATCTTCTTGTAGGTGCCGTCGGCCTTGATGTCGGCCAGCGCCTTGTTGATGGCGGCGACCAGTTCGGCGTCGCCCTTGCGCACGATGATGCCGGAATAGTCGGCGTTCTCTTCCTGCGCGGCGATCTTCACGGCGGCGTCGGGCTTGTGCTTCTTGAAATCGTAGAAGGACAGGCTGTCATTGATGGTGGCGTCGGCGCGGCCGGTGAGCACGAGCTGGATCGACTGGTCGAAGCCGTCGGTGCCGACCAGTTCGGCGCCGTTCTTCTCGGCCAGCTTGCCGAAGTTGGAGGTCAGCGACTGCGCCGACTTCTTGCCCTTCAGGTCGGCGAAGCTCTTGATGTCGGCATTGTCGGCCTTGACGATCAGCACGGCCTTGGAGGCGATGTAGGGATCGGAGAAGTCGTACTTCTTCTTGCGCTCCTCGGTGATGCCGACCTGGTTGATGACGGCGTCGTAGCGGTCGGCGTCGAGGCCGGCGATCAGGCCGTCCCACTTGCCCTCCTGGAACTTCGCCTCGACGCCGAGGCGCTTGGCGACCTCGCGGCCGATTTCGACGTCGAAGCCGACGAGCTTGTTGTCGGCGTCGTGATAGGTGAAGGGGGCGTAGGTGCCTTCCGTGCCGATGCGGAATTCGCCGGACTTCTTGATCTTGTCGAAGTCGGCGCCGGCCTGGGCGGCGGCAACCGCTGCCAGCGACAGCGCGCCGGCGGCGAGGAGGGTGATGAGCCTTTTCATGGTCTTGAAATCCCGTTTTTCGACCGGCTTTTGCCGGTGCTGGTGAGGTGCTGCAATCTCGCAGAAGCGTGGTTCAGGCTTAAGGAATCGGATTTCAATTCACCGCATTTTCTGAAATCTGATACCATTGATCTGCCTGTTTGTAGATGATTTTACACGCGTCGATCCGTTCCGCAACGGCAACACAAGACAGTGTGCGGGCGGAACAAATACCGGGTCTTCTGCGTTGTGACGCGTTCTAGGGCGCTGTGGCTTGTCTTCAAGGCCGGCGCGACGGGTTTTGCGGGAGCGCGGATGATGATGCAGGACCGTGCCGGACGCACGTTCATTCGTGCGGCGATGCAGGCACCCTATCTCGGCCGGG
>JBQCHN010000008.1:0-5574 GCA_051954615.1 Mesorhizobium sp. | reverse complement strand
GCAAGCGCCATGCGCGAATATTCGCGCACGGTGTCGCCGAGAAAGCCCCAGGCGGCATAATAGGCGAAGAAGGGGAGGACGGCTGCGGCGGTGATGGCGAGGATCGGCTCGCGCCGGTTTTCGTCGGTGGCCTTGCCGGCGGCACTGCGGCGCAGGGCCATAAGCGCCGGCAGGAAGGGACGCAGCACCACGAACATCATGACCAGCACGGTGAGCTTGGCGAGCACGACGAAAGAGAGGACGACCATGCCGCCCAGCGGGAACCCGAGGCCGACCTTGACCGCGCCCTGCAACAGGAGATCGCGGGCGATCATGCCGAGACAGCCGATCAGCAGCAATTGCGGCCAGCAGGCGACGAGCAGCCGCCCCGTCAGGGCCAATGGCCGGACAATATCGTCAAGCGTCTGAGTCATGGCGTCCCGCGGCTCCATAGGGTCGCGGCATCATTCCCATGGACGGGGACGGGTTCAAACCGTTCGCGGTCGATTTGATCGCCGGTAACGCAAGTTTACCGCGCCGGCATCGCGCCGGCTCCTCAGAGCCCCTTTGAAAAACCTTGAGGCCGTGGCGAAAACGGTGGCCGGCGAGCACCGGAGCGGATCGTACTTCAAGTACGTGAGCACCGGAGCACAGCCGGACGCCGTTGCAGCCCGGCCTCAAGGGAGTTTCAAAAGGGCTCTTAGACGTAACGGTTGACGATGTTCTCCAGAAATTCCTGGCGGCCCGAACGCGGCTCCGGCTCGATCCCGTCCTTGACGACGCGGGTGGCGATGTCCTCCAGCGTGCGCTTGCCCGACAGCATCGCCTGCGCCTCCGCCCCTTTCCAGCCGGCATAGCGCTCGGCCAGCGGGCCGGACAGCGCCTTGTCCTCGATCATGCGAGCCGCCGCTTTCAGCCCGCGCGCGCAGCAATCCATGCCGCCGATATGGGCGATCAGAAGATCCTGCGGATCGAGGGACTGGCGGCGCAGCTTAGCGTCGAAGTTGGTGCCGCCGGTGGTGAAGCCGCCGGCCTGCAGCACCTGGTAATAGGCGAGCGCCATCTCCGGCACATTGTTGGGGAACTGGTCGGTGTCCCAGCCGGACTGGTAGTCGTTGCGGTTCATGTCGATGGAGCCGAAGATGCCGAGCGCGTTGGCCAGCGCCAGCTCGTGCTCGAAGGAGTGGCCGGCGAGGATCGCATGGCCCTGCTCGATGTTGACCTTGACCTCGTTCTCCAGCCCGAACTTCTTCAGGAAGCCGTACACCGTCGCCACGTCGTAGTCGTACTGGTGCTTGGTCGGCTCCTGCGGCTTCGGCTCGATCAGGATCGTGCCCCTGAAACCGATGCGGTGCTTGTAGTCCACCACCATGGAGAGGAACCGGCCAGCCTGTTCCTGCTCCTGTCTCAGGTCGGTGTTGAGCAGCGTCTCGTAGCCCTCGCGGCCGCCCCATAGCACGTAATTCTCACCGCCGAGCCTTTTGGTCACATCGATGCAGCTCTTCACCGTGGCGGCAGCATAGGCGAACACGTCCGGATCGGGATTGGTGGCGGCGCCCGCCATGAAGCGCCGATGCGAGAAAAGGTTCGCCGTGCCCCACAAGAGCTTTACGCCGGTCTCCTTCTGCTTGGCGGCGAAGATGTCGGCGATCTCGTCGAGACGCGCGGCGCTCTCGGCGAAATTCCTGCCCTCCGGCCGCGCGTCGGCGTCGTGGAAGCAGTAGAAGGGCACGCCGAGCAACGAAAACATCTCGAAGGCGACGTCGGCCTTCAGCTTCGCCTTGTCCATCGTGTCGCCAAACCACGGCCGCTCGAAAGTCTGGCCACCGAACGGGTCGCCGCCCGGCCAGGCGAAGGAGTGCCAGTAGGCGACGGAGAAGCGCAGGTGGTCCTCCATGCGCTTGCCGGCGACCATCTCGTCGGGGTTGTAGAAGCGGTAGGCGAGCGGATTGGTCGAATCCGGACCCTCGTAGCGGATTTTCCTGATGTCGCCGAAGAAGCCGGTGCTCACGTCATGTCCTCCTGAAATTTCTGACTGCGGCCTCGCCGCGATTACCCCGGACGTAATTGGTTCGCCGACAAGGGCGAGGGAAAAGAGTCACGTCAAAACCCGAACACGGAGAAAGACGATGACCGACCTTCAGACGATCGCCGAAAACTACATCGCCGCCTGGAACGAGGCCGACCCGGCCACGCGCGAAGCGCTGCTTGCCGCGGCCTTTACCGCGGACGTGAGCTATCGCGACCCGATCATGCAGGGCGACGGCCATTCCGGCATCGCCGCCCTGATCGACGGCGTGAAGACGCAGTTTCCCGGCTTCCGGTTTTCGCTGAAGGGCGAACCTGACGGGTTCGGCGACGCCATCCGCTTTTCGTGGAACCTCGGACCGGCGGGAAGCGAGTCCGTCGTCGAGGGCACCGACATCGGCGTCATCGAGGACGGGCGGCTGAAAACCGTCACCGGCTTCCTCGACAAGGTGCCGGCGCAATAAGGACCGTTCGACAGGCGACGGGGACGTCTTCACCTGACGTCCCTGATCGCCGGATAGAGCGCGCGATAGCGCCGGTAGGCATCCTCATAGGCGCCGGCCAGTTCGGCATCCGGCGTGATCGTGTCCTGTGTAAGCGGAGCCGTGCATATGGACAGCGGGTCCGCACCGGTGGCGGCGATGAGGCCGAGCCGGGCGGCACCGAAGGCGGCGCCGAAGTCGCCGTCGGCGGGAATGTCGACTGGAATGCCCAGGGCGGTGGCGATGGCGCCGAGCCAATAGCGCGAGCGCGAGCCGCCACCGATGGCGGTCACACGGGTCAGCATCGTGCCGGCCGTCCGCAAGGCTTCGAGACTGTCGCGGAAAGCGAAGGCAACACCTTCCAGCACCGCCTGCGTCAATACGGCACGATGCGATTCGTGCGCCAGGCCGATGAAAGCGCCGCGAATGGCGGAATCGTTGTGGGGCGTGCGCTCGCCCGAAAGATAGGGCAGGAAGGTGACGCCGCCCGGCGCCTTCAGCTTCCCGCCGAGTTCGTCGGTGAGTGCTGCCGCATCCTTGCCGGTGATCTCGCACAGCCAGTTCAGCGAATCCGTTGCCGACAGGATGACGCCCATCTGGTGCCATGTATGCGGCAGAGCATGACAAAAGGTGTGAACGGCGCTTGCCGGATTGGGCAGATAGGCGCGGTTGGCGGCGAACAGCACGCCAGACGTGCCGAGCGAGACGAAGGCGTGGCCCTCGCCCACCGTGCCCATGCCGCAGGCAGAGGCCGCGTTGTCGCCGGCGCCGCCGGCCACCGGGACGCCGGGCGCCATGCCCCAGCGCGACGCCAGTTCGGCGCGCAGGGCGCCTGCCTTGTCCGTACCCTCGACCAGCGCCGGCATGTGGTTCTCGTCGAGGTCGGTAGCGACGAGCAGGTCCGGCGACCAGCGGCGCTCGCCGACATCGAGCCAGGCGGTGCCGGAAGCGTCCGACATTTCGGAAATGTGCTCGCCGGTCAGCCAGAGCCTGAGATAGTCCTTCGGCAGCAGCACCTTGGCGACCCTGGCGAAGACGGCTGGCTCGTTGTTCTTCACCCATGCCAGCTTGGGCGCGGTGAAGCCGGGGAAGACGATGTTGCCGGTGATCTTCCTGAACCGCGGATCGGCGTCGAGACTTGCCGCCTCCGCATGGCTGCGAGTGTCGTTCCACAGGATGCAGGGACGCAGCACCTTGTCTGCCTTGTCGAGGAGAGTGGCGCCGTGCATCTGGCCGGACAGGCCGATGCCCTTGACCGCGGCCAGTTCCTTGGCGTGCGCCGCCTTGAGCTCGGCAATCGCCTCCTCGCAGGCGGCGATCCAGTCGGCCGGATCCTGCTCGGACCAGCCGGCCTGCGGACGCGACACTTCAAGCGAGGCATGGCCGGAACCGACGACCTTCTGGTCGCCGTCGATCAGCAGCGCCTTGACGCCGGATGTGCCCAGATCGAGGCCGAGATACATGAGTTCCTCCGTCCGCGCGCCTCGCCGCAGGGGCTTTCAGTTCCAAAATAATCTGGTCGGACCAGATTCTAGGGCAACGGAAGCCGACGGTCAATCGAGCCGCCGGCCCCGTCCTCAGGTGCCTGAGCGCATCGCCACGGTGGCGATGCCGGCGCCGACCAGCAGCGTGCCGCCGGTGCGGTTGAGCACGCGGATCGCCCGTTCGTTGCGCACGACCGCACGGGCGCGGGCCGCCACCAGCGCGTAGCCGAAAGCATTGGCGAAAGCGAGCAGCAGGAACGTCGCCTCGAAGATGAGCATCTGGGTGAAGAAGTCCGCGTGCCGGTCGAGGAACTGCGGCAGGAAGGCGACGAAGAAGGTGATGCTCTTTGGGTTGAGTGCCGTCACCAGCCAGGCATGCGCCGCCATCCTGGAAGCCGACACGGCATCGGTGCGCGGCTGGGCGCGCAGCGTGCCGCCGGCGCGGAACAGCTTTATGCCCAGATAGATCAGGTAACCGGCGCCGACGATCTTGAGGATGGTGAAAACGGTGGCGGAAGCCGCAAGCAATGCGCCGATGCCGAGCATCGACAGCGTCATGGCGGTGAAATCGCCGAGAGCGACACCGAAAGCCATGGGCAGAGCGGTGCGCCACCCCTGGCCCAGCGCATAGGAGACGACCAGCAGGATCGTCGGACCCGGAATGATCAACAGGATGGCGGAAGCGGCAACGAAGGCGGCCCAGGTTTCGAGCGGCATGACTTTCTCCTCACGCAAAGAAAAGGATAAATCCTGACACCCGTCGGGAAGTAAAGGGAAAACGGCAGGCCCGTACGCCAGTCGGGCGGCCTCGCCGCGCCGCCGCCGCCACACTCATTACCCGGCAGGTGGCGCGATTCACTCTTTCTCAACCATGAATGGTAAAAATGCGTGCCATTCGGCCGCAGCGTGCTGGCGGCTCAGTTGACATCTGGGGCTTGGGGTAGAGCGTGCATGCGTAGAGACCTGCATGATCCGGCGTCGTCGCGGCAAGACGGCATGGACGAAACCGGGACCAACCTTTCGCGGCGCGCCGCGCTCGGCGGCCTGGGTGCGGCGGCCCTTTTCGGCATCGCCGGCTGCTCGCGCTCGGTGGATATGCCGGCGCTCGGCCTCGACACCATCACCACCGGCTCGATCAAGCCGAACCGTCCGGTGCCGCGCATCAGCGTCGACAGCCATGTGACCAGCCCCGACGTGATGTATGCCGCGCTGACCGACAGCGGCTTCGCCGTGCCGGCCGTGCCCTACCAGAAGGTCAAGTCCGAATTCCGCCGACAGATCGTCGTCGACCCGACCGGCGAGGCGCCCGGCACCATCGTGGTGCATACGCAGGAACGCCTGCTCTACCTGGTGCAGCAAGGCGGCGACGCCATCCGCTACGGCGTCGGCGTCGGCAAGGACGGCTTCCGCTGGTCCGGCCGCGCCAACATCCAGTACGGCCGTGAATGGCCGACCTGGACGCCGCCGCCCGAGATGATCCAGCGCAAGCCAGAACTGGTGAAATGGCAGAACGGCCAGCCCGGCGGCCTGATGAACCCGCTCGGCGCGCGCGCCCTCTACATCTTCCAGGACGGCCGCGACACCGGCTACCGCATCCACGG
>JBQCHN010000007.1:0-20193 GCA_051954615.1 Mesorhizobium sp. | reverse complement strand
CGCTCGACCGGCGTGCGGGCGAGCACCATGGACATGAAGCTGATCGTCGCGGCCGGACCCAGCCCGCCGATGACGCCCATGCACATCGTCTCAGCCATGCCGGCTTACCCTCCATGCGTCGAGATGCGTCCGTCCATGTCCGTCTTTCCCATCAGGCAGACGCACAGGATCTTGGCCTCGCGCTCGCCGCAGGATGCGAAGCCGTGCTTGGACGAACCGTCGAAATAGACGCTGTCGCCCGGATTGAGGATCAGCGGCGCGTATGGCTCCAGATAGAATTCCACCACGCCGTCGATGACGAACAGGAACTCCTCGCCGCTATGGGAGCTCCTGAACTGCGGCGCCCGCTTTCCTTTGAGCGGAACCGATACCACCATCGGCTGCATCGTCTTGGCCGCCAATTCGCTGGCGATCGCCAGGTACTTGCCGACCGGCGTTTCATAGGGCGTGCCCTTGCCGGCACGCGTCACGGCGCGCATGCCGGGCGCGAAGACCGGCGCCTGCTCGCCCAGCAGCTCCACGAAATCTATCCCCAGTCCGGCGGCCAGGCGGGTGAGCACGCCATAGGCGGGGGCGCTGACATTGTTCTCGATCTTGGAGAGGCTGGAGATCGACACGCCTGTTCGCCGGCTAACCTCCGCCAGCGTCCAGCGGTTGCGATGGCGTATGTCGGAAAGGACTGCTCCCACCGAAGATCCTAAGGCGCCGTGCGGAGCATCCGTCGATATGCGCTTGTCAGCCATTCCCCGTCCATCGCGTGCGGAGCTGTTTCGCTCCCTCAAATTTTTCTACTTAGAAAATTATTTGACATCAAGAGAAAATTCGATAGCGTGATTTTGCTGATGCGAGACAGGACGAAACGAAACCAGGTCGCAACGGAGCAGGGGCGTGAGGGGACTAGCGTCAAATAGGAGCAGCGAATGGCATTGCTCCAGATTTCCGGCCTGAGCAAGCGCTTCGGCGGCCTGAGCGCCGTCCAGAATTTCGATTTTGCGCTGAACGAGGGCGAGATCGTCAGTCTCATCGGCCCTAACGGCTCGGGCAAGACGACGATCTTCAACGTCATCACCGGCATCTACCAGGCCAATGGCGGCACGATCACGCTTTCAGACGGTGCCCACAGCCTGGTCGGGCTGAAGCCGCATCGCATCACGGCGCTGGGCGTTGCGCGCACGTTCCAGAACCAGCGCCTGTTCAACGAGATGACGGTGCTGGAGAACGTCCTGGTCGGCCATCATTGCCGCTCGCGCGCCTCCATCGGCGGAACGCTGCTCGGCCTGCCGTCGGCAAAGGCGGAGCGCGAGCGGGTGATCACCAGCGCCCGCGCGCTGCTCGGAATCTTCGGCGACCGGCTGTCGCCGCGCCAGGACACACCGGCCTCTTCGCTGTCCTACGCCAACCGCAGGCGCCTCGAGATCGCCCGCGCGCTGGCGACCGAGCCGCTGGCCCTGCTTCTGGACGAGCCGGCAGCCGGCATGAACCCGACCGAGTCGCGCGAACTCATCGAGGATATCCGCAGGATCCGCGACCGTGGCGTGACGATCATGCTGATCGAGCACGACCTGACCGTGGTGCGCGGCATATCCGACCGGGTCGTGGCGCTCGACCACGGCGTCAAGATCGCCGAAGGGAGCTTTTCGGAGGTGCGCCAGCATCCGCAGGTCATCGAAGCGTATCTGGGACGACGGGCCGCCAATGCTCAAGCTTGAAGGGGTTGTCGCGAAGTACGGGCCGATCGTCGCCCTTCACGGCATCGACATGGAGGTGCAGGAGGGCGAGATCGTGTGCCTGCTCGGCGGCAACGGTGCCGGCAAGTCGACGACGATGAAAACCGTGCTCAGCCTCGTGCGCGCCCATCGCGGCAGCGTCAGCTTCCGCGGCGAAAGGATCGACAACCGCCAGACCGGCGACATCGTGCGCCAGGGCATCTCGCTCGTCCCCGAGGGGCGCGGCATCTTCGGGCGCATGAGCGTGTGGGAAAACCTTACGCTCGGCGCCTATACGAGACGCCACCTCGCCAAGGAAGAGCTCGACCAGGACATGGAGCGCGTCTTCACGCTGTTCCCGCGCCTGCGCGAACGGCTGGAGCAGTCCGCCGGCACCATGTCGGGCGGCGAACAGCAGATGCTCGCCATCGGCCGGGCACTGGTTGGGCGGCCGAAACTCCTGTTGCTGGATGAGCCCTCGATGGGCCTGTCGCCGGCCTTCGTCGACCAGGTGTTCGACATCATCCAGGAGATCAACCGCCAGGGCACCACCGTGCTGGTGGTCGAGCAGAACGCCATGGTGGCGCTCTCGATCGCCCATCGCGGCTACGTGCTCCAGAACGGCAACATCGTCGTCACCGACGGCGCGGCGGAACTGCTCAAGGCCGACGTGGTTCGGCGGGCTTACCTCGGAGAATGATGGGCATGGCGGATATCTTCGCTATTCTGCCGCAGCAGCTCATATTCGGGCTCGGCCTCGGCACCGTCTACGGGCTGATCGCCCTCGGCTACACGATGGTTTACGGCATCCTTCTGATGATCAACTTCGCGCATGGCGAAGTCTTCATGATCGGCGCCTATATCGGCTGGGCCATCTTGAGCGCGATCATCAGCCTGTCGCTCGGCATGAACCCGCTATGGGTGCTGCCGGTGATGCTGATCCCGGCCATGCTCTTGTGCGGAGCGCTGGGCGTGGGCATCGAGCGCGTCGTCTACAGGCCCGTCTATACGCGCGGCGGCGGCCGCCTGGCGCCGCTGATCAGCGCCATCGGCGCCTCGATATTCCTGCAGAACGCGGTGATGCTGACGCAGGGCGCCCGCATGAAGGTCTACATGACCAACCTCCTGTTCCCGCGCAACTGGCGCTTAGAGGTGTTCGGGACAAGCATATCGGTGCTGCTCATCGTCATCGTCGCCATCTCGGGCGCGCTGATGCTTGCCCTGGTGCAGCTGACGCAGCGCACCTCGCTCGGCCGCGCCATGCGCGCGGTCGCCGAAAATCCCGAGATGGCCAAGGTGATGGGCATCAACATCGGCTTCGTCGTCGGTACCACCTTCTTCATCGGCTCGGCGCTCGGCGGCGCCGCCGGTGTCCTGATCGGCCTCTACTACACCCAAATCGACTTCATGATGGGCTTCTCGGCCGGCCTGAAGGCCTTCACCGCGGCCGTGCTCGGCGGCATCGGCAACATCCGCGGGGCGATGTTCGGCGGCATCCTGCTCGGCGTCATCGAAAGCCTTGCCGTGACCTTCATCAACCCCGCATTCAAGGACGTGGTCGCCTTTGCCGTGCTGATCCTGGTCCTGATGTTCAAGCCGACGGGCATCTTCGGCAAGTACACCGCGGAAGGAACCAAGGTATGAACCACCGCTTCCTTCCCTGGCTGTTGTTCGCGGCCGCCATCGCCGCGCCGCTGCTGTCGCCGAGCGATTACATCACCGGCGTGCTCGCCCGCATCTGCCTCTACGCCGTCCTGGCGCTCGGCCTCAACGTCGTGGTGGGTTTCGCCGGCCTGCTCGACATCGGCTACGTCGCCTTCTTCGGCATCGGCTCCTACACCTACGCCTTTCTCGCTTCGCCGCATTTCGGGCTGCACATGCCATTCCTGCCAGCGATGATCATCGTCTCGCTGGTCTCGATGATCGCCGGCATCCTGATCGGCGCGCCGACGCTGCGATTGCAGGGCGACTATCTCGCCATCGTCACGCTCGGCTTCGGCGAGATCGTCTACCTGCTGCTGGTCAACCTCGACAGGCCGATCGACATCACCGGCGGGCCGAACGGCCTGATCCAGATCGATCCGCCGGTTCTGCTGGGGCACGAGGTGCAAGGTAATATCCAGTATTACTACCTGTTCCTGCTGACGCTCACCATCGTCCTGCTGGCGGTGCTGCGCCTGCGCGATTCGCGCATCGGCTGGGCTTGGCAGGCGATTCGCGAGGACGAGCTGGCGGCGTCAGCCATGGGTATCAACACCACCGTCACCAAGCTGCAGGCGTTCGCGATCGGCGCGACCTTCGCCGGTTTCGCCGGCGGCCTGCTGGCGTCGTGGCAGCGCTCGGTCTTCCCGGACAACTTCCTGTTCCAGGAATCCATCAACGTGCTGGCGATGATCATCCTCGGCGGCATGGGCAACATCTACGGCGTCATCCTTGGCGCCGCGATCATCGTGGCGCTGCCGGAGGCCTTCCGCGAGTTCAACCTTTATCGCCTGCTCGCCTTCGGCGCCATGCTGATGCTTCTGATGATCTTCCGGCCGCAGGGCCTGCTGCCGGCGCGTCGGGCCGTCGCGGTCAAGGAGCCGAACAATGGCGCGTGAGACGCCGACTGACATGTCGGAGCGGCAGCGGCGAGCCGACCGCTGGCGACTTGAAGACCCGATGCCTTGGCCGCTTCATCGCGCGGCTGCCATCGGGACGGAACGAGCGATGAGCGAGTGGAGAAGGACAATGACCAATGGGAGAAGAAAGATGACGTTCACAAGTGCCTTTTCTGACAGGATCCGACAGATCGCCTTCGCTGCCGCGCTGGCGACGGCTGCGACCCTCACGGGCGCCGTGCAGGCCCAGGAGGCCATCAAGATCGCGGTCGGTGCACCATTGACCGGGCCACTGGCGAAGCAGGGCCAGGAAGTGGCGAACGCGGTCCAGCTCGCCGTTGACGAGTGGAACGCCAAGGGCGGCGTGCTCGGCAAGCAGATCGAGCTCGTCGAGGCCGACGACCAGGGCAACCCGCAGGTCGGCGTCGCCGCCGCCGAGAAGGTCGCGGCCGACAGCGCGGTGCTCGGCACGGTGTGGGGCATCACCAGTTCCACCTGCATTCCCGTCTCGGAAGTGCTCGACCGCTCCGACGTCGCGCTGATCACGCCCGGCTGCAGCAACCCCAAGGTCACTGACCGCATGCTGAAGACCGTCTCGCGGCTGTGCGCGCGCGACGATTTCCAGGGCCCGGCGGGGGCAATCTTTGCGGTTGGCGAGCTGAAGGCCAAGAAGATCGCCGTGTTCGACGACGGCACAGCCGGACCGCGGGGTGCTGCCGACGAGGCGGCCAAGCAGGCAACCGCGATGGGCGCCGAGGTGCTGCGCTTCGTGTTGCGCGCCGGCGACAAGGATTTCCGGCCGATCCTCGGCACGGTGCCGAAGGACGTCGACGTGATCTATGCCGGTCTCTGGGCTCCTGACGCGGCGCTGCTGGCCAAGCAACTCGCCGATGTCGGCCTCGACGTACGCATGATCGGTATCGACGCACAGTTCGAGCCGGTCGACTACATCGAGGCTTCGGCCGGGGCTGCGGAGGGCAACTACGTCACCTTCTTCGTGCCCGACACCAAGGCGATACCCGCCGCACAGGACTTCAACAAGGCGTTCGAGAGCAAGTATGGGCCGGTCAGCTCCTACGGCCCTCTCGCCTTCGAGGCGGCCAACATCCTGCTGGAGGCGATCAAGTCGGCCGGCAAGGCCGATCGGGCGGCGGTGGCCGAAGCCGTTCGCAAGACCGACCGCGAGGGCATCCTTGGAACGAAAATTTCGTTCGATGAAAAGGGCGACGTCGCCAACCCGTTCCTGTCGGTCTACCAGGTCCAGGGTACCGACTTCGTATCGGTGAAGACCGTCACGAAGTAAGGCACGTCTTACTTGGAAGGGGCGCTTCCTGTTTGGTGGCGCCCCTTCGTCATATCTGCGGCAAGCGAAACGGCCAACATGCAGCCGCTTCCGATATCCGGCTTATGGCCGGCAGCTTGATTTCGCACATGTCAGCCGCCATCCGGCGCTGCGGTTTCGACCACCAGTTCCACACGGTCAGCGGCGAAGCGGGTTATCGAGCACTGGACGGGGCGTCCTGACAGGTCGCAGTTCACCGCGCGCGTCACGATGACGATGGCGCCGGGCGCCAGTTGCAGCTCGCGCGTATCGGCTTCCTCGGCGTGGCGCGCCTCGATCGCAGTCGAAGCACGGCGGTAGTCGGAGACGCCCAAGCTCGCGAGCGCAGCCGTGATGGACCCCGTCGTGGAAAAAAGCTCGGCTATGCCGTCGAACCGGCCGGCATCGAACCACGATGTCGAGCGCGATACGGGCACGCCGTCGGCCGCGCCGAGGCTTTCCACGCGGATGACCATTTCTCCCGTCTCCAGGCCAAGCGCGGCAGCGATCCATGCGGTGGCCGGCTCCCGTGCCGTGCCGACCAAGTCGCTGCGCGTGTCGCGGGCCTGATCACCGAGCCCGGCGGAGAACCGGGTGCGCTCGCCGATCGGATAGACAAGGCGCTTCTGGCGTCGCACATAGGTTCCGCGCCCCTGCTGCGATTCCAAAACACCTTCATGCGCAAGCGCGGCGATGGCGGCCCGCACGGTGTGGCGGTTGACGCCGAAGCGCTTCGCCAAGTCTGCTTCCGGCGGCAGGCGGCCGGTCTCGTCGGCGAGCCCGGTGGCGATACCGCTGCGTATGCCATCCGCGATCTGCCGCCATAGGGCGACGCCGACACCGCGCTGCAATCGTGCCGCCATCGATCTTGCCCTTCCCCTGTCATGTGTCCGTCATCAGAGGCGCCTATGGTGCAGCCAATTCATCTTCTTGTCTAGATAAGTAGACAAATAGGATTTGACATGCACGACGAGGAAGACAGCGCCCTGCGCAGGAACCGGATGGCGGTGCTGGCGCGTAGCAGCACCGGCCGGCTGCAGGAGTTGTGGGCGGCCCTCGACCTTGCGCCCTCCTATCGCACCCTGCGCGGGCCGGAATGCGGCCTGATCACCCTCAGGGCGCGCGTCGGCGGCAGCGGCGAACCCTTCAATTTCGGCGAAGCGACGGTGACGCGAGCGAGTGTCAGGCTGGAAGACGGTTCTGTCGGCCACGCGGTCGCGCTCGGCCGCGACAGCGACAAGGTCCGCATCGCGGCACTGGTCGATGCAGTCTGCCGGACGACTTCGACGGCCGCACTGGTAGACGCCCGCATGATCGCGCCTCTGCAGCAGGAACTCGATGCAGCGGACGAGACGCGCCGGCGGGAAGCGGCGGCCACCCGCGTCGACTTTTTCACCATGGTGCGGGGAGAGGACTGATGCGCAACGAGACAATCGCGCTCGACGGCGGTTTCGCCGATCCGGTCCTGGATGCGCAGGCCGTCTTCCGTGCGGTGATGGACGCCATGGCACGGCCGGCGACGGTGATCGGCGTCGACCCGTCCGTTATGCCGCCGGTGCCGCTGCCGCCGCTCGTCGGTGCCCTCGCCTGCACGCTGGCCGATGCCGATACGCCGCTCTGGCTGGACCCGACGCTCGGGCGAAGCGAAGCGGTGCGCGAATGGCTGGTCTTCCATACCGGGGCGCAGATCGTCGATCACCCCGCCGAAGCGACGTTCGCCCTGATCGCCAATGGCTCCGCCCTGCCCTCCGTCAGCGACTTCGCGCAGGGAACGCAGGAGTATCCCGACCGGTCGGCAACTCTGGTCGCCGCCGTCAAAGCCTTTGACGGCGGCGTGCCGCTGACGTTCCGGGGCCCCGGAATCAATGGCGAGACGACCATCGCTCCACGCGGCCTGCCGGATGATTTCGCCCACCAATGGAAAGAAAACACTCAGTGTTTTCCACGCGGCGTCGATCTGGTGCTGGTGGCCGGTAATGCACTTGCCTGCCTGCCGCGCAGCGCGCGTCTGGCGGCACGGGAGGCCTGAGCATGTATGTCGCAGTCAAGGGTGGCGAGGCCGCGATCGACAATGCGCACCGGTTGCTGGCGGACCGCCGCCGCGGCGACCGCGCGGTTCCGGCGCTGACGCTCGACCAGATCACCGAACAGCTCGCGCTCGGCGTCGACCGGGTGATGAGCGAAGGCTCGCTCTACGACCGGCGGCTGGCGGCGCTCGCCATAAAGCAGGCGCGCGGCGACCTGATCGAGGCGATCTTCCTCGTGCGCGCCTACCGAACCACCTTGCCGCGCTTCGGCTACGGCGAGCCGGTCGATACCGGCACGATGCTGATCGAGCGGCGCATCTCGGCCTGCTTCAAGGACCTGCCGGGCGGCCAGCTTCTCGGACCGACCTTCGACTACACGCATCGCCTGCTCGACGCCGATCTCGATGGCGACGCGGAAATCGCGGGCGGCGAACAGCGCGAAGTCGCCGTCGAGAGAGCCACGCGGATTGCCGACATTCTCGGCGGCGAAGGGCTTATCGAGGAGGATGTCGATCCGGCGGGGCAGGCTGCGCCCGGCGACATCAACCACACGCCGGTCGAGTTCCCGATGACGCGCGCCATGCGCCTGCAAAGCCTGTCGCGCGGCGACGAGGGTTTTCTGCTTGCCCTCGGATATTCGACGCAGCGCGGCTACGCGCGCTCGCACCCCTTCGCCGGCGAAATCTGCATCGGCGAGGTCGAGGTGGAGTTCTTCGTTCCCGAACTCGGCTTCGCCGTGCCGCTCGGCCGTGTCCAGGTGACGGAGTGCCAGATGGTCAACCAATTCAAGGGGTCGGCCAAGGCGCCGCCGCAGTTCACGCGCGGCTATGGGGTGGTGTTCGGCCAGTCGGAACGCAAGGCGATGGCAATGGCGCTGTGCGACCGCGCGTTACGCGCCGAGGAACTGGGCGAGGACATCGTCGCGCCGCCGCAGGACCAGGAGTTCGTGCTGTCGCATTGCGACAACGTCCAGGCGACCGGCTTCGTCGAGCACCTGAAGCTGCCGCACTACGTCGATTTCCAGGCGGAACTCGGCCTCGTGCGCACCATGCGCGCGGAATACGCCCAGCGCGAAAATAGTCGCACAGCCGCAATACGGGAGGCCGCGGAATGAACGCGCATGACCGCAACGCCGCCTACAATTTCGCCTATCTGGACGAGCAGACCAAGCGGATGATCCGGCGCGCGATCCTCAAGGCGATTGCTATTCCGGGCTATCAGATTCCCTTCGCCAGCCGCGAGATGCCGATGCCCTATGGCTGGGGTACCGGCGGCGTGCAGGTGACGGCCGCGATCCTCGGGCCGGACGACGTGCTGAAGGTGATAGATCAAGGGGCCGACGACACCACCAACGCAGTGTCGATCCGCAAGTTCTTCGAACGCGTGGCCGGCGTCGAGACGACCACGCATACCGCCAAGGCGACGATCATCCAGACCCGCCACCGCATTCCCGAAGCGCCGCTCGCCGAGGGCCAGGTGCTCGTCTACCAGGTGCCGATCCCCGAGCCGCTGCGCTTCCTCGAGCCGCGCGAGACCGAGACGCGCAAGATGCACGCGCTGGAAGAATACGGGTTGATGCACGTCAAGCTCTATGAGGACATCGCCCGCAACGGCCATATCGCCACCACCTACGCCTATCCGGTCAAGATCGAGGGGCGCTATGTCATGGACCCCTCGCCGACACCGAAGTTCGACAATCCGAAGATGCACATGTCGGCGGCCTTGCAGCTGTTCGGCGCCGGCCGCGAGAAGCGCATCTACGCGCTGCCGCCACATACCGAGGTGGTGAGCCTCGATTTCGAGGACCATCCGTTCGAGGTGCAGAGGTTCGACCGGCCGTGTGCGCTTTGCGGCGCAGGCCAGGTCTACCTCGACGAGGTCGTGCTCGATGACAAGGGCGGGCGCATGTTCGTCTGCTCCGACACCGATCATTGCGAGACGCGGCGCGCGGAAGGCCATCGCGGCGAACTGGGCGGGGAGGCAACGCCATGACGATCGCCCTGCGAAACGACACCGCGTTCGACCATGCCGGCGAAGACCTGCCGCTGCTGTCCGTCCGTGCCCTCACCAAGGCCTACGGCTCCCGCATCGGCTGCACGGACGTCGATCTCGACGTCTGGCCTGGCGAAGTTCTGGCGATCGTCGGCGAATCCGGGTCCGGCAAGTCGACCCTGCTCAACTGCATCTCGACCCGATTGACGCCGACTTCGGGCACGGTCTCCTACCGCATGCGTGATGGCGCCATGCGCGACCTCTTCCGCCTGGAGGAAGCCGACCGCCGCCTGCTCCTGCGCACCGACTGGGGTTTCGTCCACCAGAACCCGTCGGACGGGCTGCGGATGACGGTTTCGGCCGGTGCCAATGTCGGCGAGCGCCTGATGGCGGTGGGCGAGCGCCACTACGGCAGGATCCGCGACACGGCGACAGACTGGCTCGGCCGCGTCGAGATCGATGCCGACCGCATCGACGACCAGCCTCGCGCGTTTTCGGGCGGCATGCGCCAGCGCCTGCAGATCGCCCGCAACCTCGTCACCGCGCCGCGTCTTGTCTTCATGGACGAACCCACCGGCGGCCTCGACGTCTCGGTACAGGCGCGGCTGCTCGACCTGCTGCGCGGCCTTGTCAACGACCTCGGCCTCGCCGTCGTCATCGTCACCCACGACCTCGCGGTGGCGCGGCTCCTGTCGCATCGCATGGTCGTCATGAAGGATGGCCGCGTGGTCGAGCATGGCCTGACCGACCGCCTCCTTGACGACCCGCAGGCGCCCTACACGCAGCTTCTCGTCTCCTCCATCCTCCAAGTCTGAGGTTCGCGCCGTGCAAACTCCCGCCCTCACCGTGACCGGCCTCGGCAAGGCGTTCACCATGCATCTGCGCGGTGGCATCGAGCTGCCGGTGATCGCCAATGCCCGGTTCGCCCTGCATGCCGGCATCTGCGCCGTGCTGGGCGGGCCGTCGGGCGCCGGCAAAAGCTCGATCCTGAAGATGCTCTACGGAAACTATGGCGCCAGCGCGGGGAAAATCCTCATCCGCCACCGCGACCGTGAAGTCGATCTCGCCACGGCCGGGCCACGCACCGTCCTGGAACTGCGCCGCGAGACGATCGGCTATGTCAGCCAGTTCCTGCGCGTGGTGCCACGCGTCGGCGCGCTCGACATCGTCGCCGAACCATTGGTCGAGCGCGGTGTGCAGCGCGGCGAGGCATCCCATCGCGCCGCCGCTTTGCTGAGCCGGCTAAATCTGCCTGAACGCCTGTGGTCCTTGCCGCCGGCGACCTTCTCCGGCGGCGAGCAGCAGCGCGTCAACATCGCGCGCGGCTTCATCACCAATCACCCGATCCTGCTGCTCGACGAGCCGACCGCCTCGCTGGACCTGGCGAACCGCGACGTTGTGGTCGCCATGATCGCCGAGAAGAAACGGGCCGGCGTCGCGCTTCTGGGTATCTTCCACGACGTCGAGGTGCGCAACGCCGTCGCCGACGTCGTCATCGACGTGACCGGCTTCGCACCAGCCACGAAGGCAACCTGATTATGGCGCGCCTGTCCGACACACCGGTCATCCATCCTACCGCGAGGCTCGAGAACTGCCGGCTCGGCCGCTACACGGAGGTAGCGGAGGGCGGCCGTCTGACGGAGACCGACCTTGGCGACTATTCCTACGTGATGGAGAACTGCCAGGCCTGGTGCGCCACCATCGGCAAGTTCTCCAACATCGCCGCATCCGTGCGCCTCAACGCCACCCATCATCCGATGACGCGGGCGACGCTGCACCACTTCACCTATCGCGCCTCCGACTATTTCGACGACGCCGAGCACGAAGGCGATTTCTTCGCCGCCCGCCGCACCAGGCGCGTCCATGTCGGGCATGATACCTGGATCGGCCATGGCGCCACCATTCTGCCCGGTGTGACAATCGGCGACGGCGCGGTTGTAGGGGCCGGCGCCGTGGTGACGAAAGGCGTGGCGCCCTACACGATCGTCGCCGGCGTGCCGGCGCGGCCCGTGCGCGAACGGTTTCCGGCGCAGATCGGACGGCGCCTGCAGGCACTTGCCTGGTGGGACTGGCCGCATGAGCGGCTGCGTGCCGCGCTCGACGATTTCCGCAGTCTCGACATCGATGAATTCCTTTACCGCCACGAGCACGCGACATGGCCTGTGGAAGGCGTGGACGGTCATCGAACTGACATGCACGCGACACCCGACCGTCATGGGCCGGCGGTAAGCCCATGACGACCTCGCGCACCGTCGTTCGCATACGAAGCGCGGGCAACTGGCCATGGGTGGACGATGAATCGTCTCGCCGGGCTTTTCAACGATCGGAAAGGAGCGATGTTATGACGGCCATTTCCGTCCGCAACCTGTCCAAGAGCTTCGGCAAGAAGAGCGCACTGGACGATGTCAGCCTCGAAATCCAGCGCGGCGAAATGGTCGCCCTGATCGGCGCGTCCGGCTCCGGCAAGAGCACCCTGATCCGCCACATATGCGGTCTTGAGGTCGGCCAGGCCGGACAAGGCAGCGCTGGACAGGGCAGGATCGAGATCCTGGGCAGTGCGATCCAGGAGGGCGGCCGCCTTGCCGCGAAGGCCAGGAACATGCGCCGCAACATCGGCGTCGTTTTCCAGCAATTCAATCTCGTCAGCCGCATGTCGGTGCTGTCCAACGTCCTGCTCGGTAATCTCGGCCGCATTCCCGCCTGGCGCGGCACGCTGGGCCTGTTCACGGCGGAAGAGAAGAAGAAGGCGCGGGATGCGCTCGGCCGCGTCGGCATACCGGAAGTCGCCTGGCAGCGGGCCTCCACGCTCTCGGGCGGCCAGCAGCAACGCGCGGCCATCGCGCGCACGCTCGTGCAGAACACCAACATCCTGCTCGCCGACGAGCCCATCGCCTCGCTCGACCCGTCGTCGGCGCGGCGCGTCATGGAAATCCTCGCCGCGGTCAACCGCGACGAAAAGATCACCTGCGTCGTCTCCCTCCACCAGGTCGAATATGCGCGGCGCTACTGCCCGCGCACCATCGCGCTGCGCAACGGCCGCATCGTCTTCGACGGCCCCTCGTCGGAGCTGACCAACCAGATGCTCATCGAACTCTACGGGGACAACTCCGAAGAGCTGATTTTGCCGGACGCACCGATGCAGCCGGCGAAACCCAGGCGCGCGCCGGAACCGGGACGTGTTCCGGCCTTCGCATAACCCAGCCGACAAACCCAACCACAAGCAGGGAAGCTTGCCATGAACCTATTCCTCAAAGGCACCGCCGCCGCCGTGCTGGCGCTCACGCTGTCGGGCGCCGCCATGGCCGAAGAGATCAGCTTCGGCATCATTTCCACCGAATCGCAGCAGAACCTGAAGCCGAAGTGGGAGCCGCTGCTCGCCGACTTCGCCAAGGCCACCGGCCTCGACGTCAAGCCGTTCTTCGCCTCCGACTACGCCGGCGTCATCGAAGGCATGCGCTTCGGCAAGGTGCAGATGGCCTGGTACGGCAACAAGTCGGCGATGGAAGCCGTCGACCGCGCCGACGGCGAGGTGTTCGCCCAGACCGTGCCGGTCAGCGGCGAGCCAGGCTACTATTCGCTGATCCTGGCGCCCAAAGACAGCAAGCTGACCTCGGTCGACGACCTGCTGAAATGCGACAAGAGCCTCAATTTCGGGCTCGGTGACCCGAACTCGACCTCGGGCTATCTGGTGCCGATGACCTTCGTCTTCTCGGCCAACAAGGTCGACCCGAAGACCTGCTTCAAGAACGTCACCAACGCCAACCACGAGACCAACGCCATGGCGGTGGCCAACGGCCAGGTCGATGCGGCCGCCAACAACACCGAGAACATGGAACTGATCGAAAAGAACCAGCCAGCCGCCTTCGAGAAGATCAAGGTGATCTGGAAGTCGCCGCTGATCCCGTCCGATCCGCTGGTCTGGCGCAAGGACCTGCCGGAAGAGACCAAGGCCAAGATCAAGGATTTCTTCCTGACCTACGGCACAGACCAGTCCAAGGGCGACGTCGCCCGCGAGAAGGACGTGCTCGCCGGTCTCGAATGGGCGCCCTTCCGCTCGTCCTCCGACGACCAGCTCCTGCCGATCCGCGTGATGGAGCTGACCAAAACGATCGCGCAGATCGAGGCCGACGCCTCGCTCTCCGACGCCGACAAGAAGGCGAAGATCGAGCCGCTCGAGGCACAGAAGACCGAGTACGAGACCAAGCTCAAGACCATCCAGGGCTGATCGTCCGTCTCGACACAGCTTGAAATTGCCGGCTGTCCCCGAGTGACAGCCGGCGCATTTCCAGGACACCTCCCATGGACCAGACCGCCAAGATCGCGTCCGTCGCCCGCCCCGAAGTAGAGCGCGAATGGTCCCGCAGCCTGTGGACCTGGGCGACGTGGATTTCGCTGCTTGTCCTGCTCGTGTGGAGCTGGTCACCGGCCGAGATGTCGCGCTGGACCTACCTGTTCAGCGACGCCGGCAACATGGCCGAGTACGCCAGGGGCTTCCTGCATCCCGACTTTTCCGAATGGCGCTACTACATCGTCGAGATGTTCTCCACGATCCAGATCGCGCTTTGGGGAACGTTCCTTGCGGCGGTCTTCGCCGTGCCGTTCGGCATCCTCTCGGCGCGCAACCTCGCGCCCTGGTACATCGTGCAGCCGGTGCGCCGTGTCATGGACGCCTGTCGTTCCATCCATGAGCTCGTCTTCGCCGTGCTGTTCGTCGTCGCCGTCGGCCTAGGCCCATTCGCCGGCGTGATGGCGCTGTTCGTCCACACCACCGGCATCCTCGCCAAGCTGTTTTCCGAAGCCGTGGAAGCAATCGATTCCCGTCCTGTCGAGGCGATCCGCGCCACCGGTGCCTCGCGTCTGCAGGAGGTCATCTTCGGCGTCGTGCCGCAGGTCATGCCGCTGTGGATGTCGTACGCACTCTACCGTTTCGAATCGAACGTGCGCGCCGCGACCGTGCTCGGCGTCATCGGCGCCGGCGGCATCGGCCAGGTGCTGTTCGAGGCGATCCGCGGCTTCTACTACCCGCAGGCGTCGGCGATGCTGATCATCATGCTTATCACCGTGTCACTGCTCGACCTCTTGTCTCAGCAGTTGCGCAAACTGTTCCTGTGATGCGCTACGCCCTCTACTTCACGCCTCCGCCGGGCGACCCGCTGACACTGGCGGCACAATCCTGGCTGGGGCGAGACGCCTTCACCGGCGACGCGGTCGAACCGATCGTTCCCCGTGGTTTCACCTGCGAAGAGTTCCGCAGCCTGACATGCGAACCGCGCCGCTACGGTTTTCATGCCACGCTGGTGGCGCCGTTCCGCCTGCGCGCGGATTTGGCGGAAGCGGACCTTTCGGGTGCCGCCGACGCTTTCGCTGAACAGGTCCCGCCGTTCACGGTCCCCCGTCTCGCCATCACGCGGATAGGCTCTTTCTTTGCGCTCACCCCGAACGACGCAAGTCGTGTTTCGGCTTTGGCCTCAGCGGCCGTCGATCATTTCGACGGTTTGCGCGCGCCGCTGACCGAAGCCGAGATCGCGCGCCGCAAGCCCGATCTGCTGTCGGAGCGCCAGCGCCTTTATCTGCATCGTCACGGCTACCCCTATGTGAAGGACGAGTTCCGCTTTCACATGACGTTGACCGGGTCGGTCGAGGCGCAAGCCGCGCCGCATGTCGAGGCTGCGCTTCAAGCCCATTTCGGACCGCTGCTTTCCCGCCCTGTCGAAGTTTCGGCCGTCGCACTGTTCACCGAGCCCGAGCCCGGCACCGATTTCGCCGTCCATTCCGTCCACCGCCTCAGCGCCGCAGAGGCGAGAAAGTATGGCTGACATGCCGCAGGAAACCATTCTTTCCAACGCCCGCATCGTCCTTGAAGACGAGGTCGTTACCGGCTCGGTCGTCATGCGCGACGGCCTCGTATCGGCGATCGACACGGGCCGGACCGCTGCCGGCGAGAACATGGAAGGCGACTACCTGATCCCCGGCCTCGTCGAACTCCATACCGACCATCTGGAGCAGCACTACAGCCCCCGCCCCGGTGTGGTGTGGGACAGCATCGCCGCCCTGCAGGCGCATGACGCGCAGGTGGCGGCATCCGGCATCACCACCGTGTTCGATTGCCTGCGGCTCGGCTCCGACGAGAATGCCGGCTTCAAGCGCGGAGAGATGCGCGCCATCGCCGACGCCATCGAAACCGCCCAGGGTGAGGACCGGCTGCGCGCCGATCACCTGATCCACCTGCGCTGCGAGGTATCCTCGGCAGACGTGCTCGATCATTTCGAGGATTTCACCGCCGATCCTCAAGTCAGGCTGGCGTCGCTGATGGATCATGCGCCGGGCCAGCGGCAGTTCCAGACCCTCGACGCCTACGTCCTCTACTACAAGAAGAAGCGAGGCCTGTCGGATGCCGAATTCGAGCGCTTCGTCGCCCGGCGCGTCGAGGAATCGGCACGCTACGCCGCCCCGCATCGCCGCGCGATCGCCAATGCCTGCGCCGGGCGCGGGATCGCGGTTGCCAGCCATGACGACGCCACGGTCGAACATGTCGAGGAATCGAAAACCTTCGGCGTGCGGCTGGCCGAGTTCCCGACCAGCATGGAAGCGGCACAGGCCTCGCACGAAGCCGGCATGGCGGTGCTGATGGGCGCGCCCAACATCGTGCGCGGCAAATCCCATTCGGGCAACATCTCCGCCAAAACGCTGGCAGACGCCCGCGTCCTGGACGTTCTGTCGTCCGACTACGTGCCGTTCAGCCTGATCCATGCGCCGTTCCTGCTGGCCGACGAAGATGGCGGCATGTCGCTGCCACGGAGCATCGGACTGGTCACCGCCAACCCCGCCGACGCGGTCGGCCTGGGCGACCGGGGCCGTATAGCCCCCGGCCTGCGCGCGGATGTGGTGCGCGTGCGGCGGCCAGCCGGCATCCCCATCGTCCGTTCGGTCTGGCGCGAGGGCAATCGTGTCGTCTGACGGCGCGTCTGCACGCGAGGGCAGCGCCGGGCGCGGCACGCTGATCGCCGTCGTCGGCCCGAGCGGAGCTGGCAAGGACAGCCTGCTGACCTACGCCCGCGAAAGACTGGGGGCGGACCCGGCCACCCTGTTCGTCCGCCGTGTGATAACGCGCCCTGCTGCGATCGATGCCGAAGACCACGCTTCGCTGTCGGTCGACGCCTTCCTCGCCGCGCAGGCCGCGGGTTTATTTGCGGTCGCATGGGAAGCGCACGGCCTGCATTATGCGATACCGGCCACGGTCCATCGCCATCTGGCATCCGGTGGCGTCGCCGTCGTCAACGGGTCGCGCGCAGCCTTGCCAGCAATCCGTTCGGCGTTCGGCCATGTTGTCACGGTCCAGGTGACGTGCCGTCCCGATATTCTTGCTGCGCGCCTGGCCGCGCGAGGCCGCGAGGATATCGACCATCAGCAGGCGCGGCTGGCGCGGAGCGTGGCGGCGACAGAAGCCAGCACGGACACGGTCCGGATCGACAACAGCGACGATCTCGCCACGGCCGGCGACGCGTTCGTGGCAGCGATCCGCGGCTACATGGATGATCGCCAGCGCGCCTCACCTGCCGCTTTGCGATCCTCTTCCTTCGCCACGGCGGCAGCCCGGCTACGGTCATAGGCGCAATAGTCCTATAGCGTTGTACCAGATCATATTTCTTTGAACGGGTGCGCCGTTGACGGTGTCTCGTCCGCAGCCGTAGCTTCTTCACGCTATCGTGCTTTGCACGACCACCCAGCGGCATGGCTCCGGACACGCCGCAAGGCAGGAGGCTACCGATGTCCATCACCCTCAACGTCAACGGCAAGGATCACGCCATCGAGGCCGATCCCGACAGCATGCTGCTCTACGCACTGCGCGACGACCTCAAGCTGCACGGGCCGAAGTTCGGCTGCGGCCTGTCGCAATGCGGCGCCTGCACCGTCATCATCGACGGCGCCGCCACTCGCTCTTGCGTCACCCCCCTTTCGAGCCTCGACAAGGGCAGCAAGATCACCACGCTGGAAGGATTGGGCACGCCGGAAAAGCCGCACCCGCTGCAACAGGCCTTCATCGACGAGCAGGCGCTGCAATGCGGCTACTGCATCAACGGCATGATCATGACGGCGAAAGCATTCCTCGACAAGAACCCGCATCCGAGCCGTGACGACATCAAGGACGCGCTCAACGACAACCTCTGCCGTTGCGGCACCCACATGCGCATCGTGCGCGCCGTCGAACGCGCCGCCAAGGCGAACGGAGGCTGACCATGAACACGCGTCCCGAAGACCTGCACCGCAAAGGCACGCTCGCGCTCGACCGCCGTTCCTTCCTGAAGGGCTCGGCCGGCCTCGTTGTCGCCTTCGCCATCGTCGACCCGGTCACCGTGATGGCAGCCGGAGAAACGGCGACCGACTCGGTCGCTTCGCCCGATTCCGGCAAGCTCTATGCGTGGCTGGCCATCAATCCCGACAACACGGCGACGCTATTTACCGGCAAGGTCGAAACCGGCACCGGCGTCGAGACGGCGCTCGCCCAGATCGCGGCCGAGGACCTCGAGTTTCCAGTCGACCGCCTCGACGTCGTGATGGGCACCACGTCGCAGACCGTCGACCAGGGGCCGACATACGGCAGCATGACCGTGCGCTATGCCGGGCCGCAGATCCGCAATGCGGCGGCGGCGGCGCGCAAGGCGCTGCTCGACCTCGCCGCCGAGCGCTTCAAGCTGCCGGCCCAGCAGCTCGAAGCCAGGGAAGGCGCCGTATCGGTTATCGGCGCGGCGGGCAAGACCGTCACCTTCGGCGACCTGGTCACCGGCAAGCGCCTCGACATCGCCATCGAGACGAGCGGAACCGGCTTCGGCCTGAAGGTCGCGCCCGATGCGCCGGTGAAAGATCCGTCCACCTATTCCGTCGTGGGCCAGCCGGTGCGGCGCAAGGACATTCCCGGCAAGGTGACCGGCCAGTTCACCTATATCCAGGACGTCAAGGTCGACGGCATGCTGCATGGCCGCGTCGTGCGGCCCTACGGCGTCGGCGCCACTCTGGAGAGCGTCGACGAAACCGGACTGAAAGACATTCCTGGCTTCGTGCAGGTGGTACGCAAGGGCAATTTCCTCGGCGTCGTCGCCGAGACGGAATGGGCGGCGATCCAGGCCGCCGAAAGGCTCGGTTCCGGGCTCGACCCGGAAGGCCCCGGCGCCGGCCAGGCCAAATGGACCGATTGGCAGGGCCTGCCGGAGCAGGAGGCGGTGTGGGACACGCTACGCAAGACGGCCGGCACCAACACCTCCGTCGCCGCCAAGGGCTCGGTCGATCTCGCCTTGCCCTTCGCGGAAAAGACGATCCAGGCCACCTACAAGACGCCGTTCCAGATGCACGGCAGCATCGGCCCTTCCTGCGCCATCGCAGACGTGCAGAAGGACAAGGCGACCTTCTGGGCCGGCACGCAGATGCCACACCAGATGCGCGCCGACATGGCGCAAATGCTCGGTATTCCGGAAGACCGCATCGACGTGAAATGGTTCGAGGCGTCCGGCGCTTACGGCCGCAACGGGCTGGAGCACGTCATTCCCGACGCCGCGCTGATGTCGCAGGCGGTCGGAAAGCCGGTGCGCGTGCAATGGATGCGTTGGGACGAGCACGGTTGGGAGCCGAAAGGCCCGCCCATCGTGCAGGACCTGACCGGCGCGCTGGACAGTGACGGCAACGTCGTCGCCTGGCGCCATCATATGTGGGTGCCGACGACCGGCGACACGCGCCTCATCGCTGTCGAGCTTGCCGGCCTGCCGGAGATCGGCAGCGAGGGCTCGGGCGACTCGGCGATCGGTTACGCCTACACCTTCGACAATGCCGATGTCGCCAATCACGGCATGGGCCGCGTCGGGCTGTTGACGGCATGGCTGCGTTCGCCGGCACAGTTCGAGACGACCTACGCGATGGAAGCCTTCATCGACGAGATGGCGGCCGCAGCCGGCCAGGACCCGCTATCGTTCCGGCTGAAATATCTCGCCGACCAGCGCGCCATCGACGTGCTGCGTGCGGCGGCCCAGACCTATGGCTGGGAGAACCGGCCGTCGCCCGCCCCGCAACAGGAAGGCAAGCTCGCCAAGGGTCGCGGCATCGCCTGGGTGAACCGCGACGACGTGCGCGTCGCCACCATCGCCGACGTCACGGTTGACCGCGAGAGCGGCGCCATCAGCGTCAAGCGCGTCGTGGTGGCGCATGATTGCGGGCTGGTGGTCAATCCCGACGGATTGCACAACCAGATCGAGGGCAACGTCATCCAGTCGCTCAGCCGCACCCTGCACGAGGAGGTGGCCTTCGACAAAGCGCATGTGACCAGCCGCGACTGGGAAGGCTATCCGATCCTGCGCTTCAACGAGATACCGGATACGATCGATATCGTGCTGGTCAACAACCGCCCCGAATATCCGTCCTATGGCGGCGGCGAGCCGTCGACCTGCCCGACGGCGGCGGTGATCTCCAACGCCGTCTACGACGCCATCGGCGTGCGGCTGAGGCAGACGCCGTTCCGCCCCGAACGGGTCAAGGCAGCGATCAGCCGCACCGGCTGAGGA
>JBQCHN010000006.1:0-4490 GCA_051954615.1 Mesorhizobium sp. | reverse complement strand
CTGGCCGTTGTGCATGAAAGCCCAGCGGCCGAGGATGAAGGGATGGCAATTGGCGCGGCTGGTGGCGCCGCCGGTCGAGGCGCGCACATGCGCCAGGAACAGCCCGGACCTGATCTGCCGGCACAGGCTTTTCAGGTTCGGGTCGGACCAAGCCGGCAGGATGTCGCGGTAGAGGCCGGGTTCGGGCCGGTCGCCGTACCAGGCGATGCCGAAACCGTCGCCGTTGGTCGGCGTCTTCGCCTCCAGCGCGTGGTGGCTCTGTTCGATCAGCGAATGGCAGGGCGCGGTGACGATGTCTTCCAGGAACACCGGTTCCCCGAGATAGGCCGCCCAACGGCACATGATCGTCTCTCCTTGGCTCGCGACGCCTGCACCAGAATCGCCGATCATGGGTAAAAAAGCGTGAACGCGGCATTTTTCCGCCTCCTTTGCCGGCAAGCTGCGACATACCTGCCAGCATGTCGCGACGGGTACCGAGAAAGCCGTTGAAAGCGGCCGCCCGCCGATTGACCCGCGCCGTCCCCTGGCCGATAGGATCGCCGTCATGTCCGCTCCTTCCCAGCAATCCGTCATCGGTCCCCTGATCGGCTTCGTCCGCCTGCCGCATGGCGAGGACCTTCCGCTGCCCGCTTATGAGAGCGCGGGCGCGGCCGGCATGGACCTGCGCGCCGCCGTGCCGGAGGATCGCCCGTTGTTGATCCTGCCCGGCCGCCGGGTGCTGGTGCCGAGCGGGCTGGTGATGGAAATCCCCGAGGGCCTCGAAGGTCAGGTCCGGCCGCGCTCGGGCCTGGCGCTGAAACACGGCATCACCTGCCTGAACACGCCCGGCACCGTCGACAGCGACTATCGTGGCGAGGTGAAGGTGCTGCTGGTCAATCTCGGTGACGAGGATTTCACCGTCGAGCGCGGTATGCGCATCGCTCAGATCGTCTTTGCACCGGTCGTGCAGGTCCGGGTCGAGGAACGCAGTCTCGCCAACGGCACCGCGCGGGGCGCCGGCGGCTTCGGCTCGACCGGGACGGCGTGAGCATGGCCGCGCCGAAGCTGGTCATCTTCGACTGCGATGGCGTGCTGGTCGACACCGAGAACATCGCCAACGAACGGCTGGCCGCCTGGCTGACCGAGGCGGGCTTTCCGGTCACCTTCGAGCATTGCCGCAAGGTCTTCTCCGGCCGCAGCATGGTGTCCGTGCAACAGGAAGCCGAGGCCTCCGGCGCCAGCCTCGGCGCCGATTTCGTCGAACGCTGGAACGCCGGCTTGCCGGATCTTTTCGACGGACGGGTCGAGGCCGTTCCGCATGTGCGCACCTTCATCGATACCGTGCGCACCGCCGGCATCCCCTATTGTGTCGCCTCCTCGGCGCGGGTGACGAAGATGCATATCACGCTCGGCGCCACCGGCCTTCTGCCGCTGTTCGAGCACGCCATGTATTCCGCCACGATGGTCGGCCGGGCGAAGCCGTTCCCGGATCTTTTCCTCCATGCCGCGCAGTCGATGGGCGTGGCTCCGGCGGACTGCGTCGTCATCGAGGACAGCGTCGCCGGCACGATGGCCGGCATCGCCGCCGGCATGCGCGTGTTTTCCTATCACGGCGATCCCTATGCCGACCCCGACGGGCTGGAGATGGCCGGCGGCATCCTGTTCGACGACATGCGCAAGCTGGCCGGGCTCATCCCCATTTCCGCCTAGGCTGCTCCCGTATCTTTCGCTGTCGCGGCTCGTCGAAGAGAACGAAAGGCGCTTTCGGGTAGATGGCAGGAGCCTCTGTCTGAGCCAATCGCATTCGTTTGCCCGGCCAATGCCGGAAGACTACCTTGCATCAAATTCAGCTTCTAGGAGACGTTCCATGGACAAGGGCAAGGTTTTCCGCGATCTGCACGCTTCCACTTTCGTTATCCCGAACCCTTGGGATATCGGCACGGCCCGGCTGCTCGCCTCGCTCGGCTACAAGGCGCTGGCGACGACGAGCGCAGGCTATGCCTTCTCGCGTGGCCTGGCCGACGGCGCCGTTGGCTTCGAGGCGATGATCCATCACTGCCGCGAGCTGGTCGGTGCCACCGACCTGCCCGTGTCGGCCGATCTCGAAAAGGGCAAGGGCGACAGCCCAGAGCGTGCGGCCGAAACGATCTTCGCCGCGGAAGCCGCCGGTCTCGCCGGCTGCTCCATCGAGGATTTTTCCGGCGATGAGAGCCAGCCGATCTACGAGTTCTCGCATGCGGTAGAACGCGTCGCCGCCGCGGCCGAGGCCGCGCGATCGCTGAAGCGGGATTTCGTTTTCACTGCCCGTGCGGAGAATTTCCTGCATGGCCGCCCCGACCTCGACGACACGATCAGGCGCCTGCAGGCCTTCGAGAAGGCGGGCGCCGACGTCCTTTACGCGCCGGGCCTTTCCAGCATCGAGACGGTGCGCACCGTCTGCTCGTCCGTGTCGAAGCCGGTCAACGTGCTGGCCGTGCCGGCCTTCTCGGTTTCGGATCTGTCGGCGGCAGGCGTCAAGCGGATATCGGTCGGCTCGAAGCTGACGACGGCGGCGTTCGGCGCGGTGCGGCGTGCGGCGGTCGAGATGCTGGAAGCCGGGACCTTCGACTATGCCAGGGAGGCGATGGCCTTCGGCGACCTGCAGGGGCTGTTCGCCGGCAACAAGGCCTGACGGCGGCGCCGGGTTGCAAATCCGGCGCAAGCGGCTAGAACCGCCCGCGGTCGGCATTGAAGCATCGCGCCGGAAAACGGATACCGGGTTCGGCGAAGGGCGATGCGAAACAAAGGCCGACGCGCGCGGGGAGCCCGATGAGCCATTACGACGTTCTGTGCATCGGCAATGCCATTGTCGATATCATCGCCCAGTGCGACGAAGCGTTCCTGGAGACGAACGGTATCGTCAAGGGCGCGATGAACCTCATCGACACGCACCGCGCCGAACTTCTCTATTCGCGCATGGGACCGGCGATCGAGGCATCCGGCGGTTCCGCCGGCAACACGGCGGCCGGTGTCGCTTCCTTCGGTGGCCGCGCCGCCTACTTCGGCAAGGTCGCGAAGGATCATCTCGGCGAGATCTACGCGCACGACATCCACGCCCAGGGTGTCGCCTTCGACACCAGGCCGCTTGAGAACGGCGCGCCGACCGCACGCTCGATGATCTTTGTCACCCCCGACGGGGAACGCTCGATGAACACCTATCTCGGCGCCTGCGTCGAGCTAGGCCCGGAGGACGTGGAGCCTGAAAAGGCCAAGGGCGCGGCCGTCACCTATTTCGAGGGCTATCTGTGGGACCCGCCGCGCGCCAAGGAGGCGATCCGCCAGACCGCGGCAATCGCCCACGCCGCCGGGCGCCAAGTGTCGATGACGCTGTCGGATTCGTTTTGCGTCGACCGCTATCGCGGCGAGTTCCTCGACCTGATGCGTTCCGGCACCGTCGACCTCGTCTTCGCCAATTCGCATGAGATCAAATCGCTCTACCAGACGGCTTCCTTCGACGAGGCGCTGGTGCAGATCCGCAAGGATTGCCATATCGCCGCCGTCACCCGCTCGGAAAAGGGTTCGGTGATCGTGCGCGGCGACGAGACGGTCGTCATCCAGGCGACGTCCATAAAGGAACTGGTCGACACCACCGGCGCCGGCGACCTCTATGCCGCCGGTTTCCTGCACGGCTACACCAAGGGGCTCGACCTGAAGCATTGCGGCGATCTGGGCTCGCTTGCCGCCGGACTGGTCATCCAGCAGGTCGGTCCGCGTCCCCGCCAGAACCTGCGCCACGAGGCCGAGCGGGTGGGCCTGCTGTAGGGGTTGGCCGTCTATCCGCCGTACCGCGCGGCGAAGTCGGAGATGCGCTGCACCACCTCCTTCGACACGGTGAGGCCGCGCGCGCCCGCCTTTTCAGCTTCCTCGGCGCCGCTGCGGCCGGGAATGTGCACGCCGTAGCGTCGCCTCAGCCGCTCGACCTGTTTGCCGAGGCGATCCTCGAAACCGGCATCGAATAGAACCGGAGAAATGGCCGCGACGAACAGGCCGGAGCCGGGACTTTCTGCGCCTTCGGTGAAACCGGGCGCATCGAGCGACCAGTTGGCGCCCGACAGTCCGGCCGCCAGCACTTCCACCATCAGCGCGATATTGGCGCCGCGATTGCCGCCGAAGGCAAGCAACGCGCCCTTCATCGCCTCGGCCGGATTGGTGGTCGGGTTGCCGTGGGCGTCCAGAGCCCAGCCATCGGGGATCGCCTTGCCGGCCTCGGCCGCTTTGCGGACCTTGACGAAGGCGGTGGCACTCGATGCCTGGTCGATGACCAGCGGCGCACCATTGGCGACGGGCGCCGCGAAGGACAGCGGGTTGGTGCAGTAGACCGGCTTGATCGAGCCGCCGCCGGCCAGCAGCGCCGGCCCGTTGGTGGCGGCCAGCGCCACCAGTCCGCGTTCGGCCAGCCGGCGCGTGAACCAGCCCAGCGCTCCGCACGTATAGGCGTTCTTCTGCGCGAAGACGGCGATGCCGAACAGCCG
>JBQCHN010000005.1:0-7589 GCA_051954615.1 Mesorhizobium sp. | reverse complement strand
CGGCCGTCGCCGGCCTGGCCAATGACCTCAAGACGCTGGAGGGGCTGACGCGCCGTTCCGACGAGCGCAACACCAAGACCTTCGAGGCGATCCACGACACGCTGCTGAAGATCGTCGACCGGCTGGGCTCGCTGGAAGGCGCCCCCAGCGGACCTGTTGCCGAGCCTGTTGCCGAACCTGCCCGCGCCAAGATCGCCGTGCGCGAGGCGCCGGCGCTCGACATCAGCGAAGCGTTGCCGCTGGCCGGCGGCATTGACGCACCAAGCATTTCGGCCGGCAAGGAGCCGATGGTCCGCACTCCGGCCGAAGCCGCCGCCGATGCGGCGCGCGCCGCGCTCGGCTCCGAAACCGTGGAACAGGGCGGCGACCGCAAGTCGCGGCTCGGTGGCCTTGCGCGCGCCTTCAAGCTGCGCCGGCAGAGCGAGCAGGCCGAAGCGGCACCCGTCGCCAGCGCTGCGGCCGAGGCCCCCAGCGTCGACATCGACGAGCCGCTGGAGCCCAAGCTGATCAACCGGCCGCTCGAACCCGGTTCGGGCGCACCCGACCTCAACGCCATCATGAAGCGGGTGCGCGACGAACGCGGCCAGCCGGCCAAGGGCGGCGAAGGCGACGTCGCCAAGGCCGATTTCATCGCCGCCGCCCGCCGCGCCGCCCAGGCGGCAGCGGCCGAAGCCGAGGCGCTCAAGCGCCAGTCCACCGTGACCGGGCCGGTCAAGGCACTGCGCATCGGCGATCTCATCAAGGCGCGGCGCAAGCCGATCCTGATGGCCGCCGCCGCGATCATGCTGGCGCTGGCCGGCCTGCAGCTTGGCAAGGCTTTCCTGTCCGATCCGCAGCAGACCGCAGCCAACGAGCCGGCACGGATCGCCGACAGCCGCGTCGCGATGGCTGCCGACACGTCGGCCGCGACCGCGCCGGCCACGCCCTCCGCCCCGGTAGAGAGTGCCACCGCACCGACGAGCTTCGACGACGCCGCGCCTGTCCGCGTGGTCGACAACGAGCCGGATGCGAAGCCGCAGCAGAATGCGGCGGCCGCCATCGACGGACAAAGCCAGGTCGCGGAACAGGACGACATGGCCATGGCGGAAGCCGCCGCGAAGGCGAGCAATGCCATCCCCGCCGATGATACGCAGGCCGCACCGGCAGCACCGGTCGAAGCCGCACCGGTCGCGCCGGCTCAAAACACCGAGGTCGCGAGCGTCGACGAAACCACGAGTGCCGTTGCGCCCACCGCTCCAGCTGCCGACGTCGCCATCGAAGTGCCGGCCGGCATCAACCCGCCGGCGCTGCGCGAGGCCGCGGCCAAGGGCGATCCCAAGGCGCTGTTCGAGCTCGGCTCGCGCTATGCCGAGGCGCGCGGCGTCAATGAAGACATGGCCGAAGCAGCCAAGTGGTACCAGAAGGCGGCCGACCTCGGTTTTGCGCCGGCCGAGTACCGCATCGGCAATTTCTACGAGAAGGGCACCGGCGTGGCGCGCGACATCGCCAAGTCGAAGACCTGGTACCAGCTCGCCGCCGAGCAGGGCAACGCCAGTGCCATGCACAACCTGGCAGTGCTCTATGCCATGGCGGCCGACGGCACCGCCGACAACCAGTCGGCCACGCACTGGTTCCAGGAGGCGGCCGACCTCGGCGTCAAGGACAGCCAGTTCAACCTCGGCATCCTGGCCGCCAAGGGCGTCGGCATGAAGCAGGACCTGGAGGCCTCCTACAAGTGGTTCGCGCTGGTCGCCAAGACCGGCGACAAGGACGCCGCCGCCAAGCGTGACGAGATCGCCAACGCGCTGCGTCCCGAACAGCTGGAAAAGGCGCGCGCCGCCGTCGAACTGTGGAAGGCCAAGCCGCTCGACCCGGCCGCCAACACCGTCGATATCCCCGACGCCTGGCAGGACGTTCCCACCACCACCGCCAGCATCGACATGAAGAAGGCGGTGCAGAACATCCAGAAGATCCTCAACAAGAACGGCTACGACGCCGGCGGCACCGACGGCGTCATGGGCGACCGGACCAAGAAGGCGATCATGGCCTTCCAGAAAGACAGCGGGCTGGAAGCGACCGGCACGGTCGACGAAAAGCTGGTGAAGGCGCTTCTGGCGCGCAAATGAGGCGGACGGCGTCGCTGACGTGACGCCCGGCCATAGTTTCGCCTGTTAAACGGTTGAGATGGTTTTCGTTTCGGCAGCGCGGCGGGATTTTTCCCGCCGCGCTGCCGGCGCAAGAACAGATTAGCTTTTCGGTGTTATACCGGCCTGGGCTTTACCGGCCCGAGGACAAACTGGTCGAGACGGACGGGTGGGCATCTATCTCCCGATCGCGGAAATTTCCGTCAATATTCTCGTGCTGCTCGCCATGGGCGCCGCGGTCGGCTTCCTGTCGGGCATGTTCGGCGTCGGCGGCGGCTTCCTCATCACGCCGCTCCTGATCTTCTACAACATCCCGCCGGCGATCGCGGTGGCCACCGGCGCCAACCAGGTCATCGCCTCCTCCTTCTCCGGCGCGCTCTCGCACATGAAGCGCGGCACGCTGGACTTCAAGCTGGGCGGGGTGCTGCTTGCCGGCGGCGTCGTCGGCTCGACGTTCGGCATATGGGTGTTCGCGCTGCTGCGCTCGCTCGGCCAGCTCGACCTGTTCATCTCGCTGCTCTACGTCGTCATGCTCGGCACGGTCGGCGGGCTGATGCTCTACGAAAGCGTCAACGCGCTGCGCGCGACGCGCTCGGGCACGGCGCCGACGCTGAAGAAGTCCGGCCAGCACAACTGGATTCACCGGCTGCCGCTGAAGATGCGCTTCCGCGCCTCAAAACTGTTCGTCAGCGTCATCCCGGTGATCGGGCTCGGCGTGGCGATCGGCTTCCTGTCCTCGATCATGGGCGTCGGCGGCGGCTTCATCATGGTGCCGGCGCTGATCTACCTGCTGCGCGTGCCGACCAACGTCGTCATCGGCACCTCGCTGTTCCAGATCATCTTCACCTCCGCCTACACGACGCTGGTTCATGCCAGCACCAACCAGACGGTGGACGTGATGCTGGCCTTCCTGTTGATGGTGGGCGGCGTCGCCGGCGCCCAGTACGGCGTCAAGGCGGGGCAGCGGCTGCGCGGCGAGCAGCTGCGCGCGCTGTTGGCGCTGCTGGTGCTGGCGGTGGCGCTGAGGCTCGCCGTCGACCTGTTCGCCACGCCGCCGAACCTCTACTCTCTTTCCGTGCCGGGGATGGGCTGATGCGGCCGGCAAGGCTCGCTCTCCTTGCGATGCTGGCGCTAGCGACAGCAATCCCGGCCGCGCGCGCCCAGACACCGCACGAGGAAGGCATCCAGATCGGCCTGTCGACGGACGCCGTTTCCATCACCGCCGGATTTTCCGGCGCCGATCTCACCATCTTCGGCGCGCTCGAGGACGCCGACCCGCAGATCGCCCGGCAAGGCCGCTACGACGTCGTCGTCGTGCTGGAAGGCCCGGCGCGGCCGGTCGTCGTGCGGCGCAAGGACCGCGTGCTCGGCGTCTGGATCAACCTGGAATCCGAGCAGTTCGAGAACGTGCCGGTCTCCTATTCGGTGGCCTCGACGCGTCCCTTCCAGGACATCACCCAGCCCGACAGCTACAAGCAACTCTCGCTCGGCGCCAACAACATCTACATGCAGCCGGGAGACCCCGAGGCGCCACCGACGACCATCGCCGAATTCACCAAGGCGCTGCGCCAGCGCAAGACGGCGACCGGCCTCTACAGCGAGAATGTCGGCGGCGTGCGCTTCCTGTCGCAGAACCTCTTCCGCGCCACGGTCAGGCTGGCGCCGGACGTGCCGGTAGGCACGCACAAGGCGCGCGCCTTCCTGTTCAAGAACGGCGTGTTCGTGAAGGAAAGCTCGGCACAGCTCGAAATCCGCAAATCCGGCTTCGAGCAGGCAGTGTTCCGCCTCGCCCACAACCACGGCTTCTTCTACGGTTTCCTGTCGGTATCGCTGGCCATGCTGACGGGCTGGATGGGCCGCCTCGTCTTCCGCAAGGATTGATCCAGCCGAAATCTCGTACGGGTTGCCAATGTGGGCCTGAAAATATATGACTTAAACAGTCATGTTTTGTGGGCAAAGTGCGATGCGCTATTTCCGCGAGATCGAACCGGACATCTACACCGCCGCCGGCGCCCTGCAGACGGAGGCCGACGGCCATGGATGGGTCGGCGAGTACGATACGCTGCTGGCGCGCGGCCAACCCTTCGCGGTGATCGTTGATGCACGGGACAGGCCGCAGCCGCCTGCCGGCAAGCCCATGGTGCTGTGGATGAAGGCGCGCAAGGCAGAGCTTGGCCGGCTGGTGCGGCTCACCGCCTACGTCGTCGAAGACGCAGCGGAGCGTGCGGATTTGGAACGGGCGCTGCCGGCGCGGTCGAAATCCTCGCCCTACCCCATGGCGGTCGCGGCAAATCCGGCCGAAGCGCTGACAAAAGCCCGGTCCAGCCTTGGACGGCCATGAAGTCGCGGGCTATCCCGGCCTGAGCATCGAGCCCGGCATGGCAAAGACGCGGTCGGCGCCCAGCATGTAGGCCATCAACGTCTCGTGTCTGAACAGGCCGCGATAGGCGCGGTCGAGCACGTTGAGCGAGCCGGTATAGGCACCGAAGGCCGGCATGATCATGCGCGAGCCGTCACCGGCGAAGCAGCGGCGCCTGACCGAGCGGCCGCGCTGGACGATGCGTGCGCAGGGATGCAGGTGGCCGGCGACCTCGCCCTCGACATAGGTGCCCGAAGGCTCGTGGCGCAGGATCAGCGAGCCGAATGCGAGTTCCCGCACCGTCTCGCCGGGCAGGTCGGCCGGCGCGTCCGGATCGTGGTTGCCGGTCACCCAGAACCAGTCGCGGCCGGTCATCAGAGCCTCCAGCCGCTGCCGGAACGGCAGCGGCAGCCGCTCCGCGCCCCAGCCGTCGTGGAAGGAATCGCCGAGGCTGACGACGATGCGCGGCTGGTAATCGGACACCGCCTCGGCCAGCCGCGCCAGCGTCGCCACCGTGTCGTAAGGCGGGATCAGCGCGCCGCGCCGGGCGATCGCGGAGCCTTTCTCCAGATGCAGGTCGGAGACGGCGAGCAGGCCGAAATCGGGGAAATAGAGCACGCCGCGCGGATCGCAGACCGCGCATTCCCCGGCGAGGCCGACAAGGCCTGCGGCGGCGATGGCATTGGCGCGGTGAACTGCAGTCATTTCGATCTCACGCTGCGGCGGCCATAGTCGGCGGTTCCAACCCTCTTTCGCTCGGCATGGCCGGCTTTCGGCGCGGTGCCATGCAGCGTCACCACCGGCCCGTTGCGCGCCGGCGCCTCGCCGGCCTCGCCCATCGCCTCGGCGATCAGGTCGGAAGCCTCCATCAGCAAGCTCTCGTTCGCCCCGCCGTTCACCGATTCCCGGCCGATCTCCAGCATCACCGGCACCGCCAGCGGCGAAATCTGCTCCAGTTTCCTATGCACGATTCGGCCGCGAATGCGCGAGAGCATGTCGGCCAGCCTGCCGACATCGAGCAGGCCGGCGGAGGCGTCGGCGCGCGTCGCCTGCAACAAGACATGGTCCGGCTCGTGGCCGCGCAGCACGTCGTAGATCAAGTCGGCCGAGACGGTGACCTGCCGGCCGGTCTTTTCCTGTCCCGGGAACTTCTTTTCGATCAGGCCGGAGATGACGGCGCAATTGCGGAACATGCGCTTCAGCATCCACGAGTCGTTCAGCCATTCCTCTAGGTCGTCGCCCAGCATGTCCTCGTCGAACAGTTGCCCGAGCGACGGCTTTCCTGCCGAAAACAGCGCGCCCATGTCATCCAGCGCCCACACGGCGAGAGAATAGTCGGTGGCGACGAAGCCGAGCGGGCGGGCGCCCACTCGCTCCAGCCGTCGCGTCAGAAGCATGCCGAGCGTCTGGTGCGCCAGCCTTCCCTCGAACGGGTAGCAGACCATGAAATGGCGATCGGCGCGCGGAAAGGTCTCGACCAGAAGATCTCCGCGCTTCGGCAGCATGGATTTTTCCTTCTGGAGTCTCAGCCAATCGGCCACCTGCTCCGGCAGCGCCTGCCAGCGCTCGGGATCGGCCAGCATGCCGCGCACCTGGTCGGCCAGATAGGTCGACAGCGGAAATTTGCCGCCGGCATAGGACGGCACGATGATCTGCGCCGACGAGCCGCCCGAGGAGACCACGCACTCGTTTTCGCGGATGCCTTCGAAGCGCAGCACCTTGCCGGCGAAGAGGAAATTGTCGCCGGGGCGCAGCGTCTCGGCGAAATACTCCTCGACCTTGCCCAGCACCCTGCCGCCGTAACCGGCCACCCTGCCCGAGCGCACATAACGCACGTTGAGTTCCGGCATCTCGACGATGGTGCCTACGTTCAGCCGGTACTGCTGGGCGACGCGCGGATGGGTGACGCGCCACAGCCCCTCCTTCGTTTTGCGGATACGCGCGTAGCGCTCGTAGCTTTTCAGCGCATAACCGCCGGTGGCGACGAAATCGACCACGCGGTCGAAGTCTTTCCGCGACAGTTCGGCATAGGGGGCCGCGCTCGTCACCTCGACATAGAGTTGGTCCGCGTCGAAGGAAGCCGCGCAGGCGGTGCCGAGCACATGCTGGGCGAGCACGTCGAGCGAACCTGCCAAAAGGGGCGGTGTGTCCTGTGCGCCGAGATAGTTGGCGTCGAGCGCGGCGCGGCACTCCAGCACCTCGAAGCGGTTGGCCGGGATGAGGATCGCCTTGGACGGCTCGTCCATGCGGTGATTGGCGCGGCCGATGCGCTGCGCCAGCCGGCTCGCGCCCTTCGGCGCGCCGACATGGACGACGAGGTCGACGTCGCCCCAGTCGATGCCGAGGTCGAGCGTCGAGGTGGCGACGATGGCGCGCAGCGCATTATCGGCCATCGCCTTCTCGACGCGACGGCGCTGGCCGACGTCGAGCGAGCCGTGATGGAGCGCGATCGGCAGCGAGTCCTCGTTCACCCGCCACAGTTCCTGGAACAGCAGCTCGGCCTGGCTGCGGGTGTTGACGAACAGCAGCGTCGTCCTGTGGCGCCGGATCTGGTCGTAGATTTCGGGGATGGCATAGCGCGCCGAATGCCCCGCCCACGGCACGCGCTGCTCGGAGTCTAGGATCGAGATATCGGGCTTGGCGCCGCCGGCCACGGTGACGAGACCGGCCATGGGCGACCCCTCCCCCTTGAGGGGAGGATGGTCAGCCGAAGGGCGATCAGGAGGGGTCAGCGCGGCAGTGCTCGGTATCCCTGAAGTGTCCCCCTCTGCCCTGCCGGGCATCTCCCCCTCAAGGGGGGAGATACGCTGCCCCACCAGCCATCGTCGCAACTCGTCCGGCTCGGCCACCGTGGCCGACAGGCCTATGGCGCGCAGGTCCGGCTTGAGGCTGCGCAGCCGCGCCAGTCCCAGAGACAGCAGGTGCCCACGCTTGGAAGTGACCAGCGAATGCAGTTCGTCGAAGATGACGACGCTCAGATCCTCGAAGAAGCGCTTGGCGTCACCGCCGGCGATCAGCAGGGCAAGCTGCTCGGGCGTGGTGAGAAGAATATCCGGAGGGGCCAGCTTCTGCCGCTGGCGCTTGTGGGCGGGCGTGTCGCCGGTGCG
>JBQCHN010000004.1:0-4006 GCA_051954615.1 Mesorhizobium sp. | reverse complement strand
TGGCGGGTGCCGACCAGGACGCCGCCGGTGCGCGTGTAGCGCAGGGCGTTGGAGAGGATGTTCTGCAGGATGCGCCGGAGCAGCGTACGGTCGGATCGCACGGCGATATTGACCGGCCGGAAGCGTAGTCCCAGCCCCTTGATCTCGGCCACGGGCTGGAAGTCCGAGCGCAACGACGAAAACAGCGTCTCCAGGCTGACGTCGACGATTTCCGGCTGGACGACGCCGGCGTCGAGGCGGGAAATGTCGAGCAGCGTGCGCAGAAGGTCTTCCATCGTTTGCAGCGAGCGCTCGACCTGCAGAACAAGTTTCCTGCCTTCCTCGCTGGTCTGTACTTCAGCCAGTGCCGAAACGGACAGGTGCGCGGCATTGAGCGGCTGGAGCACGTCGTGGCTGGCGGCGGCCAGGAAGCGGGTCTTGGACAGGTTCGCTTGCTCGGCGTTCTCCTTGGCGGCCGACAGGTCGATGTTGGATTGTTCGAGGTGCCGCAATGTGGCGTGCAGTTCCTCCGTGCGCATGCGCACGCGGTTTTCCAGCGAGATTGCGGTCTGGAACAGCGAAAAGGCATTGCCCTGCTGGTCCATCGAGCGCTCGACGCGGCTGACCAGCGCCGCGTTGATCTTCTTCAGGCGCTCGACGTCTTCGATGTCGCGCAAGGGCACGGCGCTACTCCGCCGCCTGCCGCTGCTTCTGCCTCGTCGGGCCGAAGGCGATGCCGGTGAAGGTCTGGTTGAGGTGCATGGAGCGGTATTGCTCGCCGTATGTGCCGAAGCCGACGACGCGCCTGTCCCGGTAGAGTTCGGAGATGTCGCGGCGCACCTGGCGGTTCTCCGCGTCGAGTCGACGTAGCACGCAGTCGAAGCCGAGGATCATGTCGATGCCACCCAGCCGCTGCTCGACGTCGTCGAGGGCGGCGCGGGTCGTTTCAACCATCCCCTTCGGCTGCGCGATGGATAGCACCACGCCGTCGTCTATGGCGCAGAAGAAGGAGAGCGAGCCGTCGGTGTTCATCTTTTGAATGGACCGGCAGTAATATTCGCCACCCACCCTGACGACGACCGGATGCGAGGCGAAAGACAGCGGCGTCAGCGTCTCGGGCACGATGCCGACGGAAGCGGCGTATTCGCCGGCCGCGTTGGCGGCGTTGAACTCGCGCACGATGCGATGGTCGGGATCGGACGCCGTCACCACCAGTTTTTCGTCGGTTGGAACGAAATTGTCGGTCTTGAAGACATGGAAGGGGATCGGCGTGTCGACGAGGACGATGACGGCGCTGTCGGTGGCGACGCGGCCGTCGCAGATCAGGCGCGTGGTCTCGAATTTCAGGTCGTCGCCGGCCGAGCCGCCGATCAGGGGTATGTCGTCCAAGCCCCAATGGATGGCGGAGGTGACGGCCTCCTCGGCGTATGAAAGTCCGTCGATGAAGCACAGCGCGAAGGTGCGGCGCTCCGGGCCGCCGGCCTTCGGCAGCGTTCTGCGCAGGTTCTCGACCTCGCTGGTAATGCGGTCCATTCCCACGGTCGACAGGTCGTCGATCATGGTGCTGGCCGCGGAGAAGGCGGGGGTCGGCAAAAGCATGGCCAGGACGTGCCCTTCCTCCAGTCCCTGCGGCGTGATTTCGCCGGCGGTGGAGCAGCCGGCGTGGCGCAGTCCGGGTGCATGCGCCTTCAGCGCGGTCGCAAGGTCCGTGGCATCGACGAGGCTTTGGGAGAAGAAGATCAGCGCGAAGGCGGCGTCGATCGCGGCCGCCTCGGCGGCAATCGCCTGGGCAAAGGCTTCCATATCGGGCTCGTCGGTGGTGAGCGCCGTCAGGCCGCATGCATAGCGCGTCCGCGAACAGGCCAGCGTCGTTCTCCCGAAAATTCCTCCCGCTTCCGCGCCTCCAGCGGATAGCTCCGGTATTGTCATCGTCGCGCCCGGCTTTGGCAAGCGGCCGGCAAAAAACTACGTGACCTAAAGTACAATATGGCTCGGGAAGCCGCGGGCTGTTGCTGTCCCGTTATTGGTGCTTAGAATAGCGCACGCGGCTTACGTCGTGCCGTTGCCGCATACCAAGGTTGAATACCCAGGGGAGGCTTCATGTCGCAAGTTTCGTTGACGGTAAACGGGAGGCAGGTCAGCGGCGCGGTCGAGGATCGCACGCTGCTGGTCCATTTCCTGCGTGAGCATCTGGGCCTGACGGGCACCCATGTCGGCTGCGATACGTCGCAGTGCGGCGCCTGCGTCGTCCACGTTGACGGCAAGGCGGTCAAGAGCTGCTCCATGCTCGCGGCACAAGCGTCGGGTTCGACGGTGGTGACCATCGAGGGGCTGGCGGACGGTGCCGACCTGCACCCAGTGCAGGCCGCGTTCAAGGAACATCACGGCCTGCAATGCGGCTTCTGCACGCCTGGCATGATCATGACGGCGACTGACATGATCCGCCGCCATCCGGAGGGTCTCGACGAGGCCACCGTGCGCGCGGAACTGGAAGGCAACATCTGCCGCTGCACCGGTTACCACAACATCGTCAAGGCGATCCTGGCCGCTTCCGCAACGATGGGCAAGGCAGCCAAGGGCAAGGCGAAGAAGGCGGCGTGAGAAGGGAATAGGGCTAAGGGAGCGGCTGGCTTCAGTCCCTGCTGCCTTATTGCCCTACTCCCATATTCCCTTGCCGAAGGTTCTGGAGGAGAACTCTGATGGGTATCGAAGGCGTTGGCGCCCGCGTGGCGCGCAAGGAAGACAAGCGCTTCATCACCGGCGCGGGACGTTATGTCGACGACATGGTGGTCCCCGGCATGAAGCATGCCGCTTTCGTGCGCAGCCCGCACGCGCATGCACAGATCAAGAAGATCGACGTTTCCAAGGCCAAGGCCATGCCGGGCGTCATCGGCGTCTTGACCGGCAAGGAATTGAAGGCCGACGGCATCGGCAACCTGATCTGCGGCTGGATGATCCACTCGAAGGACGGCTCGCCGATGAAGATGGGCGCCTGGTCGCCGCTCGCCGTCGACAAGGTGCGCTATGTGGGCGACGCCGTCGTCATCGTAGTTGCCGACACCAAGGGCCAGGCACGCGACGCCGCCGAGGCGGTCGAGATCACCTACAAGGAGCTGAAGGCGGTCGTCGACGCCTCCAAGGCGATGGACAAGGGTGCGCCGCAGCTCCACCCCGAAGCCGAAAACAACCTGATCTTCGACTGGGATCTCGGCAATGCCGACGAGACGGCTGCCGCCTTCAAGAAGGCCGCGCACGTCGTCAAAATGGATATCGTCAACAACCGGCTCGTGCCGAACGCCATGGAGCCGCGCGCCGCTCTCGGCCATTACGACAAGGCCGAGGACCACTACACCTGCTGGACGACCTCGCAGAACCCGCACGTCGCCCGCCTGGTGATGAGCGCGTTCTACAACGTGGCGCCGGAAAACAAGCTGCGCGTCATCGCGCCCGACGTCGGCGGCGGCTTCGGCTCGAAGATCTACATCTATCCGGAAGAGATCGTCTGCCTGTGGGCTTCGAAGAAGACCGGCGTGCCGGTCAAATGGGTTGCCGACCGCACGGAAAGCTTTCTGTGCGATGCGCACGGTCGCGACCATCACACCCATGCCGAAATGGCCTTCGACAAGGATCACAAGATTCTCGGTTTCAAGGTCGAGACGATCGCCAATCTTGGCGCCTACATGTCGCTGTTCTCGTCGGCGACGCCGACCTACCTCTACGCGACGCTGCTGTCGGGCCAGTACGACATCCCGGCCATCCTCGGCAACGTCAAGGCTGTCTATACCAACACCGCGCCCGTCGATGCCTATCGCGGGGCAGGGCGGCCGGAGGCGGCCTTCCTGATCGAGCGCATGATGGAGGTCTCGGCGCGCCAGTTCGGCATCTCGCCGGCCGAGTTGCGCCGCAAGAACTTCATCACGTCCTTCCCGCACCAGACGCCCGTCATCATGAACTATGACGCCGGCGACTTCGCCACCTCGCTCGACATGGCCATGAAGGCGGCCGACTACGCCGGCTTCGAGAAGCG
>JBQCHN010000003.1:0-2866 GCA_051954615.1 Mesorhizobium sp. | reverse complement strand
GGATGGGCTTCGAGGAAGGCTTGCGCCTCGGCGGGCATCGAGCCCGAAGGGGAAGTCATGATCGCTCTCGGTTGGTCTCGCCCGCTTGTCTCACGCCGCCAGCTTCGCCGCAACGTCGGCGAAGGCCGAGATCAGCCGGTCCACCTGCCGCGCCTTCGTGGCGGGGGAGACCAGCATCATGTTATGGAAGGGCGCAATCAGCGCGCCGCGGTTGACCAGCGCGACGTGGATGGCGGCTTCCAGTTCCGGCGCATGCGCGCTTTCCGCCTCGCCACCGTTCTTCAACGGACCGGGCGCGCAGATGAACTCCACCCGAGCGCCGACGCGCGCGACATGCCAGGGCAGGCCGAAACGGTCGATGACGGCGGTGAGACCGACATCAAGCCGCATCGCCAGCCGCGCCATATGGGCATAGTTTTCCTCCGTCATCACCTCTTCCAGCGTCGCCCGCATGGCGGCGAACTGCAGCGGATTGGCCGACAGCGTCGTGCCCATGCCGGAATAGCCGGGTTCCTTCGTGCGGTTGTAGGCGGCGTAGCGGTCGGCCACCGCACTGCTCATGCCCCACACGCTCGCCGGCACGCCGCCGGCCACCGGCTTGCCCAGAACGAACAGGTCCGGCTCCAGCCCGAAGGCTTTGGTGTAGCCACCGGGACCGGAGGAGATGGTGTGCGTCTCGTCGATCAAAAGCAGCGTGCCGGCCTTGCGGGTGAGGTCGCGCAGGGTTGCGTGAAAGCCGGGCTCGGGCAGCACCATGCAGGAATTGGTCAGCACCGGCTCGGTGATGACGCAGGCAACGTCCTTGTCGGCAAGCGCCGCCTCCAGCGCCGGAATGTCGTTGAACTCGACGATCTTCGTGCGCGCCGTGAGGTCGCGGAATTCGCCGGCCAGCCCCGGCCGGTTGATGGCGCGGTCGTCCTTCAGCCGCACCATCGTCTCGTCCACCGCGCCATGATAGCAGCCGTTGAAGACGAGGATTTTATCGCGGCCGGTGACGGCCCGCGCCACGCGCAGCGCGAAACGGTTGGCGTCGGTGGCGGTGGTGGCGATCTGCCAGAACGGCAGGCCGAAATGCGCTTCCAAAAGGCGCCCGAGCCCCAGCGCGTCTTCGGAGGGCAGCATGTAGGTCAGGCCGCGCGCCGCCTGCCGGCGGATGGCGCGCGCCACCGGCGGCGGCGAATGGCCGAACATCGAGCCGGTGTCGCCGAGGCAGAAATCGTCCAGCGCATTGCCGTCGATATCGGTGATGCGCGCGCCCTTCGCGCTCTCGACGAGGATCGGGAACGGCGTCGGCCAGTCGCTCATCCAGTGCATCGGCACGCCGCCGAAGAAGCCTTCGATGCCGTTGCCTAGCCTTGCTTCGCTTTTCGACCGCGCCCTGCGGAACATGGCCGCCTCGGCCTCGCGAAGTTCTGCGATGCGCGCGGCGTCAACGCCGCCCTGACTTTTCGATGCCGCCCTTGCCAGATTCAAGATATGCCTGTCGCGTTGCCCATGATGGCGTTTTTGTAGCGTCCGGCCCGCGGGCAGGCAATGATAGCGGCCACCATCACCCCGCTATGTCGATCACGCCGCAATCACCGGTGGCGGTGCCGAAGACGATGCGGCGTCCTTCGCCGTCCCACATCAGCGCGGTGACGGCGCCCTTGCCCGGCCGGCGCAGCAGCACCTCTTTCTGGTCGGCGAAGCGCGAGGCCAGCACCATGCCGTCGTCGTAGCCGATCGCCACCACCTCCTCGGAGGGATGGCAGGACACGCAGGTCACCATGGCGTCGCCGCGCGTGCCGAGTTCCAGCGGCGCCTTGCCCATGGGGCCGTCCTTGCCCTGGAAGGGCCAGACGATCGCCGCCGGCGCACCGGAACTGGCCAGCCACTTGCCCTTGGTCGACCACGACAGGCTTTTCACCTTGGCCGGATAGCCCGACATGCGCATGTGTTTGCCGTCGGCGAGCTTCCAGCCATGCAGGGCGTTCTCCTGCATGGTGGTGACGAGGAAGGCGCCGTCCGGCGAGAAGGTGGCGCCGGTGTGCGCGCCGGCCCATTCCAGCTCGGTCGGCTTGCCGTCGGCGGCGGGAAAATGCAGCGTCGCGCCGTTGTAGCGGGCGACCGCGATTCGCATGCCCTTCGGCGCGAAGGCGATGCCTTCCACCGAACGGGGATGGGCGAACTCCTTCACCTTGCCGTCGGCGAAGCGCACGAAGGCATTGCGCCCCGCACCATAGCCGACCGCGCCCTGCGGGCCGGCGGCAACGCTGGTGATCCACTTTCGGCCGGCGCTCGCCAGTTCCTGGACGGTACCGTCGGCCTTGACGGAAAAGACCTTGCCGTCCTCGCCGGCGGTGACGAGCCGGTTTGCCGCCGCGTCGAGCGCGGTGCACAGCAGGCCGTCATTGGCCTGCACGGTCTTGTGGCCATGGTCGAGCCGATGCACTGCGCCGTCGGCGAAGGCGAAGAAGGGGATGTCGTTCAGGAAGACGGCGGCGAGGCAATGGCCGTCGATATCAAGGGGGGCGACTGTGGGCACGAAAGCTGTTCCATCCGATGTTGGCGCTGCTCCTCACCCTTACCCTCTCCCTGTAAGGACGGGGAGAGGGGAATCGCCAACGCCAGAGAGCTTCCTTCTCCCCCGTTCTTACGGGGAGAAGGTGCCGGCAGGCGGATGAGGGGCGGCGCCGACGATGAAAATCATGCCGCCTGGCATGCCTCGAAGCTTTTCCTCAGCCGTTCGGCGTCGAGGTCGCGGCCGATGAAGACCAGCCGGCTCTCGTGTTTCTCGCCGTCCTTCCAGGCGCGCTGGTGATCGCCCTCGATGATCATGTGGACGCCCTGCAGCACGTAGCGGTCGGGGTCGTCCTTGAAGGCGATG
>JBQCHN010000002.1:0-4148 GCA_051954615.1 Mesorhizobium sp. | reverse complement strand
ACAGCGCTCGACGCGGCGGCAAACCGGCTCGTCACCGCCGGCGAGGACGGCAAGGTCTTTTCCGTCAAGGCCGACGGCACGGTCGAGGAACTGGCGAGCGCCGGCCGAAAGTGGATCACCAGCGTGGCCGCCGGCCCGCAGGGCGCGGTCGGCTATGGCGCGGGGCGCAATGCCTTCGTGCGCTTCGCCGACGGCAAGGTGAAGGAGTTCGCCCACCCCCGCTCGGTGGAAGGCATCGCCTTCGCGCCGAAGGGCATGCGCATCGCGGTCGCCCGCTACAACGGCGCAACGCTGCATTTTCCGGCCACCGACGGCAAGCCGACCGAGCTGGAATGGGCCGGCGCGCACACAGGCGCCACCTTCTCGCCGGACGGCGCCTTCCTCGTCACCACCATGCAGGAGAACGCCCTGCATGGCTGGAAGCTCGCCGACGGCAAACACATGCGCATGTCGGGCTATCCGGCCAAGGTCAAAAGCCTGTCGTGGTCGACCAAGGGCAAGTGGCTGGCCAGTTCCGGTGCGCCGGCGGCGATCGTCTGGCCCTTCCAGGGCAAGGACGGCCCCATGGGCAAGGCGCCGCTGGAACTCGGTACGCGCGGCGACGCCATGGTGACCTGCGTGTCCTGCCATCCCTCCGAGGAGGTGGTGGCGATCGGCTACGACGACGGCATGGTACTGGCCTCGCGCTTCGCCGACCAGAAAGAGGTATTGCTGCGCCGACCCGGCAAGGGCGCCGTCACCGCGCTGATGTGGGACGGCGAAGGCCGCCGCATCGTCTTCGGCACCGCCACCGGCGATTGCGGCGTGATCGACATAGCGGGGTGATGGTGGCAGCCGCCATTGCCTGCCCGCGGGCCGGACGCTACAAATCCGCCACTAGGGGCAGTTCGACAGGCATATCTTGAATCCGGCAAGGGCGGCATCGACAAATGAAGGCGGTATAGACGCCGCGCGCATCGCAGAACTTCGCGAGACCGAGGCGGCCACCTTCCGCAAGGCGCGGCCGAAAAGCGAGGCGCGCATCGGCAACGGCATCGAGGGCTTCTTCGGCGGTGTGCCGATGCACTGGATGAGCGACTGGCCGACGCCGTTCCCGATCCTCGTCGAGAGCGCGAAGGGCCCGCGCATCACCGATATCGACGGCAACGCGCTGGACGATTTCTGCCTCGGCGACACCGGCTCGATGTTCGGCCATTCGCCGCCGCCGGTCGCGCGCGCCATCCGCCGGCAGGCGGCGCGCGGCCTGACCTACATGCTGCCCTCCGAAGACGCGCTGGGGCTCGGGCGTCTCCTGGAGGCGCATTTCGGCCTGCCGTTCTGGCAGATCGCCACCACCGCCACCGACGCCAACCGCTTCGCACTGAGGGTGGCGCGGGCGGTGACCGGCCGCGACAAGATCCTCGTCTTCAACGGCTGCTACCATGGCGCAGTGGACGAGACGATGGTGCGGCTGAAGGACGGCAAACCGATCAACCGTCCCGGCCTTGCCGGCGAATTCCGCGACCTCACGGCGCGCACGAAGATCGTTGAGTTCAACGACATTCCGGCGCTGGAGGCGACGCTTGCCGACAAGGACGTGGCCTGCGTCATCACCGAACCGGTGCTGACCAATAGCTGTATGGTGCTACCGGAGCCGGGGTTCCATGCAGCGCTGCGCGACTTGACGCGCAAGGCCGGCACGCTGCTTTTGATCGACGAGACGCACACCATCTCCTCCGGTCCCGGTGGCTACTCGAAAACCTTCGGGCTGGAGCCGGACCTCTTCGTGCTCGGCAAGCCAGTGGCCGGCGGCGTGCCGGCGAGCATCTGGGGCATGAGCGGTGCGGTCGCCGACCGCTACGCCGCCTACAACCGCACGAAGGAACCGGGCTATTCCGGCATGGGCACGACGCTGTCGGCCAATCCGCTGCAGTTCGCCGCCATGCGGGCGACGCTGGAAGAGGTGATGACGGAGGAAAACTACGCCCATATGGCGCGGCTGGCGATGCGGCTTGATGCCGGTCTCACCGCCGTCACCGACCGTTTCCGCCTGCCCTGGCATGTCGCCCGCGTCGGCGCGCGGGTGGAGTTCATCTGCGCCCCCGGTCCGCTGAAGAACGGTGGCGCGGCGGAAGGCGCGCACGCGCCGGAACTGGAAGCCGCCATCCACGTCGCGCTGGTCAACCGCGGCGCGCTGATTGCGCCCTTCCACAACATGATGCTGGTTTCGCCGGCCACGAAGGCGCGGCAGGTGGACCGGCTGATCTCAGCCTTCACCGACGTTGCGGCGAAGCTGGCGGCGTGAGACAAGCGGGCGAGACCAACCGAGAGCGATCATGACTTCCCCTTCGGGCTCGATGCCCGCCGAGGCGCAAGCCTTCCTCGAAGCCCATCCCGACATCGAAGCCATCGACATCGTGCTGACCGACGCCAACGGCGTCGGTCGCGGCAAGATCGTGCGCCGGCACGAGCTGGAAGCCATCTACAAAAACGGCCGGCACATGCCGATCTCCATCCTCGGTCTCGACATCACCGGCGAGGACGTGCACGAGACCGGGCTGATCTGGGCAACCGGCGACGGCGACCTGCGCGCCTGGCCGATCCCCGGCACGCTGGTGCCGCTGCACGGAACCAGCCCGGCGCGCGGGCAAGTGCTGATGGCGATGCACCATCTCGACGGGACGCCGATGAGTTCCGACCCGCGCCATGCGCTCGTCACCCAGGTGGAGCGGCTCGCGGCGAAGGGCCTGCACCCGGCCGGCGCCTTCGAACTGGAATTCTTTCTGCTCGCCAACGAGCGCGACGCCGACGGCAAGGTGCAGCCGGCGCGCGCCGTGCTCGACGGCAGGGCGAGCGGCAAGACCGAGGTCTATTCGGTCGACCACCTGCACGGCATGGAACCGCTGTTCTCAGACATCTATGCGGCGGCGAAGGCGCAAGGAATCCCGGCCGAGACGGTGATCTCGGAATATGCACCGGGCCAATACGAGCTGACGCTGAACTACCGCACCGACGTGCTTCGGGCCGCCGACGACCTCGTCATGTTGAAGCGCATCGTGCGGACTCAGGCGCGCCGCCACGGTGTCACCGCCTGTTTCATGGCCAAGCCGATCGAGAAATACGCCGGCTCGGGCATGCATTTCCATGTCTCGCTGGTAGACGGTGCCGGCCGCAACGTCTTTGCAGAAAAGGACGGCGAAGGTTGGAAGCCGGAACTGCTGCATGCGCTCGGCGGACTGGCGACCACCATGGCCGAATCCATGCTGGTGTTCGCCCCGCACGCCAACTCCTGGCGGCGCTTCGTCTCGCAGTCCTACGCGCCGGTGGCGCCGACCTGGGGCGTCAACAACCGCTCGGTGGCGCTGCGCGTGCCGGCCGGCGAGGTCAAGGCGCGGCGCATCGAGCATCGGCCGTCGGGCGTCGACGCCAACCCCTACCTGGTCGCGGCGACCATGCTGGCAGGCATTTCGAAGGGGCTGGACGAGAAGCTCGACCCCGGTCCGGAAACCACCGGCAACGGCTACGAGGCCACCAGCGAAGCCGGCAAGGCGATGCCGGTGGACTGGCGCGCGGCGATCGAGGCGGCGAAAGCCTCGGATTTCCTGAAGGACGCGCTCGGACCGGACCTGCATCGGACGTTCACCGAGATCAAGCACGCGGAATATCTGCGCGTGGCGCGCACGGTGAGCGAGTTGGATTACCACCTCTACCTGCACGAGGTCTGAGAGCCCGCGCTACTGTTCTCGAAACCGCAGCCATATGACTCGTCGGAGCAAATTTCGAGGCGAGTTCCGCGGCTACCGGCGGAACCAAGCTCGCCTCCCGTCATTGCACAGGTGGAGGCCGAAAATGGCAAGCCGTGCAGAACTCACAGTGGCAAACGACAGTGCGACTTTGGCCGAAGTCCGCGAGGCGGCCGAGGACTGCCGCCGCTGCCCGCTGTGGCGAGACGCGACGCAGACCGTGTTCGGCGAGGGGCCGGACACCGCCGAGGTCGTCTTTGTCGGCGAGCAGCCGGGCGACCAGGAGGATATTGCCGGTAAACCGTTCGTCGGGCCAGCCGGCAAGGTGTTCGACGCCATTCTCGACGAGGCCGGCATCGCGCGGCAGAAAACCTACGTCACCAATGCGGTGAAGCACTTCAAGTTCGAGCCACGCGGCAAGCGGCG
>JBQCHN010000001.1:0-2607 GCA_051954615.1 Mesorhizobium sp. | reverse complement strand
CAAAAGATATATTGTCAATCTATGTTTAAAGGCACCTTGTCGCAACGTTGCGATGGATCAAAGAGAGCCCGATGATACTGGCATGTGACGAGCAGGGAGACTTCCTCCTCGACCCCGTTTTGCTCGGTGCGAAGCTGGCGCTGGACGAGCGGGAACTGCGCCGACGCATGCGCCTCGGCCAGATCACCAGCCAGGTCGAGATCGGCATCGGCGACGACGAAGGACTGCGGCGGCTGACGGTGCGCAACGGCCGCTCGGTCTGGCGCGCCGTCGTCGATGCCGGGAACAACCTCGTCAGCGAGGAGCACCTCGATCTCTGAGGTCAGGATCGGGTTCCCGCCGCCCCTCGCCCTCTTCGTCATCGATCAGGATGCGCTCGGCCGCCCCGTCGAGATCCTCGTACTGGCCGCTTTTCAGCGACCACAGGAAGGCGCCGAGCGCCGCCGCGCCCAGAAGCAGCGCGATCGGGATCAGGAAGACGAGGCTGCCCATCTCACGCCGCGCAGGGCGAGGCGCGGCCTCGCAGACAAGCCGCGCGCGAAGCGCTCACTTGATCGCTTTGTAGCTGTGCCATGTGGCGTGGCCGAGCAGCGGAAAGACGACGATCAGCCCGAGTAGCCCGGTCACGACGCCGAGAAGGGAAAGCACCAGGACGATGACGCCCCAGGCGATCATCACCGGCAGGTTGCGGAACACCATCGAGATGGACGTGCCCATGGCGGTGAAGGCGTCGACATCCTGGTCGAGCAGCATCGGCACCGAGAAGGTGCTGATGGCGAAGGAGAAGGCCGCGAACAGCCCACCGACGACCGAGCCGACCAGAAGCATCGCCCAGCCGGTCGGCGTGGTGAACAGCATCTGCGCCACGTGGTCGAGCCCCGGGAAGGGCCGCAGACCGAAGAACAGCGCGTAGACGATGACGGCCGCGCGCATCCACAACAGCATCAGCAGCGTCAGGATGACGCCGATGAACAGCACCTGCCCGCCCGCTTTCGCCTTGACGAACAGCATGCTGGACAGGCTGAACGGCCTGCCTGCCTCAATGGCCTGGCTTTTCGCATAGAGGCCGATGGCGATCAGAGGCCCCATCACCATGAAGCCGGCGAGCGCGGGGAACAGGATGTAGTCCAGCCCGAACGCGAACAGCCCCCACACGATCACCAGCGAGACGAGGAAAACCGCGACCCCGTAGGCCAGGCTCGGCCCCGGTCGGTTGAGAAGGTCGCGCCAGCCGGCGCCGAGCCAGCCGAACGCAGCCGTCCACGGCAGATGGCGCCGGCGCTGCTCGGCCAGCGGAACGATCCTCTCGCTTTGCTCGACATGCGTCATGACCGCCTCCCCTTCAACATGCCGAATCCGCCGCGCGCAAGGCGCCGCTTGCCGTCCCCGCCGCCTTCGCATGCGGCACGCAGTCCGGTTGCGAGGTGAAGGCGACATAGATGAAATGCGCGTTGGCGACGACGAAGACCGCCATGACCGCCGCGGCGATGGAAATCGCGATCAGCCGCCAATTGCGGCGGACGGGCGTAGCGCCTCCTGCCAGCCCGGCGCTCAATTTTCCGCTCCCTTGAGCGTGTGGACGTAGAGCGTCAGGATCTTGACATCGAGCGGCGACAGCTTGGCGCCCCAATTCGGCATATGGCCCTGCCGCCCGGAATAGACGGTGGAAAAGACGCTCTGTACGTCGCTGCCGTAGAGCCAGTTGGCGTCGGTGAGGTCGGGCGCGCCGACGTCCTTGTTGCCCTTGGCGTCCTCGCCGTGGCAGGCGACGCAGTTGGCGGCGAATACCTCCTTGCCCTTGTCGAGGCGCGCCGCGTCGCCCTCGGCCGGCTGCAGGCCTGACAGCGAGCGCACATAGGCAACCACGTCCGCGACCTCATCGGCCGGCAGGATGCCGTCGCGGCCGAAGGCCAGCATCTGCGAAGTGCGGGTGTCGTCGTTGGTGGAATTGATGCCGACGCGGATCGTCTCCTCGATCGCCTCCGGCTCGCCGCCCCACAGCCACGCCTTGGCCGCAAGGTCGGGGAAGCCCGGCCCGCCGGTGGCGTTGACGCCGTGGCAGGCGGCACACTTGTCGACGAACAGCGTGCGGCCCGTCTCGGTCACCAGATGCATCAGCGCCGGGTCCGCCTCGATGTCGGCATAGGACTTGTCCAGCACCTGCGCCGTCCAGACCGAACGCGCCTCCGCGGCCCGTTCGACCTGCTCGGTCACGGTCACGCGCTGGTCGATGCCGAGCAGGCCCTTGCTGTAGGTCCAGATCAGCGGCCAGGTCGGATAGAGGAACCAGCAGATGACGGAAACCAGGAAGGCCGCACCAAGGAAGAAGAAGACGACCCTCGGGATCGGCGTCTCCAGTTCCTCGATGCCGTTCCATTCATGGCCGGTGGTCACGCGTCCGGTGACGGGGTCTTGCTTGCCGAGATCCATCGTCATGCCTCCGGCCCGAACGGCTTGCCCCCAAGGGGCCTGTCCCCAAGCGGCCTGTCATCGTCGTCGAGCACGCTCATCTTGGCGTGGGTGAAGGCCTTGCGGTTGCCGGGCCAGTAGGCATAGGCGACCACGCACAGCGAAAAGCCGACGAGGTAGAACAGCCCCCAGCTCTTG